>VXMU01000020.1:34505-41850 GCA_009840945.1 Chloroflexota bacterium | reverse complement strand
TTTTTTTTTCACCCCCACGCCGGAAACCGAGCTGCCGTCTTGTCTCGTGGGCTCGCCGATTTTAATATGACACCCCCCCCTACGCGGCCGCGCAAACTGCGCGGCCGCGGCTTCTCGTCGACCGGCGGCAGCCTCACCGACGAGGTACGACGCCGTGTCGAGGAGGCGGCCCAGGCCGCCACCGACGCCACGACCGGCCAGCACGCCCGTGAACTCGTCGACCGCGTGCAGCGCCTCGCCTCGGCGGCGCGCGACGAGGCCGAGCGCCACCGGCCCGAGGCCGAGCGCGCCGCCCGCGCCGCCGCCGACCGCGTGCGCGACGCCGCCGAGCGCGCTCAGCCCGAGTTCGAGCGCCTCGCCCGCCAGGCCCGCGCCGCCGGCGAGGCCGCCGCGCCGCACATCGCGCGCGCCGCGCAGGACGCCGCGCAATACGCCAGCGACCACGACGAGGAGCTGCGCGGCGCGGCCGCGCAGGTCGCGCGCAACGTCGCGCCACGGTCGATGCGACCCGCCGTCGACGCCCTCGGCGACGAGCTCGCGAAGCGCCCGCGGGCGCAGCGACGCGACGAAGACGCGGACGAGGAGTCCTCGACGGACGGGGAGGCCCCGAAGCCGTAGTCGCTCGGGAGCGCGCTACCGCCCGCGCGGGTCGATGGGCTGCGCCTCGACCAGCGAGATGCGCAGGTCGTCCATCTCCACGACGGTGAAGCGGTAGCCCTCGAACTCGGCGGTCGCGCCCACCTCCGGGATCTCGCCCAGCAGCTCCAGCACGAGCCCCGCGACGGTGTTGTACGGCCCCGGCTCGACCTCGAGGCCGAGCAGGTCGTCGAGCACGTCGAGGCCCTCGGCGGCGTCGATGCGGGTGATGCCGCCGGCGCGCCGCACGGCCGGCTCCTCCGGCACCTCGAACTCGTCCTGCAGCTCGCCGACGATCTCCTCGAGCACGTTCTCGAGCGTCACGAGGCCGTCGGTGCCGCCGTACTCGTCGAGCACGATCGCGAACTGGGTGCGGCGCACGCGCATCAGCCGCAGCAGCTCCTGCACGTCGATCTGCGCCGGCACGATCAGCGGCTCGCGCAGCAGCGACGGCAGCGGCATGTCCGACTCCGCCAGCAGCAGGTCGCGCGCGTGCAGCACCCCGATCACGTCGTCCAGGTCGCCGCGGTACACCGGGTAGCGCGAGTGCCGCTGCTCCTTCGCGAACGCGATCGCCTCGTCGGTCGAGGCCCCGGCGTCGATGGCGATCATCTCGGTGCGCGGGGTCATGATGTTGGCGACGGTGAGGTCGGCGAAGCGGATGACGCGCTGGAGCATGAACAGCTGCTGTTCGTTCAGCTCGCCGGCGTCGGCGCTGGCCTGCACGACCAGCCGCAGTTCGTCGGGGCCGAAGTGGCCCTGCTGCCCCGCGGCGCGGTTCACCCCGAGCAGGCGCGCGACGATCCAGCCGCCCTCGTTGAGCGCCCAGATGGCGGGCCGGAAGACGGCGCGGAAAAGCCGCAGCGGCCCCGCCACCACGACCGCCGTCTGCTCCGGGTACTGGAGCGCGAGGCCCTTCGGGGCGAGCTCGCCGGCAATCACGAGCAGGGTCGTGATGATGGCGAACGCCACCACCACCGCGATCGCATGGCCGGCAACGGCGCCGAGGACCGGCTCGAGCACTCCGGCCAGCGCGGGCTCGCCGATCCAGCCGAGCGCCAGGCTGGCCATGGTGATGCCGAGCTGGCACGCCGCGATGTAGCTGTCGAGGTTCCCGACGGCGGCCTCGACGTTGCGGGCCCCCGGTCGCCCCTCGGCGACGAGCTGCTGCACGCGCGTGCGGCGGATGGTGACGAGCGCGAACTCGGCTGCGACGAAGAAGCCGTTGAGGCAGACGAGGGCCGCGAGGGCGAGCAGTCCGCCGCCAATCTCGACCACGTTCGCCCCTCACCCACCTGCTGTAACCCGGCCCGACGGAGCCCGAGCGTACTACAACGCGGGTCGGCTACTCCTCGCGCCCCAGCGTCAGCCCCAGCACACCCGCAAGCTCGATGAGCGCGGGGATCGCCGTCTCGCCGTGGAGGCGGCCGCGCTCGATGTCCGCGGCGATCGAGGTGAGGACGGTGATGGCCTTCGGCGTGTCGAAGTCGGCGTCGAGGGCGTCCATGAACTGGTTGCGGCGCGGCTGGACCAGGAGCTGGTCGGGCGGGCCGCCCGGCGCGTCCAGGGCGCGGCGGAGACGCACGGCGAGGTCCTCGTAGCGGTGTAGCTCCTCGCTGCTCCACGGGTGCTGCTCGCGGTAGTGGCGGCCGAGCAGCATCAGCCGGATCGCGTCCGGCGTGTGGCCCTGCGCCAGCAGCTCGCTCACCTTCACGAGGTTGCCGAGCGACTTCGACATCTTCTCGCCGTCGATCGTGAGCGTGCCGACGTGCATCCAGTAGCGCACGAACGGCGCGGCGCCCGTCGCGCACTCCGACTGCACGATCTCCGACTCGTGGTGCGGGTAGACGAGGTCCCCCCCGCCGCCGTGGATGTCGATGCGCGGCCCCAGGTTCGCCGTCGCCATCGCCGAGCACTCGATGTGCCAACCGGGCCGCCCCGTGCTCCACGGCGACTCGTAGGCCGCCCCCGGCGCGTCCGAGGGCTGCCACAGCACGAAGTCGAGCGGGTCGCGCTTCAGGTGGTCGGGCTCGTCCGGCATGGTGTCGGTGCGCGGGCCGTCGCGCAGCTCCTGCGGCGTCTTGCCGGAGAGCGCGCCGAAGCGCGGCGTGGTGGCCGCGTCGAACATCACGTGGCCGTCGACGACGTAGGCGTTCCCGCCCGCCAGCAGCGTCTCGATCATCTGGATGATGCCCGGCATCGACTCCGAAGCGAGGGGGTACGCGTTCGGGCGGAGCACGTTGAGGGAGTCCATCTCGCGCAGGTAGATGGCGTGGTTCTCCTCGGTCAGGTCCGCGATGCTCATCCCGCGCTCGCGCGAGACACGCACCATGTCGTCGTCGACGTCGGTGATGTTCTGGATGTGGTGGACGCCGTAGCCCTGGAACTCGAGGTAGCGGCGGACGGTGTCAAAGACGACGTAGGTGAAGGCGTGGCCCAGGTGGCCGACGTCGTACGGCGTGATGCCGCACACGTACATCCGCGCCACGCCGTCCTCCAGCGGCTCGAACGGCTCGGCGCGACGCGCGAGGGTGTTGTAGATCTCGAACAGGGTGGCGGGCTCCTCGCGGCGGTGCCGCACGCTGGTCGCGGGCATCGTAGCATGAGCCCCACGAACAGCCTGCCTCCCTCGAAGGAGCACCGACCGGGGGGGCGGACACCGCCGACAGGAGGCCATGGATGTTGCTCGGACGCGTCCGCGTGGGTCGTCGCACCCTCTCCGGGATCGTCGAGGGAGACACGATCCACATCGTGCGTGGCGGGCTCTTCGGCCGCCTCGAACGCACCGGTGAGAGCTTCACCGCCCGCGAGGCGACCCTGCTCGCGCCGACCGCGCCGACGAAGGTAGTCGCCATCGGGCTGAACTACCGCACCCACCTCGGCGACGACCGCGACGCGCCCGGCAACCCCGAGCCGTTCCTCAAGGCGCCGAGCTCGGTGATCGGCGCCGGCGAGCCCATCGTGCTCCCCGCCGACGCCGGGCGCGTCGACGAAGAGGGCGAGGTCGTCGCCGTGATCGGCCGCCGCGCCCGCAACCTCACCGAGGACCAGGTCGACGACTACGTGCTCGGCTACACCGGCGGCAACGACGTCTCCGCGCGCCACTGGCAGCGCGACGACCTGCAGTGGTGGCGCGCGAAGTCCGCCGACAGCTTCACCGCCGTCGGCCCCTTCATCGCCACCGACCTCGACCCCGAGCGCATCGGCCTGCGCGTCTCCGTGAACGGCGAGGTGGTGCAGCAGGCGACAACGGCCGACCTCATCCACTCGGTGCGGAAGTGCATCGCCTGGATCTCGCGCTCGATGACCCTCGAGCGCGGCGACCTGGTCTTCACCGGTACGCCCGGCGAGACGCGCCAGCTCCAGCCGGGCGACTCCGTGCGCGTCGAGGTCGAGGGCGTGGGCTTCCTCGTGAACCCGGTGGTCGCGGAGTCCGCGTAATGCCGGGACACCTCGTCGGGTCGTGACGGGCCGCCGGGTGCTGGACGTCGCGCTGCTGCAACTGCGCGCGTTCGGTCTCGCCGACCACGAGGCGGCGTGGGCCGAGTTGCTGCGCCGCATCGACGAGGCGGCGGCGCCGCCCGACGGCCCACCGCCCGCCCTGATCGTCGCACCCGAGGCCAGCTACCCCGCCTACTACCTGCACTCGCGCGCCGCGTACAAGGCCGCGGGCGTGCTCGCCGACGCCGAGGTCGAGGCGGCGCTCGCCGAGCGCGCGGCGCGCCACGGCGCGACGATCGTCGCCGGGCTCGTGCAGCGCGCGCCGGGCGGCGCGCTGCGCAACCACGCGGTCTGCTTCGGCCCGGCCGGCGAGGTCCTGGGCCGTACCCCCAAGCGCTTCCTCTGGCACTTCGACAGCGAGTGGTTCGAGGCCGCCTCGTCGGGGCCTGCCGAGGGTGCCTCGTTGGTCGAGGTCGGCGGCGCGCGCGCCGGGGTGTTCGTGTGCGCGGACGGGCGGCTGCCGGAGATCCCACGCGCGCTCGCGGCGGTGGGCGCCGAGCTGCTCATCGACCCCACGGCGTGGGTGTCGAGCGGGCGCGACCCGGCTGCGCTCTCGAACCCGCAGGTCGACTACATGCTCGCGGCGCGCGCCATCGAGAACGGCGCGTGGGTCGTGGCGGCCGACAAGGTCGGCGTCGAGGCCGACACGGTCGTCTACGCCGGACGCTCGGGCGTCGTCGACCCCACGGGGCGGTGGCGCGCGCAGGCGCCGAGCGACGAGCCGGGCATCATCCGCGCCTCGATCGACCTCGACGAGACGCGCGGCGCGCCCGTGGCGCGGCGGCCCGAGCTGTACGGCGGCGCGGCCATCGCCGGCGAGGACTCACCGGCGGCCCGCGCGACCGCCGAGCCGGTCGTGGTCGGCGACGCCGAGGTACGGATCGCGGCGGCCGCGCTCGCCGCGCAGCCCTCGGCGGTGGACCTCATGGAGCAGGTGCGCGCGATGGCGGCCACGCTCGCCACGCAGGGCGCGGAGCTGCTCGTGCTCCCCGACCTCGCCGGCGCCGACCCGCACGCGCTGAGCCAGGCCGAGCTGCTCCCACAACTCGAGGCGCTGAGCGCGGAGACCGGGCTCATGATCGCGGTCACGCTTGCCGAGCGCCCCGCACGAGGCGACGGCGAGGCGGAGCGCGCGCACAAGTCCATGCTGCTCCTCGACGGCGGCGCGCTCGTCTGCGCCTACCGGCAGGCGCACCTGGACGCCGGCGAGGTCGCCGCGGGCTTCACGCCGGGCGATGCGCCGCCACCGCTCGTCGACACACGGCTGGGGCGTCTCGGGCTGCTCGCGGGCGGCGACGCGCTCGCGCCCGAGCCGGCGCGCGCGCTCAAGCTGGCGGGCGCGGAGGTGCTGGTGTGGTGCGCCGCCCCGCTGGCCGGCGCCGTCGAGGACGGCGTGCGCGTGATCGCCCGCACGCGGGCGGCCGAGAACCGCGCCTACGTGGTCGCGTCGGCAGGCCTGGAGCGCGCGGGTGGCGCGTACGTCGTCGAGCCGTCGGGCGCGGTGGCGGCCGAGTCGCTGGCGGGCGAGGCGATGGCCGTCGCCGCCGACGCGAACCGCGCGCTCACGCGCCGCCACCGCGTGGCACCTCGCATCGACCCGGTCCTCGCCCACCGCCCGGACGCGTACCCGGGCCTGTTCGGGCCTTCGCACTGACCTCCTCCGGCTCCCTCCCCCGCTTGTTCGCGGGGTATACCCAGCTCGAGGCAAGTAGCGGGTGGAGCCCGCGATTCGCCGAGCCAGCATCCGGCGGAGAGGCTGCGGGATCAGAGTCCGGCTCCCTCTCCCGCATTGCGGGAGAGGGCGGGGGTGAGGGTCTGGAGGCTCGTCGATGGCTGTTCGCACCCGAGGGTCGGACCCCCTCACCCTCACCCTCTCCCCCGCAGACGGGGGCGAGGGGCTCAGAGTCCGACCCCCTCTCCCGCAGTGCGGGAGAGGGTTGGGGTGAGGGTCTGGAAGGCTCCTCGTCGGCTGCTCGCCCGCGCGGGTCGGACCCCCTCACCCTAGCCCTCTCCCCCGCAGCCGGGGGCGAGGGGATCAGAGGGGCCGACGAGTCCGAGGGACAGACGAAGCGAGGAGTGAGGCGCCGGCTCAGCCCCAGATCTTGCGGCGCTCCGCGCAGTGCGGGCAGACCAGGCCCTTCACCTCCACCGGCGGATGCCGGCTCGTGTCGCGGACGCGCATCTCGCGGACGTGCTCGGCGCAGAAGAAGAGCCGGCAGCGCGAGCACTCGTGGCGCATCCGCTCCTCGCAGGCCTCGTCCGCGCACACGCTCACGCGGTTCGAGAGTTCGACACGGGTCTTCCACTCGGTGTGTGAGTCCAGGTCGGCCTTCTTGCGCTGGCAGTTCTTGCGGGCGCAGACGTCCATGTACTGCGCGCCGCGCTCGCCGTGCTGCTCGCAGAACGGGCGCGCACAGTAGACGCAGTCGGTCATGGCCGGGCGACCGCAGCCGCGGCGCAGGAACCCGCCGCCGAATGTGCATCGCTGCCTGGTGGTCACCTCGCCGCCCGCCTTCCGGGCGTCCCCCGCGGTTCGGCGGAGGACCGGACGGCGCCATTGTCGCACGACGGCGAGGCGCGACGGGACTGCTCGCACAGCCCCGCGGACGCTGGGAGCGTAGGGGCGCCGGGCGGGGCTACTCGGCTGGGGTGCGCGAGCTGACCTGCACGCTGATCACGATCTGCGTGTAGCCCTCGTCCTCGGAGAATGCGTCGAGCTGGACCTGGCCCTGCACCCCGTCATCGTCCGAGGCGAACCCGAGCAGGGTCGCAAAGCCAACTGCTTCGTCCTCGAGGACCTCCCAGCCCTCGCCCTCGATGCGCTCACGGTAGTCCTCGGCCAGCTCGAAGCTGGAGCCGGGCGTCAGGATGGTGATCCGGTACGCGGTCGCGCCGGGCTGGGTGCTCCACGCCGTGTTGATCACCGTCATGTCGTCGTCGATGAGGAACGCGGCGGGGAACGCCTCCGGCACGGGCCGAGCCTGGGGCAGCTCGAAGTCCTCTTCCATCGGGCCGCCCGGCGGCAGCGCCTGGACGAGGTACATCAGGTTGGCGAACGGGCCCTCGAGTGCCGGCGCTTCGGCAGTGCCGTCGCCCTCGCCCTCCGCGGCGGCGGGGGGCGGGCGCGCGCGCCGGCCGGCGCGGGCCGGGCGGCGGGGGGGGTGGGGCCCCCCCCCGCACCCCCCGCCCCCCCCCCCGACCGCGCCGC
>VXMU01000020.1:0-34495 GCA_009840945.1 Chloroflexota bacterium | reverse complement strand
GGGGCGGCTGGCTTTGTTTTTTCTTGTGGGGGGGTGTGGGGTGGGGGGGGTGGGGCGGGGGGGGGGGCGCGGGGCCGCCGCGGCCGCCGGGGGGGGGGGGGCCCCCCCCGGCGGCCGCCTCGAGCGTGGCGCTCGCGAGGATGGGCTGCACCCACGCGACGCCCTGCACGTCCGCGCTCATCGTGCTCTGGAACTGCACGATCGCGATCTCCTCGGACGACTGCCCGCCGGTCGCCTGCCACGGCGACTGGTCGAGCTGCCTGGCGACAGTCTGCTCGATCTCCGACGGCGTGTCGACGAGGTCGAAGACCAGGAAGTAGCGTTGCGAGCCGTCCGGGTTCGCGATGCGTCCGCTGCCGACGAGGACGCCGTCGGGGTGGACCGGGAGCGACGCGATGTTCGGGAGGAACAGCTCGTCGCGGATGGCCTGCGGGTCGTCGGCGGCCCGCAGCCCGGAGGCGAAGCGGGCGAACGCCTCGACGGTGCTCGCCTCCCACGCGGCCCGGAACTCCTCGGCGGTGGTCATCCCGGCCGTCTCGGCGATGAGGGTGAGTGCCTCGCCGCCGCCATCGACGGCGCTGTCGATGACCATGACCGCCTCGGGGTTGAGGACGGCCTGCAGGCCCGGGACAAGCTCGCCGTCCCGGACGTCGATGGTGGTGTCGAGCGGTTCGCCGAGCTGCAGGACGCGGGACGCGAAGTCGTTCCTGGGGTCGACGGGTTCCTCGACGGTCGTGTCGTCATCGCCCCCGCGGCAGGCGGCGGCGAGCAGCGCGAGCAACGCGACGAGGACGGCCGCGGAGCGCGCGAGTCGAACGTGCATGGTGCCTCCCGGGTGGTGGAGCACTACGATCGTAGCACGGTCGCGTGCGGGTAGAGGGAACGGGATGGGGTGGGTGAGGGGATTTGAACCCCCGCTCTCCAGGGCCACAACCTGGCGCCTTAGACCGCTAGGCGACACCCACCACGCGGAGAACGCGGCCTACGGCCGCTGGGATCGAGTGTAACAGGCTCCGGGGATGCGCAAACTGGCGGAACACTGCTGATCTACCATGGGCTGACGAGTGGGAGACGCCGTTCGATGGCAGAGCTTTCGAAGGACATCGCAGCGTACGACCGCCTCCGCCATCAACTCGAAACCGATCACTTCGGCGAGTGGGTCATCGTCCACGACGAGCGTCTGGTGGGCGTCTTCCGGGACTTCCAGGAAGCGGCGGCCGAGGCGGTCCGGCGCTTCGGTCGTGGGCCGTACCTCATTCGCAGAGTTGGCGCCCCTCCGCTAACGCTGCCGCGGTCGGTCATGTACTCCGCGGCCTGACTGAACCCACGGCAAGAGCGGCTGGTGACTCTTGATAACGACTGACGGGATCGCGGATCCGCGCCCCAGGCAACTACCCGGCTTCGGCCTCGATCGCGCGGTAGCGGCCGCGGAAGAACAGCAGCGGCTCGGCGTCCGGGCGCGCCACCTCGCAGCCCGTCACCTCCCCGACGAAGATCTTGTGGTCGCCGCCGTCGAGCACCGAGTGCGTCCGGCAGTCCACCCACGCGAGCACGCCGTCGAGGAGCGGCGATCCGCCGTCGCTCATCGCCCAGCCATGCGGCCCCATCGGGTCGCCGGGGTCGTTGCGCTGCGCGAAGAAGCGCGAGACGTCCTCCTGGTCGGCGGCCAGCATGTTGACCGCGAACCCGCCCGCGCGCTCCATCGCCTCGAACGATCCCGCGTCCGTCTCGACGCATACGAGGAACAGCGTGGGGTCGAGGGAGAGGGAGGAGACGGCGTTCGCCGTCATGCCGTGCGCGCCGTGCTCGTCGTCGTGGGTGGTGACGACGGTGACGCCCGTGGCGAACGAGCCGGCGACGTCGCGGAAGTGCCGGGGATCGATGGCCGGGGGGTCGCTGGTCATGGCGGAATCCTACCACGCACCCCTCTTGTGACCGGGCCCCGGATCGGCGCGCTGGTACACTTGGATCGCGGGCGGGCAGCGCCCCTGCCGCGCGATTCCGGCGACGCGACACCCTGATTCGAGGCCACATCGATGCAATGCCCGCGGGACGGTACGGACCTGGTCGAGGAGCGCATGCACGGCATCGAGGTCGACCACTGCCACACCTGCAACGGCCGTTGGCTCGACCACCACGAGCTTGATGAGCTCGAGGCCACGAAGGGCGACGAGGACGAGCGCCGCGGCACGATCCGCTTCTCCGAGCGCGACTCCGAGCTGCGCTGCCCCGTCTGCGGCGAGCAGATGGCCGCCTTCAACTACCGCGCGTACGACCTGGAGCTCGACACGTGCCGCGCCGAGCACGGCTTCTGGCTCGACGCCGGCGAGGAGGGCCAGGTGCGCGACATCATCGACGAGCGCGTGCGCGACCTGAAGCGCTCCGCCTCCGCCGAGGTGGCGTGGGGCGACTTCCTCAACGGCCTGGGCGGGCGCGGCGGCGGCGGGGCGTGGGACTCCGTCCGTCGATTCTTCGGCGGCGGGCGCCGCTGACTCCACCCGACCACCTCGCTGGCGGGCCCGAGGCGCTGCGTAGAATCGCCCGATGAGGCAACGCGCATGACGACCGCCCCCGACGAGCGCGCCACCTCCTTCGACCCCGCCGCGGCCATGGCGTCGCGGATCGAGGCCGGCGACCAGCTCGGCGCGCTCACGCTCGCCCGTGAACTGCACCCGGCGCAGCTCGCGGAAGCCTTCGCGGGTGTCGACCAGGAGGTCACGGAGCTCCTGGTGCAGCGGCTGACGCCGCGCGAACTCGGTGCCTCGCTCACGTACCTCGAGCCGCACTATCGCGATGACCTGCTCGTCGGCCTCGATCCGGACCGCATCGCGAGCGTGCTGGAGCACGTCGCGGACGACGTCGCCACGGACATCGTGCAGGAGCTGCCGGACGACATCGGACGCGAGGTCCTCGACGCCATCCCGGTCCGGCAGCAGCACGCCATCGGCGCGCTCATGGAGCACGACGAGGAGAGCGCGGGCGGGCGCATGACCGGCCAGCTCATCGCCATCCTGCCCGACCGCCTGGCGGGCGAGGCGATCGAGGAGCTGCGCTCGATCCAGCCCGACGCGACCCAGCCGTTCTACGTCTACATCCGCGACACCGACGGGCGCCTCGGCGGCGTGGTGAACCTGCGGTCGCTGCTGCTCGCGCCGCCCGAGACGCCGATCGCCGAGTTGGCCGTCGCCGACGTGGTGTCCGTCGCCGCCTCGACCGACCAGGAGGAGGCCGCGCGCCTGCTCAAGCGCTACAAGCTGCTCTCGCTCCCCGTCGTCGACGACGACGGTCACCTCCTCGGCGCGCTCACCGCCGACGACCTCATCGACGTGCTCGAGGACGAGGCGACCGAGGACATGTTCCGCCAGGTCGGCGTCCACGAGGACGAGGACCTGCGCAGCGTGCGCCGCTCGATCCGCTTCCGGCTGCCGTGGCTGATGGTGAACCTGCTCACCGTGCTGATGGCGGCCGTCGTCGTCGCGACGTTCGAGGACACCGTGGCGCAGGTCGCCCTGCTCGCGGCGTTCCTCCCGGTGGTGGCGGGACAGGGCGGCAACGCCGGCATCCAGACGCTCACCGTCGTGGTCCGCTCGCTCGCCGTCGGCCGCCTCGCCGGCCGCAACCTGTGGCGCGTGGTGCTGCACGAGGTCACCACAGGCCTCGTCAACGGGGTCGTGATTGGCGTGGCGGTCGGTGCGGCGGCGTGGGCGTGGCAGGGCAACACGACGCTCGGCCTCGTCGTCGGTATCGCGCTCGCGGTCAACATGCTCGTCGGCGTGATCGCCGGCGTGCTGATCCCCATGGGCCTACAGTGGTTCCGACAGGATCCGGCGCTGTCCGCCGGCATCTGGCTCACGACCGCGACGGACGTGCTCGGCTTCCTAGTCTTCCTCAGCCTCGCGACGTTGCTCGTGGACGCGATCGGGTAGAGGTCAGAAGGTCGACCCCCCTGCCTGTTAACCACATCCCACCGCGTGTCGTTTCGGGGAGCGAGACGATTCGTGACTGCTGTGGCAGCGGGGCGGAGGACTCGATGCCGACTCTGGCTTCAGGCTGATAGTCGAGGGGCGCGACGTCCACGAGACGCCCTTGCTCGACGCCCTCTACGAGAGCGGATGCGACGACGCGCTCGCAGGCAGCGCCGACGGGGCCCAGTACCTGGACTTCACCCGCACCGCACAGACCATCGAGGAGGCCATCCGCTCGGCGATCGCGGATGTTGAGTCGGTCGCTGGCGTCACCGTCGTGGGCGTCGACCGGGACTAATCGACGCGCGACTGACTCTCCGACCTAGCGCTTCGGCTCCCATCGGAACCGCAGCAGCGCCACCACCGCGCCCCCGGCGCCCCACGCCGCCATCACCGCGAGGTGCCCGAGCCGGAGCCCGGAGCCATCCTCGAACGGGTTGAACGCGGCCTGCAGGGCGAGCGAGAGGTGCTTCACCGGGAACACGTCGCCGACGAGTCCGAGCCAGACCGGCGCGTTGTCCCGCAGCGGGATGAAGACGTCGGAGATGAACAGCAGCGGCAGGATGACCGCGTTCACCACCGCCGGGGCCGCCTCGGCGTTGGGGATGAACGCCGTCATCGCCAGCCCGAGCATCGCGAACGCCGCCGCGCCCACCGCGAGTGTGAGCAGGAACGCCGGCAGCGTGCCCGTCGGCACGTCGACGCTGTAGAACACCCAGCCAAACGCCGTGACCACCGCGACGAGGACGATGCCGATGATCGTCATGAACAGCACCTTCGCGCCCAGGTACGCGCCCTTCGGCAGCGGCGTGCCGGCCACGCGCTTGAGCTGGCCCTGGTCGCGCGCGAACGAGATCGACATCGCCAAGCCTGTGTAGCAGGCGTTGATGACCGAGAACGCCGCGATCGCCGGGATGTAGAACGTCGAGGTGTTCGTATCGCCGCCCGGGATGCTGATGGTGTCGTTGCCGAAGATGAGGTTGAAGACGACGAGGAAGATGAGCGGGAAAAAGAACGTGAAGAACGCCGCTGCCGGGTTCCGCCGGAACGCGAGGAACTCGTAGCGCATCTGCCGCGCGAGCAGCCGCGCCCCCGTCACGACGAGGCCTCCGAGGTGAGGTCCAGGTAGACGTCCTCGAGCGTGGCGCGCTCGACGCGGAGCTCGGCGAGCTCGGACCCGGCTTCGAGCGCGCGGCCGGTGAGGTCATGCAGGAGGGCGGTCGGCGACTCGGTCCGCACCTCGTACCGCCCGTCACCGGAGGCGCGCGCGCCCTCGACGCCGTCGAGGAGGTGCGAGTGGTCAGGCGGCAACCGGAACGAGACCACGGCGGCCGGGCTGCTCGCCATCAGGTCCTCGGGCGTGCCTTCCGCCACCATCGCCCCATCGACGATGACGCCGACGCGGTCGGCGAGGTGCTCGGCCTCGTCCATGTAGTGCGTGGTGAGGAGCACCGTCGCGCCCGAGGAGCGCAGGTTGCGCACCATGTCCCACGCCTGCCGCCGCGCCGCCGGGTCGAAGCCCGTGGTCGGCTCGTCCAGGAAGAGCAGCTCGGGGTCGCCTGCGAGGGCGATCGCCACGTCCAGGCGGCGCTGCTGGCCGCCGGAGAGCTTGCGGATGCGCTGCCCGCGCTGCTCGGTCAGCCCGACGATCTCGATGATTTCGTCGAGCGGGCGCGGGTGCGGGTAGAAGCCGCGGTACTGCTCGATCGCCTCGGCGACGTTCAGGTAGGGCTCGACGCCCGGCGTCTGCAGCACGATGCCGATGCGCCGCAGCAGCGCGGGCTCGCGCCGCGCGGGGTCGTGGCCGAGCACGCTGACCTCGCCGCCGTCTCGCTCGCGGTGGCCCTCGAGAATCTCGACGGTCGTCGTCTTCCCCGCGCCGTTCGGCCCGAGCAGCGCGTACACCTCGCCGTGCCCGATGGCGAGGTCAACCCCGCGCACCGCCTCGACAGCGCCGTACGCCTTGCGCAGGCTCTGCGTCTGGATGGCGAGGTCGTTCCCCGGCGACATGGACCGAGTCTACGGGTCGTGCGGCTATGGAGCCTGCGGCGCTCCTCGCGTGGGGCGGTGGCGGGCGGTTATCGGCGCCAACCCTCGGGGTCGAGGATCCAGGCCTCCGCGATCTGGTCACCCCAGTCGTAGTCGGAGCTGTTGGTGCCGAGGATTCCGCCGAAGCGGATCCCGCGCAGCCACAGGTGGTAGACCTCGAAGCCTACCGGGGCGGGCAGCGGTGGCCAGAACACCTTGTCGAGGAAGTACTCCCACATCGTGCGATGGATCTCCCTCCGTGCGTCGGAATTGAGCTCGACCTGCTGCGCTTCGGCCCAGGCGTCGACTCGCGGGTCGTTGAGGTTCCACAGGTTCTTCGGAGACCCCGAGTGGACCAGGTCATGGAAGAAGTGGTCGGCCTGAAACCCTCCCGGCGCGACCGCCGATGTGCTGGCCTCGGCGAGGTTACCCGACGTCCAGATCGCGTCGAACTCGGACTCGCCGACATGCCTCGAGTCCATGGTGATGCCCACCCCGGGGAGCGCGCCGAGGATCATGTCAGTGAGACGGTCCAACACCCGCGTGCCGTGGTTGTGGTACACGCACCCAAACCTCAGGCCCTCAGCGCCGGACGCCGCAAGGAGCCGCCTCGCCTCAGGCGGGTCGTAGCGTCCGAACCACCGCCCGAGCAGGCCCGACTCCGGCCCCGGTTCTTCGTCTTCCACGAACACCCACGGGTGCAGCGGCAAGTGTCTTGCCAGGTCGGGATAGACGGTGTCCGCTATGAGCTGCGTGTCCAACGCGAGCGTCATCGCCCGCCGCACACGCTCATCCGCAAACTTCGGGTTCGAGAGGTTCAGGCTGAGCGGCATCCTGCCGGAGTCGACCACCTGCAAGTTGACCTGGGTATCCGGATTGGTCTCCAGCACAGCGTTCAGCTGCTCGACGTTGTCGGCAATTCCGTACGCGTAGTCGACCTGCCCCACGCGGAAGGCGGCGAGCCTGGCGGCAGGGTCGTGCATGAAGCGGAACTCGACCCCGTCCAGCAGCACCTCGCGCTCGAAATAGTCCGGGTTCCTCGTGAACGCGACACGGTCCTCCTCCAGGGGTTCGGTCAGGATCATGGGCCCGGTGCCGACCGCCCTCGACTCGATCTCGCCGCTGTCGACGAGTTCCTTCGGGAAGATCGGCTGGTAACGGCTGGCGAGCGGCAGGATGAAGTCCGCCGTCACCCTGGACATGTGGATGTTGAGCGTGGTGTCGTCGGGCGTGTCGAGCGAGCCGATGTCCGCCCAGTAGGACCTGTGGACGCTCTCGTAGCGATAGCGCTCGAACGCGAAGCGGGCGTCATCGGCCACGAACCTGCGGCCGTTCAGCGGCGCGACGTTTTGCCAGTGCACGTCGCCGCGCAGATAGAAGGTGAACGTCACCCCATCCGGGGTGCGTTCCCAGGCCTCCGCCAACTCAGGTTCCAGCTCGATGGCGAACGGGTCCTTGTTCACACCCCCAACCATGCCGAGGAGCCGGTTGTAGACCATGTTCGGCACGGTGATGGCGCCGCCGGCGGCCGCCATCACCGGATCCATGGTGTCGACGGAGAACGTGGCGGCGATCTTCAGGGTCTGGCCTCGTTCAAGCGGCCAGCCTGGTTCCGGGAACTGGTACGGGTACGGCAGGTCCCGATCCCAGACCAACATCCCCAGATCGTCCGGCTCGGTTCGGGCAAGACGCGGGCGAGGAGTCGCGGTTGGCGCAACCAGCGGGGTTGGCGACGGACTGGGCGTCGGGTCCGCGTCAGCGCCGGCGACTGGCTGCGGCGCGGGGTCCTCGTCCTGTGTGCAGCCGAGGAGCGCCGCGGCCGCGAGGCCGACCCCGCTGAGCAAGCCGCCTCGCAGCAGGCTGCGCCGGCTCAACTCGAGCGGCCGTCGGTGCGCGCTGGCCTCAGGCTCGGTCATGGCTGCGCCCCCTGGTGGTGATAGTGCGCGCGGGCGTGTCGATGCGCCGACCATCCATCCCTGTATAGCAGTACGTTCCCGCACGTCGGTCGGTTCCCAGTGGACGTGATGCGCCGGGGATGCGGGACACCGGACGCGGAGCGGGCGGCCCGCAGGCCGCCCGCCCGTGCCCTCGAATCGAGGGATGTGCGCCGAGGAGTGCTCGTTACTTGTCGAGCCAGGCTCCCGCGATCTGGTCGCCCCAGTCGTAGTACGAGATGTTCGTGAGGAACACCCCGCCGAAGCGGATGCCCCGCACCCACGGCTGGTAGACCTCGATGCCGATCGAGGCCGGCTGCGGCGGCCAGTACATCTTCTCCAGGAAGTAGTCCCACATCGTCGTGTGGATCTCCTTCCGCGCCTCCGGGTCCAGCTCGACCTGCTGCGCCTCCGCCCACTCGTCGACCTGCGGGTCGTTAAGCCGCCAGCGGTTGCCGAGCGACTCCGAGTGCACCGAGTTGTAGAAGAAGTTGTCCGCGTCGAACCCGACCGTCAGCCAGCAGCTCGTGCAGCCTTCCTCCAGCTTGCCCGGCACCCACGTGGAGTTGAACTCCGTGTAGTCGACGTGGCGCTGGGTCATCTTCACCCCGATCTGCTCGAGGTTTTCGGCGATGATCTCCGCCCGCTGGTCCGAGCCGGGGTTCGAGTAGTTGTGGTAGAAGTTCTCGAACTCCAGGTCTTCCGCGCCCGCGGCCTTGAGCAGCTTGATCGCCTCATCGGGGTCGTAGCGCCCCGCGAAACGGCCGAGGCCGCCGTTCTCGGCCGTAGGCTCGTCGTCGCGCACGAACGTCCACGGCTGCAGCGGCAACGTCTTGGAGATGTTGTCGTAGAGCAGCTCGGCGATCAGCGCTGTGTCGATGCCGAGCGTGAGCGCCTGGCGGACACGCTCGTCGGCGAACTTCGGGTTCGAGAGGTTCATCCCGAACGGCGAGGTGCCGTTCACCACCGGCGTGAGGTTGACCTGAATGTCCGGGTTGGTCTCGAGGACCTTCCCCAGCTGGTCGATGCTCGGCGCCAGGCCGTAGACATAGTCGAACTGGCCGACTCGGAAGCCGGCGAGCCGCGCCGTGTAGTCCTGGCGCAGACGGAACTCGACGCCGTCGAGCAGCACCTCCCGTTCGAAGTAGTCCGGGTTCTTGTTGAAAGTGGCGTGGCTGCCGGCCTCCGCCTCGTCGAGGATCATCGGGCCGGTGCCCACGACCTTGTCCGCGATCGTGCCGTCGTCGACGAGCTCCTTCGGGAAGATCGTCTGGTAGCGGCTCGCCAGCGGCAGGATGAAGTCCGCCGTCACCTTCGACATCTCGATGGTCATCGTGGTGTCGTCGGGCGTCGCGATCTCGCTCACGTTAGCCCAGTACGACTTGTGCACGCCCTCGGCCGCGTAGCGGTCGAACGCGTACTTGGCGTCCCCGGACGTGAACGCGCGGCCGTTGAGCGGGGCCACGTTCTGCCACTTGATGTCGTCGCGGATCCCGAACGAGAACAGCGAGCCGTCCGGCGTGCGCTCCCACGACGCGGCAAGCTCGGGCTCGAGCTCGATGGTGAACGGGTTCTTGTTGACCCCGCCGACCATGCCGAGCAGGCGGTTGTAGACCATGTTCGGCGCGGTGATGGTGCCGCCCGCGGCCGAGGCCGTGGGGTCCATGGTGGCGACGTTCCACGTGGCGGCGATGCGCATGATCCCGCCCGCCTTGGGGATCGCCCCCGCGGGCTCCGGGAACTGGTACGGGTAGGGCAGGGTCTCGTCCCGGACGAACCCGTATCCCTCGCCGACAGCCTCTTCGGCGTCGTCGCCCCCGGTGTCGGCGGCGTCGCCGTCGGCGGAGTCGTCGCCTGTCGTCGACGTCGTGGCGGTCGTCGAGCTGCCGCTCGTGCCGCCCGTGGCGGCGCCGGTGCTGGCGCCGTCGTCGTCATCGTCGTCGTCATCCCCACCGCAGCCGATCAGCGCGGCCGCGGCGAGGCCCACCCCTCCGAGCAGGCCACCTCGCAATAAGCTCCGCCGGGTCAGCTCCGGCGCCCACCAGTGCTGGGTGCTCTCGGGTTCGGTCATGACTCTGCTCCTGGTTCTGACGGCGCAGCTACGCCGCCGGTCCCGGAGATCATACCGTTATGCGCAATCGTTATTGCGGGATCCGGGCGGGAGCAGGCGTGATGACGCCTCGCCGGACGCGGAGCGGGCGGCCCGAAGGCCGCCCGCCCGTCCCCTCGCATCGAGGGGGTGTGCACCGAGGAGTGCTCGCTACTTGTCGAGCCAGGCCGTCCCCATCTGGTGGCCCCAGTCGTAGTACGAGCCGTTGGAGTACATGACCCCGCCGAAGCGCAGGCCGCGCACCCACGGCTGGTACACCTCGAAGCTGAACTGCGTCGGGAGCGGCGGGTGGTACGCCTTGTCCATGACGTAGTCCCAGATCTCGCGGAGGATGTCCCGCCGCGCGTCCGGGTCCAGCTCGACCTGCTGGGCCTCCGCCAGGGCGTCGACCTGCGGGTCGTTGAGCTGCCAGCGGTTCCCCGAGGACTGCGAGTGCAGCACGCTGTAGAAGTAGTTGTCCGCGTCGAAGCCCACTGTGGCCCACGCCGACGTGCTTGCCTCTTCCAGCTTGCCCGGCACCCACGTCGAGTTGAACTCGGTGTAGTCGACGTGCCGCGGGTTCAACGTCAGCCCGACGGCCGCCAGCTGCTCCTTGACGATGTCGGAGCGCTGGTCGCCGGTGGGCGATCCGTAGTTGTGGTAGAAGTTCTCGAACTCGAGCCCTTCCGCACCCGCGGCCGCGATCAGCTTCTTCGCCTCGTCGATGTCGTGGCGCCCATGCCACCGGCCGTAGTCGCCGGCCGCGGCGCTGGGCTCGTCGTCGAAGACGAAGGTCCACACCTGGAGCGCGTTGGACTTCGCGAGGCCGTCGTACTGGACGTCCTCCATGAACTCCGTGTCGATGGCGAGGCTGATCGCCTGCCGCACGCGCTCGTCCGCGAACTTCGGGTTCGAGAGGTTCAGGCCGAACGGGTTACCACGCACGTTGGTGTTGAAGTTCACCTGCACTTCCGGGTTGGTCTCGAGCAGCTTCTCCATCGCCCGGATGTCCGGCACCAGCCCGTAGCAGTAGTCGAACTGGCCGACGCGGAACCCGGCGAGGCGCGTTGCGTAGTCCTGGCGGAGCCGGAACTCGACACCGTCCAGGTAGACCTCGCCCGCCCAGTAGTCCGGGTTCTTGGTGAACGTCGCGTGGCTGCCCTGAGACGCCTCATCGAGGATCATCGCGCCGGTCCCGATCACCTTCTGGTCGATCGTGCCCTCGTCGACGAGCTCCTTCGGGAAGATCAGCTGGTACCGGCTGGCCAGCGGCAGGATGAAGTCCGCCGTGACCTTCGACATCGTGATCGTGAGGTGCTGGTCGTCGACCGCATCGATCGATCCGATGTTGGTCCAGTAGGACTGGTGCACCCCCGTCTGGGAGTAGAGGTCGAAGGCGTACCTGACGTCTTCGGCGTTCAGCGCCCGCCCGTTGAGCGGCGGGAGGTTCTGCCACTTCACGTCGTCGCGCAGCTCGAACGAGAAGACGGTCCCGTCCGGCGTGCGCTCCCAGGACGAGGCGATCTCCGGCTTGATCTCGATGCTGAACGGGTTCTTGGACGGCCCACCGACCATGCCGAGCAGCTTGTCGTAGACCATGTTCGGCACCGTGATGGTGCCGCCGGCGGCGGACACGGTCGGGTCCATCGACCCGACGTCCCACGTGGCCGCGACGCGCAGGGTGCCGCCGGCCTTCGGCGTCAGCCCTGCCGGCTCCGGGAACTGGTACGGGTACGGCAGGTCCGGATCCTGGACCAGCATCCCCTCGCCCACCGGCTCCTCGTCGGTGTCGTCGGATGTCGCCGCGTCGTCCGCGGCGTCGTCGCTGTCGTCCGCCGACGCGCTTGCGTCCGAACTGCCGGAGCCGCCGCTGGTGGTCCCGCTGCCCGACGTGGTGCCGGAGGTGGTGGCGGCGGTGTCGTCATCGTCATCATCGTCGTCGCCGCCGCAGCCGATCAGTGCGGCCGCGGCGAGGCCCACTCCGCCGAGCAGGCTGCCTCGCAATAGGGTTCTCCTGCTGACCGCAGGCGAGAACCAGCGCTCAAGACGCTCGGTGTCCGTCATGGGTTCCTCTTCTCTCTACGTGCTCCCGGCGCGATATACCGTGCCGTTATGCGGGGCACTATACATGGCCCGGCAACAGGAATACGCCATGCCCGCCGGTCGCGGATCTCGCGCCTCGCCCCGATCCGGACGCGGAGCGGGCGGCCCGAAGGCCACCCGCACACCCGCGTCGAGGGGTGCGTGCCGCGTCTCGCTCCCTACTTGTCCAGCCAGGCCGCCGGGATGACGTCGCCCCAGTCGTAGTAGGAGCTGTTGTCGTTCGGCGAGCTGGCGCCCCAGCGGATACCGCGCACCCACGGCTGGAGCACCTCCGGGTAGTTCCCGCTGGGGAAGGCCGGGCCGGTACATCATGTCCAGGTCGCGGTCGTAGATCTTCTGCCAGATGTCGCGCCGCGCGTCGGGGTCGAGCTCCAGCTGCTGCTCCTCCGCCCACGCGTCCAGCTGCGGGTCGTTGATGCGCCAGCGGTTGCCCGGCGACTCCGAGTGGATCTGGCCGTGGAACCAGTTGTCGGCGTCGAAGCCGCTGGTGCTCCACGCCACCGTGGAGACGTCCGGCAGCTTGGCCGGCACCCACGCCGAGTTGAACTCGGTGTAGTCGACGGCGCCGCCGGTCATGGTGATGCCGGCGTCCTTGAGGTTGGCCTGTGCGATCTCGGCCGTCTGGTCCTGCAGGCCGGAGTACGGGTAGTACATGTTCACCATCGTGAGGCCTTCGGCGCCCGCGGCCGCGAGCAGCTTCCGGGCCTCTGCCGGGTCGTGGCGGATCCAGTTGCCCAGCCCGCCCGACTCCAGCGTCGGCTCCTCGTCGTACAGGTAGGTCCACGGGATGACGTGGAAGATCTTGGCCAGCCCGTCGTAGACCAGGTCCACCATCAGCTCGCGGTCGAACGCCAGCGAGATGGCGCGCCGCACGCGCTCGTCGGCGTACTTCGGGAGCGTGAGGTTCATCCCGAACGTGGTCCCGTTGTACGTGACCACGAGCAGGTTGACCTGCACGTCCGGGTTGGTCTCGAGGATCTTCTCGAGCGTCGCCAGGTTCGGGGCCAGCGAGTACGCGTAGTCGATCTGGCCGACGCGGAATGCCGCGGTGCGGGCCGCGCCGTCCAGGATGATCCGGAACTCGAAGCCGTCCATCAGGACCTCGCGCTCCCAGTAGTCCGGGTTCTTCTCGAAGATCACGTGCTGCGCCGGGGCGGCGTCGGTCAGGATGAACCCGCCGGTGCCGATGGCCCTGGTCTCGATCGTCCCGTCGTCCACGAGCTCGCGCGGGAAGATCGTCTGCTTGTTGCTGCCGAGCGGGTTGAGGAAGTCCGCCGTCGGGTTCGCCATGCCGATCTTGAACGTCAGGTCGTCCGCGGCCTCATACGTGGCGGCGTTGTTGTAGTACGCCTGGTGCACGCCCTCGTTGGCGTAGCGCTCGATCGCGAACTTCGCGTCGTCCGCCGTGAACGCCCGCCCACTCAGCGGCGGGACGTTCTGCCACGTGATCCCCGGGGTGATGTTGAACGTGAACGTCAGCCCGTCCGGTGAGCGCTCCCATGACTGGGCAAGCTCCGGCTCCAGCTCGAGCTTGTACGGGTCCGCCGCGGGCCCGCGCACGATGCCGAGCAGGCGGTTGTAGGTGACGTTGGGGACGGTGACCGTGCCGCCCGCGGCCGAGGTGACCGGGTCGATGGTCTGGTAGTCCCAACTGGTGGCGACCTTCATGACGCCGCCCGGCTTGGGCACCTTGTTCGGCTCCGGGTAGTTGAACGGGTACGGGAGGTCCGGGTCCTTGATCCACTCCCCGAGCGCCTCGACCTGCTCGGAGGCGTCCTCGCTGTCACCGCTCGGCTTGGTGCTGTCCGCCGAGTCGTCGTCGCCGTTCGACGTATCCGTCGATGTCGAGGTCGTCGCGGTGGTCGACGACCCGGAGGTGGCGCCTGAGGCCGGCGCCGTGCTCGTGGTGTCGTCGTCATCGTCGTCACCGCCGCAGCCGATGAGCGCGGCGGCGGCGAGGCCCACCCCGCCGAGAGCACCGCCTCGCAGCAGGGCGCGCCGGTTCAGTTCCAGCGACCAGAAGCGTCGGATGCTCTCGGGTTCCGTCATGACTCTGCTCCACTCCGTTGGCACTCGTGCCGTGCCTGACACGTCACTGCCCGCATCATACATATTCGTTATAGGTGATACGCATTCGTTGTAGCCGCGGATGCATGCAGCCCCGCGCAAAGACCGACGCCGAACGTGCGGCGGGCGGCCCTTGGGCCGCCCGCTACGTCGTGTGACGGGGTTCGGATGGAGGGATGCCCGCCCCCCGTCGAGCCACGAGGAGCCTCGCATCGCCTCGACCGCAGGCTCAGCCGCGACCACCCCCGTTGACCTCGATCGGCTGACCCGAGACCCACGAGGAGTCGTCCGAGAGCAGCCACGCGACCACCTCGGCGATCTGGGAGGGATCCGCTTTGAAGTCCACGTCGAAGACGCTGCCCTGCACCAGCGGCGTGTCGACCAGCCCCGGACAGACGGCGTTCACGCGGACACCCTCGCGCGCGAACTCGTCCGAGGCCGACCGCGTCAGGCCGATGACTCCGTGCTTCGCCGCGCTGTAGTGCGCGAGCCCGGCCCCGCCGTGCAGTCCCGCGCCCGACGAGGTGTTCACGATTGCGCCGCCGCCCCGCTCAAGCATCGCGGGGACCTCGTGCTTGAGGCAGTAGAAGACGCTGCTCAGGTTCGTCGCGATCATGCGGTCCCAGCGGTCCGCGGCCATCTCCGTGATGCGCATCACCCGGTCGACGACACCCGCGTTGTTGTGCGCCACGTCCAGCCCGCCGTAGCGCTCGACGGCCGTCGCGACCATGCCGGCGACCGACTCCTCGCTGCGCACGTCGACGCGCTCGAAGCTCGCCGTGCCGCCGGCCGCCTCGATGAGCTCGACCGTCTCGGTCCCCATCGGCTCGTCGCGGTCGGCGACCAGGACGCTGGCGCCCTCGGAGGCGAGCCGGAGCGAGGTCGCCCGGCCGATCCCCGACGCCCCGCCGGTCACGATCGCCACCTTGCCCTCGAACCGTCCCGCCATCTTGGACCTCCTCGCGCGCCCGTCGGATTGCGCGGCGACCGTAGCGCTCGCGGCGGTGCCGCGGCAACGCATCGGGCGCCGGGAGCGTGCCGCGCGTCGCCACGCCCTCGCTCGCGTCGCTACACTGCCGCGCGGGGGTGCCGCCATGGCCGACGTGATGCCGCTCGACGACGTGACCGTGATCGATCTCACGCAGGGGGAGGCCGGCCCCTTCGCCACGCGGCTGCTCGGCGACTACGGCGCGAATGTGATCAAGATCGAGCCGCCCGAGGGCGACACGGCGCGCACGCAGCCCCCGTTCCTGGAGGACACGCCGGGCCCGGACCGCTCGGCCGTGTTCCTGTTCCTCAACACGAACAAGCGCGGCGTCGTGCTCGACCTCGAACGTGCCGAGGACCGCGAGCGGCTGCTTAGCCTGGTCGCTACCGCCGACGCGGTGGTGGAGAGCTTCCCGCCGGGGACGATGGAGCGCCTCGGCCTCGGTTACGAGGCGCTGCGCGCGGTGAACCCGCGCATCGTGCTGACCTCGATGACGAACTTCGGGCAGGACGGGCCGTACCGCGACTACGAGCTCACGGACCTCACGCTCTACGCGCTGGGCGGCCCGATGATCGCCTCGGGCGACATCGACCACGAGCCCCTCAAGAACGCCGGGCACATGACGCTGTTCCACGGGGGGATCGTCGGCGCGCTCGCCACGTCGCTCTCGCTTCGCGCCGCCGAGGCGACCGGCGAGGGGCAGCACATCGACCTCTCGCTCATGGAGACCGCGACGCACTCCATCGACCTGCGGCTGGCGCGGCTGATGATGTACGAGTACACCGGCTTCTACGGCACCAGGCCGCCCCTCGCCTCGGCCGTGGCGAGCGGCACGTTCCCGTGCGGCGACGGCTTTTTCATGCTGAGCGGCGGCCCGGTCCGCCTCGAGGCCGTCATCCGCATGATCGGCCAGCCGGAGCTGCTGGAGCAGCCCGAGTGGGCCACCGTCGAGTCGCGCGCGCAGCCGGAGCGCATCGACCAGTTCAACCAGTACCTGATCCCGTGGATGGTCTCCCACACCAAGGCCGAGATCACGGAGGCGTGCATCGAGGCGGGCGTGCTCGGCGGGCCGATCAACACCGTGGCCGACATGCTGTCGGACCAGAACTTCCGCCACCGCGGCTTCTTCCAGGAGATCGACCACCCCGAGACCGGCCCGCTCCACTACCCGGGCTACTCGGCGACGCTGTACCGCCCCGACGAGCCGATGCCGCCGCGCCGCCGCGCGCCCCTGCTCGGCGAGCACACCGACGAGGTGCTCGCCGAGCTCGACCCGGCGCCCAGCGAGGCCCCGACCGTCCCGCCCGCGGGCGCGACGGCCCGCCTCCCCCTCGAGGGCGTGCGCATCCTCGACTTCACGGTGGTCCTCGCCGGCCCCTACTCGACGATGCACCTCGCGGAGTGGGGCGCGGAGGTGATCCGCGTGGAGTCGCTGCAGCACTTCGCCAACGCCACCCGCGGGCTGATGGCGCGCCCGTCGCCGGAGATCGTGGCGGCGCAGATGCTGAGCACCGCCGGCCTCGGCTACCCGAACGCCGAGGCGGGCGAGCGGCCGTGGAACCGCTCCTCGGCCTTCAACCACCACAGCCGCAACAAGCGCTCGATGACCGTGGATCTCTCCCGGCCTGACGGGCAGGAGGTCTTCGACCGTCTCGTCGAGGTCTCGGACGGGCTGATCGAGAACAACCTGCCGCAGAACCTGGAACGCCTGGACATCAACTGGGAGCGGGTCTCCGCGATCAACCCTCGATTCATCCTGCTACGCATGCCCGGATACGGCCTGGAGGGGCCGTACCGCAGCCTGCGCAGCATGGGGATGCACATGGAGGCGTTCTCCGGCCACCCCGCGATCCGCTCGTACCCCGGCCTCAGCCTCGAGTACATCCCGCTCGGGGTGCCCTCGGACGCGGCGGGCGGGGCCGGCGCGGCGTTCTCGTTCACGATGGGCCTGCGCTACCGCGACCGCACCGGCCGCGGCCTGTTCATCGAGCAGGCGACGACGGAGAACTTCGTCCCGCTGATCGGCGAGTTCGTGCTGGACTACTCGATGAACGGCCGCATCTGGGAGCAGATGGGCAACAACGACGTCTGGATGGCCCCGCATAACGCGTACCGCTGCCAGGGCCTGGACCGCTGGGTCACCATCGCCGTGCGCAGCGAGGAGGAGTGGCGGCGCCTGTGCGAGGTGATGCGCCGCGAGGACCTGGCCGGCGACCCGCGCTTCGCCGACATGGCGAGCCGCCTCGCGAACCGCGCGGAGCTGGACGCGATCGTCACGGAGTGGACGTCGACGCGCGACCGCCACTGGATCGCGCACCGCCTGCAGCGCGTCGGCGTCCCGGCGGCGCCGGTGCTGACCGAGGGCGACATCTACGAGGACCCGCACCACCAGGCGCGCGACTTCTTCGTCGAGATCCCGCACCCGGAGACGGACACGTACCGCCACGTCGGCCGCTCATGGCGGGGCAGCGCGATGCCGGAGTTCGCGCCGCGCCATGCGCCGCTGCTGGGCCAGGACAACGAGTACGTCTACAAGGAGCTGCTCGGCTTCAGCGACGCCGACTACCGCCGCTTCGAGGACCTCGGCCACATCGGCGACACGTACGACCCCTCCGTGCCGTGAGTGGGCGGCGAGGGTGGAGACTACAGGCCACAGCCTGTAAGTCGATGGGTCGATCTCAGGTTGCAGCCTGTAACTCGCCCTCACGGATACAGGCTGCGGCCGGATCACCAAAACGAGCGCGACCCTTCCGCGATCTGCGTGGGCGGCCGAGGGTGCACCACGCCGTGCGTCACGAAGGCTCGATTCGCTCAATCCCCGGCACGCGGTCGAAGTCCCGGTCGTAGCTCACGATCTCGGTGAGGCCTTGCCGCTCCAAGTGCGCCACGGCGAGCGCGTCTTCGAAGTCGAGGAACGGTGACGCCCCGTAGAGGTCGAGCGCGCCGAGGCACACGTTCTTCTGCGGCAGGTGCAGGCCTCGCAGCGACAGGATGGGGAGAAGCCGGCTCCGGACCTCGTCGTGGGTCAGCCCGTATGGCCCGCGCCGCGAGGAAAGGACGAACGTGACCTCGGCCACGACAGCCTCCGACGTGAACAGCTCCTCCTCGCCGCGCTGCACGCGCTGGAACAGCTCGTAACACGCCTCGGCCTTCGCTTCGTCGTCCCCGGTCAGGTAGCGGATGATGACGTTCGTATCGAGGAACCTCACTCGCCACGCAACTCCCGGGCGGTCTGGTCTGCCTTCTCGTCCTTCGCATCGCGGATGAGCGCCTCGATGTCGTCGACCGGAGTTGCGGGGCGGACAGAACGAAACACCGACTCCAGCGTGAACGGCGCTGCCGTCAGCCGTACCGCGCCGTGGTCGTCGAGGGTGAAGGCAACCTTGTCTCGCGGCTTCAGCCCGAGCAGGCGCCGCACCTCGGCCGGGATCGTCACCTGGTTACGTTGTGTTGTAGCCGCGATGATCTCTTTCACTGGCGTCTCCTCAACGCATCATCCGATATACAATGCGCATCGCTGGATACATTGTATACGGAGAGCAGCCTTGTAGCGACCGTGCCAGCACGCGGGCGCCGCCACGTCAACGCGCGACCCCTCGGCGCCCTGCGCGGGAGGCCGAGGGGTCGTAGCGGTCTGCGGCTCGCGGGCGGGTCGCCCGCGCGGTCGGGCTAGACGGCGGCGGCCTCCGCCTGCACCGACGCGAGGCGGTCCGCGAGCGTCTCCGCGTTCACCACGCCGTGCGTCGCGAAGTCCGCGACCACGTCGGCGAACTCGTCCGGGACCTCGCCCTGGACGCCGTGCGCGACGCGGTTGAAGACGTGCAGCGATGCGTTCGGCAGGCGCAGGAAGTCGGCGAGGTTCGCGGGCAGCAGGGCGTCCGCCCCGGCCGTGATCATCAGCGTCGGCGTCGTCATCTCGTCGAGGCGGTCGCCGACGCGCAGCGTGGCCATCGCCACCATGCCGTCGTCGTAGTGGCCGTCCGAGGTCGAGAGCGAGCGGTCGACGGCCTCCGCGACCTCGTCGTCGTCGATCAACTCCTCGCGGGCGATACCGGTCCGGCGCTCGCGGATCAGCGTCTCGCGGTCGCCGTCGACGCGGAGCTGGCGGCCGCGGGCCGACACCACCGGGTCCGGCTCATAGCCGTCGGCCGAGATCGGCGTGACGAGCATGATGTGCGTGAAGCGCTCGCCGTGCTCGATGCCGAGCTGGAAGCCGATGCCGCCGCCCATGCTGTGGCCGACGTACGCCACCTGGTCGAGCCCGAGGTGGTCGAGCATGCCGACCACGTCCAACGCGTACTGCTCGATGGTGTAGCCGTCTGCGGGGTGCTCGCTGTCGCCGGCGCCGCGGCTGTCCATGAGGATGCAACGGAAGCGGTCCTGCAGCCGCTCGGCGATCGGCACCCAGCCGTCGTGCGAGCCGGTGAAGCCGTGGTGGAAGAGGATCGGCGGCCCGGAGCCGTGCTCCTCGTAGTACAGCTCGACGCCGTTGATGTTCGCAGTCGCCATCTGGTTGCTCCTTCGCTGCTGCCTCGTGTTGCTAGTTCACGTCCGTACGGTACACGTACCGCACGTCCCACAGCCCGTACAGGGTCGGCGTCGTGTTGCCGAAGACGTTGCGTACCGCGCTCAGACGCTCCGAGAGCGTCGTGTAGATGAGCGGGAGCTGCTCGGCCACGATCTCCTGCGCGCGATGATAGTGCTCGACGCGTCGCTCGTGGTTGAGCTCCTGGTAGCCCTGAACGTAGAGCGCGTCGATCTCCGCCTCCCACTCGGTGGCCGGCTGCTCCTGGTTGGGGTGCCACAGGTGCAGCGACTCGCTGCTGTGCCACACGGCCATCCCGAAGTGGGGCTCCGTGCCGCCGGTGAGCCCGACGATCATCGCCTCCCAGTCGAACGTCGTGGTCAGCTGCCCCACGAGGTCCCCGAACTCGATCGGCTCGAACTGCGCATCGATGCCGATCAGGTCGAGCCCTTCGTCGATGATCGCCGCGACGCGCGCGCGCACGTCGTTGTCGACGTTGGTGACGAGCTTGAAGGTGATCGGGTTGCCGTCGGCGTCCTCGCGGAAGCCGTCGCCGTCGCCGTCCATCCAGCCGAGCCCGTCGAGGATCGCGTTGGCGCCTTCGATGTCGTAGTCGTAGCGGCGCACGTCGGGGTTGTGGAAGTCGCCTGCCGCCGGGCTGATCGAGGACGCCTGCGGGTAGCCGAGCCCGTGCTGGACCTCCTCGATGATCCGCGCCTTGTCGATGCTGTGCGCTACGGCGCGGCGGAACTCGACGTTGCTGAACCACGCGAGCTGCTCGGGCGCGACGTAGGGGTCGCCGGTCTCGGGGTTCGAGCCCGTGTTGAGGTTGAAGCCGAGGAACACCGTCCCGAAGGCCGGGCCGCGGCGGTGGACCGTGAAGTTGCCCGACTCCTGCTCGGGCTCCAGGACCGCGAAGTCCTGGCCGCGCATCCCGTACGCGTCGACCTCGCCGGCCCGGAACTTCTCGAAGTCGTCCTCGATGGTCGGGACGAGCAGGTTCACGATGCGCTCGATGTACGGCAGCGCGTTGCCCTCGGCGTCGTGGAGCCAGTAGTCCGGGTTGCGGACCAGCACCACGCGATCCTCCGGCGTGTAGCTCTCGATGGTGTACGGGCCGGTGCCGATCACCTCGGACGGGTCGGAGTCGACGCCCCACACATCGTTGAAGGTTCCCTCCTCGACGTGTGGCTCGAGGATGTGCCGTGGGTAGATCGCGGTGCCCATCGAGCGCAGGAACGGCGCGAACGGCGTCGGCAGCACAAACTGGACGGTCTGGTCATCGATCGTCGTCACGGTCATCGGCTCGACCTGCCACTCGCCTGCGGCATCGAGGTAGCGGAACTGGAACGCGGCGCGGGTGCTGGTGGGGATGTCTTCGTTGTAGATGATGCGGTTGAACGTGAACTCCACGTCCTGCGCCGTGAACGGCTCGCCGTCGTGCCAGCGCACGTCGTCGCGGAGGTGGAAGGTCCAGGTGAGGCCGTCGTCCGAGTGCTCCCACGACTCGGCGAGCAGCGGCTCGACCTCGTCGGTGAGCCACGACGTCTCGGTGAGCCCCTCGAACAGGTAGCTCAGTAGTCCAGACGAGTAGGCGTCGTTGGCGAGGGCGAGGTTGAACGTCAGCGGCTTGCCGATGGTGGCGGTCGTGATCGTGCCGCCGTACGTCCCGATCTCATAGCTGAACGCGTCGGCGTTCGCGCGCAGCTGCTCGACGACCGATGCCTCGACGACGGGCGCCGCCGCGGGGGTAGTGTCCGTGGCGGGGACGGCGGTCGCCTCCTCGGCGTCATCGGAGTCGTCGGCGCAGGCCGCCAGCAGGAGGGTCGCGGACGCGGCTACGAGCACGAGGAGCCACGTTCTCAAAGCAGGCATGTCGTCATCTCTCCGTATCGGCGTTTCGTTGTACACAGGCGTGAGACGGGGTGTCATGGTCCGCGCGATACTATCGCACCCCATGACTGTACCTGCGACGCCCGCCGGCCTCGACGAGTTCACGCCCGCGTGGCTCAACGACGCCCTCGAGGACTCGGGCATCCTCGGCGGCGCCCGCATCGCCGAGGCGCGCGCGGAGCTGGTCGCGGTCGACCGTGGCATCGGCGGCACGGTCGCGCGCATCCGCCTCGGCTACGAGGGTGCGGCGGCGGGTGCGCCCGCCTCGATCATCGCCAAGCTCCCGAGCGCCATCGAGCTGACGCGCGGCGGCGGGCGCTTCCTGCGCCTGCCGGAGCGCGAGGTGCGCTTCTACCGCGCCCTCGCGGACCGTGTGCCGACGCGCACGCCCGCGTGCTACTACGCCGCCATCGACGACGAAGGCGACGCCTTCGTGCTGCTGATCGAGGATCTCGGTGCGCTCCCCTCCGGCGACGACGTGCAGGGCGCGACGCGAGAACAGGCCGAGCGAGTGATCGACGCCATCGCCACGCAGCACGCGGCGTGGTGGCGCTCGCCGGGCCTCGGCGCACTCGACTGGATGCCGGCGATCGATGAGCACGCGCGCATGTGGCAGCGCATGTTCGCCACCGCATGGCGCGAGCATCGCGACGACCTCGGAGACCTCGTGCCGCCCGACCTCGCCCCGCTGGGCGAGGCGATGACACGGCATCTCGGCACGGCGGTGACGCGGCTGGGCGAGCTGCCGCGCACGCTGCTGCACGGCGACCTGCGGCTCGACAACCTGTTCTTCCCCGACGACCCGCCCGGCGGGGTCGTCGCCGTCGACTGGTCGAACGCCTCGCGCGGCCCCGGTCCGTACGACGTGGCGTACTTCATGTGCGTCGCCTTCGACCCGGCCGGGCGCCGCGAGCACGAGCAGGCGCTGCTCCGCCGCTACGTCGACGCCCTCGCGGCCGCCGGCGTCGAGGGCGTGACGTTCGAGGAGTGCTTCGACACCTACCGGCTGTCGTTCTGCGAGCCGTTCACGCGCATGTTCTTCCTGCTCATGCGCGGCCACGCCGACAAGGGCACGGACCGCCCGTCCACGGTGCTCTCCAGGTTCGTTCGCAACGCCGGCCAGGCCGCCGTGGACCTCGGCGCGCTGAGGCTGATCGGGGACTGACTCAAGGCCACATCCCTCTGCATCCGGCTCCCTCTCCCGCTTGCGGGAGAGGGTTGGGGTGAGGGTCTGGCGGACTCCTCGATGCCTCTGCGCCGCGGGCGTGCTCGGGCGAAACCGGACCCCCTCACCCTAGCCCTCTCCCTCCAGGGAGAGGGGATCAGAGTCGAGTGGGAGCGGCGCCTGGGCGGGGGCTCCGGGCGAGCGCTATTGCCCGCCGTACCCCGACATCCGGCGCAGACGCTCGATGCGCTGCTCGATGGGCGGGTGCGTCGCGAACATGCCGGAGAAGCTGTGCCCGGCCAGCGGGTTCACGATGAACAGGTGCGCGGTCGCGTCCGGCACCTCCATCGGGATCACCTGCGCGCCGCGCTCCAGCTTCGACAGCGCCGAGGCGAGCGCCTCGGGGTCGCTGACGTAGTTCGCGCCGTCCGTGTCCGCCTGGTACTCACGCGCGCGGCTGATCGCGAGCTGGATCACGCTCGCCGCGATTGGCGCGACGATGGCAACGACCAGCAGCACGAGTCCGTTGCGGCGGTCCCCGAACCACAGCGCGAAGAACGAGATCATCGAGATCGCCGACGCGATCGTGGCGACGACCGAGGACGTGAGGATGTCGCGGTTCGCTACGTGCGCCATCTCGTGGCCGAGGACTCCTCGCAGCTCGCGGTCCGTGAGGATGCGGCGGATGCCGGTGGTCACCGCGACGGCGGCGTGCTTCGGGCTGCGGCCAGTGGCGAAGGCGTTCGGCTGCGGCGAGTCGATGATGTAGACGCGCGGCATCGGCATGTTCGCCGCGTTCGCGACGGTCTCGATCATGCGGAAGAGGTCGGGGTCGTCGCCGTGCTCGATCTCGTGGGCGTGCGAGGTCCTGAGCACGATGTCGGCGGAGAACCAGTACGAGCCGACGTTCAGCCCGAGGGCGATGACGAAGGCGATGGCAACGCCGGCGTAGCCGCCCATCGCGCCGCCGATGGCGATGAGCAGGCCACTGATGGCGGCAAGCAGGACGACGGTCTTGAAGTTCTGCATAGTCCCGACCGTTCCTCGACAGGCGGGCGGTCCGGGCCGGACGCCTCACGCCCGCAAATCCATGTTAGCAGAGGTCGCGGCGTCCACCGATCCCCCATCCGCGCATGAGCGCTAGCATGAGCCGGGCGGGGCTGTCGAGAGGGACGCGCCATGCTGATCCGCAACCTGCGCCTCATCGACGGCGCCGGCGACATCTGCGACGGCGTCGACGTGCGCATCCGCGACGGGCGCTTCGCCGAGGTCGGGCCGGGACTCGACGGCGACGGCGAGGAGATCGACGCGGGTGGCGCGACGGCGATCCCGGGGCTGATCGACGCGCACACGCACCTCACCCTCGACGCGACGACCCGGGCGATCGAGAACGCCGCCACCCGCCCCCACGCCGAACAGGCCGGCGAGACCGCGGGCCGCGCCGCCGCCATGCTGGGCCTCGGTGTCACGACCGTGCGCGAGGTCGGCGGCGTCGCGGAACTCAGCCTCGGCCTGCGCGACCGGGTTGCATCGGGATCCGCGTCCGGGCCGCGGATCTTCAGCGCGGGGGCGTGGATCACGCTGCCAGACGGCCACGGCTGGCAGGTCGGGCTGCCGGCCGATGACCGTGATTCCCTCCGCCGGGCCGCGCACCAGCAGCTCGACGACGGCGCCGATCTGCTCAAGATGATGGTCTCGGGCGCGGCTCTCCGCCCGGACGGCCAGCCGGATCCCCAGCAGTACAGCGAAGAGGAGGTGGCGATCGTCACCTCGGTGGCGCACGCCGAGGGCAAGCGTGTCGCCGCCCACGCCCACGGGGAGCCGAGCATCCGCAACGCTGTGCGCGGCGGCATCGACACTGTCGAGCACGCCTCGTTCGTCACCGCCGAGCTGATCGAGGAGATGCTGGAGCGGGGTACGTTCATCGTGCCGACACTCGCCGTCATCCGCCTCGTGCTCGCGATCCTCCGCGGGGAGATGCTGGAACGCACAGCCGAGCTCGCCGACCGGCACCACGCCGGCATCACGGCCGCGTGGCGCGCGGGCGTGCCGATCGCCGCCGGCACCGACATGGGAGGGGCGCCGCTCACGGGCCCCGATACCATCCATGCCGAGATCGAGCACCTGACCGGCATCGGCATGTCGAACCATGAGGCGATCCAGGCCGCGACGCTGCAGGGCGCGCGTGCCATCGGCGTCGAGGACGACCTTGGTACGGTGCGGCCCGGTCTTCGCGCCGACCTGTTAATCCTCGATGGCGACCCGCTCGACGACATCGCCGCGACGCGGAGCGCCCGCCACCTGCTGCAGGACGGCGAATGGCGCATCCGCGACGGCGTCCAGGTGGCCTGAGCCGCAGCGCGGATGACCGGCCCTTGTGGTGTGGTCCCAGCACGCGAACGGCGCCGCCCCTTCTGTCCGACGATGCGCGCGATAGCATGAGCCGGACGCGAGGGACTGCAGCGAGGTACTCAAGATGCTGATCCGCAACCTGCGCCTCATCGACGGCGCCGGCGACATTCGCGACGGCGTCGATGTGCGCATCCGCGACGGACGCTTCGCAGAGATCGGTCCGGGGCTCGACGGGGACGGCGAGGAGATCGACGGGGGCGGCGCGACGGCGATGCCCGGGCTCATCGACGCCCACACGCACCTCACCATGGACGCGACGCCCGAGGCGCTGGACAACGCGCTCGACCTGCCGCACGGCGAGCAGGCGGGGGGCGCCGCGCGCCGCGCCGCCGCGCTGCTCGGCAACGGCGTCACGACGGCACGCGAGGTCGGCGGGGTGGGGCCGCTCAGCCTCGACTTGCGCGACTCAATTGCCTCGGGCTCGGCGCCGGGGCCGCGCATCTTCACGGCGGGCGCGTGGATGACGGGCCCCGACGGCCACGGCTGGCACGTCGGCCTGCACGCCGACGACCCCGAGTCCGTCCGCCGCGCCGCCCGGCAGCAGCTCGACGACGGCGCGGACCTGCTCAAGATGATGGTCTCCGGCGGCGTGATCGGCACCGGGCACGGGCCGGGCACCGAGCAGTACAGCGAGGAGGAGGTCTCGATCGTCACCTCGATGGCGCACGCCGAGGGCAAGCGCGTCGCCGCGCACGCCCACGGCGAGCCGAGCATCCGCAACGCCGTCCGCGGCGGCGTCGACACCGTCGAGCACGCCTCGTTCGTCACTGCCGAGCTGATCGAGGAGATGCTGGAGCGCGGGACGTTCATCGTGCCGACGCTGGCGGTGATCCACTTCGTCATCGAGAGCGCCTCGGAGGCGCTCGGCGAGGAGACGCTGCAACGCGCACGCGAGGTCGCCGAGGTGCACCACGCCAACATCACGGCGGCGTGGCGCGCGGGCGTGCCGATCGTGGCGGGCACGGACATGGGCAGCCCGTTCACCGGCCCCGAAGCCCTCCACCGTGAGATCGAGCTGATGACCGGCATCGGCATGTCGAACCACGAGGCGATCCAGTCGGCCACCCTGCAGGGCGCGCGCGCCATCGGCGTCGAGGACGACCTCGGCACCGTGCGGCCGGGACGCCGCGCCGACCTGCTGGTGCTGGACGGCGACCCCCTCGAGGACATCGGCGCGACGCGGCGCATCCGCCACCTGCTGCAGGACGGCGAGTGGCGCATCCGCGACGGCGTCGAGGCGGTCTGAACCCTCGGACGACGCGATGATCAGCGACCCGCTCTGGCAGCTCGCGCGGGAGCGCGGCGTGACGCGCCGCCGCTTCCTCGGCCTGCTCGCAGCCGGGGGCGCCGCGGCGGTGCTCGCGGCGTGCTTCCCGGACGACCGACTCGACGAGTCGTCGGGACTGGCCAAGGATCCGGAGCCGTTCATCGCGCACGGCGAGGCCGGCCTCGAGTCGCGCCTCGAGCTGATGGACGGGGTGATCACGCCGAACCGGCTCTTCTTCGTCCGCAACAACTCGCCGGAGAGCCCCGAGGTCGACCCGGCCGCGTGGCGGCTCGTCGTCGAGGGCGACGCCGTCGCGCAGCCGCTGGAGCTGACGTACGAGGAGCTGCGCCGCCTGCCCGCGCGGACCCTCGTCTCCTACCTCGAGTGCGCCGGGAACCACCGCGTGATGTTCGACCGCCTGCAGGGGCGCGGGGCGAAGGGTACGCAGTGGGGGACGGGCGCCGTGGGCAACGGCGTGTGGCTCGGCGTCGCGCTCGCCGACGTGCTCACGCTGGCCGGGATCACGGACGACGCGGTGAGCGTGCTCCTCGTCGGCCTCGACGAAGGGGCGCCCGAGGGCGGGTTCCGCCGCGTCGTCACCGCCGGGAAGGCGATGCACCCCGACACGCTCCTCGCCTACGGCCTCAACGGCGAGGTGCTGCCGCGCGACCACGGCTACCCGCTGCGTGCGTTCATGCCGGGCTGGGTCGGCAGCACGAGCATCAAGTGGCTCGGCCGCATCGTCGTCTCGCGCGAGCAGCTGTGGACGCGCAACAACACCACCTCGTACGTGCTCATCGGCGACGACTACCCGCCCGAGGGGGAGGCGGACGGCCAGGCGGTCACCGTGCAGTCGATCAAGAGCGCGCTCGGCCTGCCATGGCCGGCGGAGCTCGGGGCGGGCACGCACCGCATGCACGGCTTTGCGCACTCGCCGCACGGCGACATCGCGCGGGTCGAGTGGAGTGCGGACGGTGGCACGAGTTGGCAACTCGCACGCCTCGTGGAGCCGCAGGTGCAGTACGGGTGGGCGCGGTTCGAGTTCGAGTGGGAGGCGCGCCCCGGTGAGCACACGCTGACGACGCGCGCGACCGACGTCGCCGGCAACACGCAGCCGGACGCGGTGCCGTTCAACGAGAAGGGCTACCTCTTCAACCAGCCCGTGCCGCACCCGATCCGGGTAACCTAGCGGCGCGGATCCGGGCGGTTGCCGGCAGAGGACGAGGCTATGCAGAAGGTGATCCACCAGAAGGTGACGGTGTTGCCGGGCGGCAAGGTGGAGTTCACCCACCAGGAGTTAGAGGCGGGGCAGCAGGTGGACGTCGTGGTGCTGCACGAATCCGCTGGGGAACGCCCAGCCATTTTGGATATCCTCAACGGCGGGCCTGACCAGCGGCTGTTCCAGAACGCCGAAGAGGTGCGCGAGCATTTGGAGAACGAGAAGGCGTCGTGGGACGTCTGACCCTGCCGCCTGCGCCGCTGCTCCGCGAGTTCATGCGTCGCGGGTAGCGGCTCCTCCTTCGGCGATCCCCGCGGCGTCGAGGCGGTCGTGCAGCCGGCGCAGCTCACCGAGCACCTCGTCGAGCGAACTTTCGACTGTTCCCGGCTCCTCCTGCGCGGACTCGACGAAATAGGCGGCGACACTGGCCGTGAGCACGCCGAAGAGCCCGATGCCGACGAGCATCAGTGCCGCCGCGACGCTCCGGCCGACGGCTGTGACCGGATAGGTGTCTCCATACCCGACCGTGGTGATCGTGGTGATGGCCCACCATGCAGCGACGTCAAACCCGTCGATCGCCCCACCTGCGTCCTGCTCGGCGAAGGTGACAACGATCGCCGACGCAGCCACGGCTATCAGGGCGAAGAGGAGCGACCCCTCCACGCCGCGCCGCACCATGATGAGCCGCATCGCTCGGATGAGGCGGAGAGGCCGCAGGATCGGCAGGACCACGATGACGACGTCAAACCAGTACTGACTGAGGTACGCCAATCTGCGTGGTGCGAGGTACACGCGCGCCAGGAGTTCGGCCGCAAACGCGGCCCAGATGAGCCGGTTGGCGGCCAGGAGTATCCGCTCCGCCTCCGCGGTGAGGTCGTAGAGGAACGGTGCAAGCAGCACCGGGACCATCACCAGTGCGAGGACCAACATGGGGATCTCGTCCGCCCGCTCGAAGCGTTCCAGCTGCTCCGTGCGGCGCTCCTGTGTCGTGCTCACCTTGTCCTCCTCGCCACGAATCATGCCGGGGCTTTGACGAGCCTACGCCGCGCGCGTCACACTCGGCGCGCCGCGCACGGCGCGGCATCACCGACCACCGCCGCGCCCTGACCCGCGGCAGAAGGGACGGAGCAGTGACCCCGCCTGAGACCGACGCGGACGCTGCACCGACCCCCGAGGACGCACGCGCTGCCTCGGAGATCGGACCGCACCAGGACGTTCGCTACTACTTCGACGAGGACCTCGCCGGCCGAAACTGCACCTGCGAGGGCGGCGCAGCCGTCGAGGGCACGCCCGTCGGCGGCCGCGCGACCTACACCGGCGTGCTCACTGGCCGCCGCTTCGACCACGGCGACCCGCCCTGGAAGTGGGTCGAGATGATCGGCCGCAGCGACGACGACCCCGCCGCCGCCACCAACCAGCTCGTGTGGTGCGAGGAGAGCTTCATCTTCCTCGAAGGCGAGGACTACTAGACAGGGCAACGACGACACCGGCGCCTCGAAGGAGGACCGCATGCACATCGTGATCTGCGCGAAACAGGTCATCGACCCCGACGGCGTCAACAGCTACGCGCTGTGGGGCCAGCTGGAGGTCGACGAGTCCGGCCGGGCGTTCAGCACCGAGCTTCCGCTGATCATCAACGCCTACGACGACCAGGCCATCGAGGCGGCCCTGCGCCTCCGCGACGACGGCCACGACGTGACCATCACCGCACTCTCGGCCGGCGGCGAGGACGTCAACCAGCTCCTCCGCCACTGCAAGGCGATGGGCTGCGACGAGATCGTGCGCGTCGACGACCCGGACGGACCGCCGGACGCGTTCCGCACCGCTCGCCTGCTGGCCGCCGCCATCCGCGACCTGGGCGACGTGGACCTCGTGCTCTGCGGCAGGCAGTCCTCGGACTACGACCAGGGCACGACGCCGGCGGCGCTCGCGGAGATGCTCGGCTACGCCTACGTCACCGTCGCCTTCGACGTGCGCGTCGAGGGCGAACGGCTGCGCATCAAGCGAGCCACGCCGCTAGGCGAGGAGCAGGTCCTCGCCTCGATGCCGACGGTCGTGACGATCAGCAACGAGCTGGGCATCCCGCGCTACCCGACCGGCCGCGGCATGATCGCCGCGCGCCGCCACCCGGCCACCGTGAAGACGCTGGAGGAGCTCGGCGTCGAGGACGGCGACGGCGCGGAGCTGCTCGAGCTCTACATCCACGAGGTCGCCGGCGAGTGCGAGTTCATCGAGGGCGACGACCCCGCCGCGCAGGCGGCAGCGCTGCTGGGCAAGCTGGAAGCGGAGGGCGTGCTGTGAGCGGCATCATCGCGATCATCTCCCAGCCGCCGGCCGAGGGACTGACCGGCGGCGACCTCGAAGCACTCGGCGGCGCGGCCGCGCTGGCCGCGCAGACCGGCGAGCCCGTGCTCGCCGCCGTCATCGGCCACAGCGTCAGCGACGCGGTCGCCGAGGCCGGCGAGCGCGGCGCGGAGCGCGTCTACGTCGCCGACGCCGAGCACCTCGCCGCCTTCTCCGGTGATGCAGTCGTCGACGCGGCCGAGAGCGCCGTCGCGGCGTCCGAGGTGAGCACCGTCGTCATCGGGCGCGGCACGAACACGCTCGAGTTCGCACCCCGGCTCGGCGCGCGCCTCGGCGGCGGGTGCGTCATGGGCGTGACCGAGGTCCGCCCGGACGCGGACGGCGGCTTCGCCGTCGTCGCCTCCGTCTACGGCGGCTCGGCGCGCGCGGTCTACCGGCTCGCGGCCACCCCGCGCGTGATCGGGCTCTCGCCCGGCCTCGCGCCCGCGCCCGACCGCGACGCCGGTCGCAGCGCCGAGGTCGTCGCCGTCGACGCGCCGGCCTCGGCCGAGGAGCGCGTGGTCGTCGACCAGCCGGCCGAGGCCACCGGCCCGCGGCTCGAGGAGGCGAACGTCGTCGTCTCCGGCGGACGCGGGCTGCAGCGCGGGGACAACTTCGCGCTCATCCGCGAGCTCGCGGCGAACCTCGGCGGCATGCCGGGCGCCTCGCGCGCGATCGTGGACGAGGGCTGGGCGCCGTCGGAGGAGCAGGTGGGTCTGACGGGCAAGATCGTGAGCCCGGACCTCTACGTGGCGGCGGGGATCTCCGGCGCGAGCCAGCACATGATGGGCTGCTCGACCTCGCGCGTGCTGGTGGGGATCAACACCGACCGGGACGCGCCGATCTTCCGCTACGCCCGCTACGGCATCAACGGCGACGCGCTCGAGGTGCTCCCCGAGCTGATCCGCCTGACCCGCGAGCGCGCGGGCGGCTAGGGCGGAGGCGGGTTGCCCGGAGGCGCCAACCACGACGGGGCGGGCGGGCCCGGCTCCGAACTCGGCGACGTCGCCGAGGCTCGGCTGCCGGGCGGCGCCGTGCTCGACCTGCACTGCCACAGCTCGGAGCGCTCGCTCGACAGCGGCGTGCGGGCCGAGGTGCTCGTCGCGCAGGCCGTAGCGCGCGGGCTCGATGGGGTGTGCCTGACCGAGCACAACGCGATCTGGCCGGAGGCCGACGTGCGCGCGCTCGCCGACCTCTACGGGGTGTCGGTCATCCGCGGCATGGAGGTCAACACGCAGGTCGGCCACGTGCTGGTGTTCGGCCTCGACCGCTACCGGCCGGCGCTGTCCGACATCCACCGGCTCCGCGAGGCCGTCGTGTCCGAGGGCGGCGCGATGGTCTGGGCGCATCCGATGCGCCTGGGCGACGGATCGCCCCCCGCGTGGAGGGACGTCCCCGACCTCTTCGAGGCGATCGAGGTGGTCAACGGCGACCACTCGGACCAGGTCGACGGCTACTGGGCGACGCTGGCCGAGGAGCTGGGCGTGGGCCGCACGGCGGGCTCGGATGTCCACTCCCTGCCGGCGGTGGGGCGAGTGGCGACCGGCTTCCCGGAGCCCGTGCCGGACGTCGAGACCATCGTGCGGCTGCTCAAGGCGCACCGCCACGCCCCCCTCGACTTCCGCCCGGGCGGCGCGCACGGTCTCCCGCACCTCGCCGAGCCGCCGCAGTACACGCCGCGCGAGCGGCACTAGACGAGGGACGACCTCGTACCGGGCGGAGTCACCGGCCGTGGTACTCTGCAAATACGGAATTCAGTGTCAACGGAAGGCAGACCGATGGTAGCCGGGAAGAAGCGGCTCACGCTCGACGTCGACGCATCGCTGCAGCAGCGCCTCAAGGTCGTCGCAGCACTCCGGGGCGTCAGCATGCGCGAGTACTGCGAGACCGCGATCGAACGCGAGCTTGCACGGGACGAGGAGGGGCGCATCCCGAAGCTCCCGTTTGGTCCCGAGGCTGTCGAACGGCTCATCGCACTTCAGGCGCGACCCCCGGACGGCGGCATGTTCGAGGGTGATTCCACTGACTTCATCCGCGAGGCGCGCGAGGAGCGGTGAGCGACTTCGTCGTCATCGACGCGAGCGTGGCAGTGAAGTGGCTGGTCAGGGAGTCGGACTCATACGAGGCACTGGAGCTGGTCACCTCCTGGGCGGCGGGAGGCGTCACCCTGGTTGCTCCGTACCTCATGCCCGCGGAGGTCTCCAATGCCCTGCACAAGCGTGTGGTCAGTGAGGAGCTTTCCGTAGCTGCGGCTTCCCACCAGGTCGAGCTCCTACTGGCATCGGGTGTGCAGCTGATCGAGACGCCCTCGTTACACGTTCGCGCCCTCGCCATCGCAAGCGAGTTCAACCAGCGTGCCGCCTACGACGCACACTACCTCGCACTCGCCGAAGAGCTCGACTGCGATTTCTGGACGGCCGACGCGCGCTTCTATCGCGCGGCCGCGCCGGTTGTCGACCGGATCCGGCTCCTCGGCGCCACAGCCTCGTAGCCGCACGGTACATCCGCGGGTCGCGTCGAGCGTTGAGCGCGCGAGCCACGCGGTGGTATCGTCGCCGCGAGCCGCGAGTGCCCACCGACCGGGAGCCCGACCCTGGACCGCACATTCCGCAAGGCCCTCTACAAGCTCGCCCGCGATGTCTCCGACATGGACGACCTCCACGCGCGCTTCGACGCCTTCATCGAGGACGTACGACAGGCCCCACCCGACCAGCGCCCCTACCCCGACCAGGTCCGCGACACGCTGCGCGGGCTGAGCCTCCGACGCGACCTCGCGCTGGAGCTGCAGCGCCGCTACGAAGACGCGCACGTCGGGCGCATGCGCCAGCCCGCGTAGCCCTCGACGCCCGCTCGCCACCCGACCTCGAGAGTCGCCGCTGCCGCGCGCGCTGCTATGATTCGCGCGGTCCTGGACCAGCAGCCGAGCCAGCTCCCCGGCGCCAGCGGGCGGGTGATGGCCGCGAACGAAGGCGGGAGCACCGTGACGACGACCGACTCGCACAGCGTCGAGACCACCGAGATAGCCGGCGGCAGCGTCCAGTACCTGCGAGGCGGCAGCGGCTCGCCCGTGGTCGTCCTGCACCACTCGATCGGGAACGTCGGGTGGACGCCGTTCTACGAAAACCTCGCCCGGTCGCACGACGTCTTCGTCCCCGACCTCCCGGGCTACGGCCAGTCCGAGCGCCCCGAGTGGGCCGCTCACCCCCGCGACCTGGCGATCCTGTTCCACCAGCTTCTGCAGAAGAACACCGGCGACGACCAGGTGGCGGTCGTCGGGCTCGGCCTCGGCGGCTGGATCGCCGCCGAGATGGCGACGATGCACCAGGCGCGGCTCTCCTCGCTGGTGCTTGTCGGCGCCCCGGGGATCCAGCCCGATGAGGGCGAGATCCTGGACCAGATGCTCATCGACTACCACGAGTACGTGAAGGCGGGGTTCCACGACGAGACCCGCTACGAGGAAGAGTTCGGCGCGGAGCCCTCGCTGGAGCTGAAGGAGCTGTGGGACTTCAGCCGCGAGATGACCGCCCGCCTCTCGTGGAAGCCGTACATGTACAGCCGCCAGCTCTCGCACCTCCTGCAGGAGGTGCAGACGCCGACGCTCGTCGTCTGGGGCGACGATGACCGCGTGGTGCCGATCAGCTCGGCGCACGTCTACGAGCGGTCGATGCCGAACGCGCGCCTCGTGACCCTCGAGAACTGCGGCCACTTCGCGGACTTCGAGCAGCCAGACGCACTGGCCGCACTGGTGACGGAGCACATCGGCGCAGGCTAACGACCCGCCCGTCGCGTTGACTACGTCCGAGCCCGGCCTGCGCGCCGGGCTCGTTGCATCGTCGGCAGTCTGCAGTCGCGGTTCGCTATAGTGCGGCCGAGCCGGACGAGCGAGGAGGGCGCGCATGGATCATGAGTTCAACGAGGTCCAGGAGTTGCTCGCCCAGACCGCGCGCGACTTCTTCTCGCGCGACTTCCCCATGGACCGCATCCGCGACGCCCATCGCTCCGACGCCGGGTACGACGAGGCGCTCTGGCCCGCCCTGCAGGAGCTGGGCTGGAGCGGCGCGGCCTTCCCCGAATCGATGGGCGGCAGCGGCGGGGGACTGCTCGACGTCGCTCAGGTGATCGAGGAGATGGGGAAGGGCTGCGCAGCCAGCCCGTTCCTCCACTCCACCGTGGCAGCAGGCCTCGCCCTCGTCGACGCTTCACCCGACCTCGCCGCGCGGGTAGCCGCCGGCGAGGCGACCGTGATCCCGGCGCTCACGAGCCACCCGGAGGACCACCCCCGCGTGGCGGACGGGACGCTCTCCGGGCGCTCCCTCGCCGTGCCGTGGGCGAACCTCGCGACGCACTTCCTGGTCGCCATCGGCGGCGACAACCACATGGCGGTGGTCGCCGCGTACGCCAACGGCGTGGGCGCCGCGCCGGGAGCGGGGGGCGCCCGGGGGCGGGTGGGTGGAGGCTGGGGTCCGGGATGCGGGGTGGGGGGGGGGGGGGGCGGGC
>VXMU01000125.1 GCA_009840945.1 Chloroflexota bacterium | reverse complement strand
TCATCGGCCCCGAGGCGCTCGGCGGCCTGCTGGCCGGCTCAATCGCCGCGGGCGCCGCGGCGGGACGACACGTGAAAACGAGGCGGGCGACGAGCCCGCCTCGTTGTTTCCCCGGTCGCGGGGTTCATCGGGGCGACAGGGCGCCCCGCAGTGTGTGGAGCGTTCGAGGACGCGAGGCGGGCGATGCCGGGCTAGTCGGCCGCTGCGCCTGCTTGCTCGGCCTCGAGTTCGTCGCGGGCAGAGATGTAGAGCGCGGCCGCGAGGCCGACGGCGATGCCAAGCACCAGGAACACCAGCAGGCGGAACATCGGCGGGACTCCGTCACCGGGGAGTGATCGCTATCGATCATGCTAGCACCGGCGGCTACGATCCGCGCCACGTATGATCGCGCGGAGCCGATCCGGGCTCACGCGAATGACAACTCCCAGGCGCCGTCCCGCCCGACCCGGCGGACGGCATCGCGGCGGTACGGCGAGGTGAGAGCGTGACTGAGGCTCCGGTGGAGGCCGCGGCGGCGGATGTCGACCTCGAGACGTTGATCTCGCTCGCGAAGCGACGCGGCTTCGTCTTCCCGTCGGCCGAGATCTACGGAGGCTTCGCCTCCACCTACGACTACGGCCCGCTCGGCGTCGAGATGAAGCGCAACATCCGCGAGCTGTGGTGGCGGCGGATGGTGCAGGAGCGCAGCGACGTCGTCGGCATCGAGGCGGCGATCATCACCAACCCCGATGTCTGGAAGGCCTCGGGCCACGTCGACGGCTTCTCCGACCCGCTGGTCGACTGCCTCGAGTGCCGCTCGCGTGTGCGCGCCGACCACATCGAGGACGACACGTGCCCGGTCTGCGGCGCCGTCGGGCGCTTCACGGAGGAGCGGCAGTTCAACCTGCTGTTCCGCACCTTCGTCGGCGCCGTGCAGGACGACGCGGCGACCGCGTACCTCCGGCCCGAGACCGCGCAGGGCATGTTCGTGAACTTCGACAACGTCCTGCAGAGCACGCGCCGCCGCCTGCCGTTCGGCATCGCGCAGATCGGCAAGTCGTTCCGCAACGAGATCACGACCGGCCACTTCACGTTCCGGATGCTCGAGTTCGAGCAGATGGAGATGGAGTACTTCTGCGACCCCGCCGAGTCGATCGAGCTGCACGAGTACTGGAAGCAGGAGCGCCTCGACTGGTATCGCTCGCTCGGCGTCCGCCCGGACCGGCTGCGCCTCCGCGACCACGACCCCGAGGAGCTCTCGCACTACTCGAGCGCGACCTCGGACGTGGAGTACCTCTACCCGTGGGGGTGGGGCGAGCTGGAAGGCATCGCGCACCGCGGCGACTTCGACCTGAGCGCCCACGCGGCGTCGTCCGGCAAGACGCTGTCGTACTTCGACCCCCAGCGCGAGGAGCACATCGTCCCCCACGTCGTCGAGCCGGCAGCAGGTGTGGACCGCATCATGCTCACGCTCCTCGTCGACGCGTACGACGAGGAGGTCGACGACCGCGGGGAGACGCGCGTGCTGCTGCGGCTCGCGCCGCACGTCGCGCCGGTGACGGTCGCCGTGCTCCCGCTGTCGCGCAACGAGCGCCTGGCGCCCACGGCGCGGCAGGTGTGGGACCAGCTGCGGCCGCACTTCCGCACGCAGTTCGACGACGCGCAGTCCATCGGCCGCCGCTACCGGCGGCAGGACGAGGTGGGGACGCCGCTGTGCGTGACGGTCGACTTCGACAGTCTCGACGACAGTGCCGCTACCATCCGGGATCGCGATACTATGTCGCAGATACGGGTGCCGATCAGTGGCCTCGTCGATGCACTGCAGCGGCGCATCGACGAGTTGCAGCCGGATGGAGGGGTCGCGTGAGCAGCAGCGGGGGGCGGCGAGCACTGCGATTCCTGCACACCTCGGACGTGCATCTGGGCGCCTATGACCACAGCGGGAACGAACGCTCGGTGCGGCGTCGCCAGGAGATGCACGACACCTTCGAGGCAGTGGTCGACCTGACACTCCAGTTCGAGGTCGACTTCATGATCATCGCGGGCGACTTCTTCGATAACGCACGGGTCCGCGAGGACACGATGGAGTTCGCGGCCGAGCAGGTGCGCCGGGTCCCAGGCCCCGTCGTGCTGCTGCCCGGCAACCACGACCACGTGGGCCCGGGGTCGGTCTACGACCGGCTCGACCTGACGCACATGGCCCCGAACCTGATCCTGATGCGCGACCCCGACGGCGAGACCGTCACGCTGCCCGAGTTGAGCGTGGAGCTGTGGGGCCGGAGCCACCTCGACGCTGACTTCAGCCCGTTCGGCGACGCACCGCTGCGCGGCGACGCCGACTGGCACATCGGCATCGGGCACGGCCACTTCCTGCACCCGCAGTCCGGCACGCACAGCTCCTACCACATCTACGAGGAGCACCTGGCCGTGCTGGACCACGACTACATCGCGCTGGGGCACTGGGAGCAGCAGACGCGCGTGGCCGCCGGCGACAACACCGTGGCGGCCTACTCGGGCGCGCCGGACGGGCTGGCGGGCAAGACGGGCGGCGCGGTGCTGCTGGTCTACCTGGAGCCGCACGGCGGCGTGCGGCTGGAGTCACACCCCGTGCAGGAGCATCGTGACTTCCTGCACCACGACGACCTGCCGCTCCTGGACGGTCAGCCGAACGCCTGACCCGGGCGCGCCCGGGCTTCACGGGCAGCCACGGGCAACAAGAAGCGCCGCGTGAGCGGCGCTTCGTCGTATCTGGCCGGGGGCCGGCGAGCTAGCTCGGCACCTTCGCGCGCGCGTCGTCGTGGTTCTGGAACCAGACGATGTTGATCTCGGCGAAGGCGGACTGGTCGTCGGGGAGGTCGTCCTCGGCGTAGATCGCGTTCACCGGGCAGGCGGGCTCGCAGGCGCCGCAGTCGATGCACTCGTCGGGGTCGATATAGAGCATGCGGTCGACCCCCTCCTCGAAGTGGATGCAGTCGACGGGACAGACGTCCACGCACGACTGGTCCATCACGTCGATGCACGGCTGGGTGATGTAGTAGGTCATCCGGCTGGCGGTCCCTTCTCATCCGTGATCCGCTGCGCCGTTCCGCGCGCTGTCAGTCTAGGTTCGGGCGCACTGGCGAACAAGCGCCGCGCCACCCCTATCCGCGCCTCGCCCCGAACAGCCCGCCGAGGCGCTCCCGCACCCGCCCCCAGAGCCCTCGGCGCTGGCGCTCCGCCTCCGCCTCGGCGGCCTCGCGGGCGGCCTCAACCTCTGCCTCCGCCTCTCGCACCGCGTCGGCGAAGCGGCGGCGCAGCCCCACCGCGTCGGGCACGAGGTCGAGCGCGTCGAGGCCGTCGCCCGTGGCAGCGTCGGGGAAGAGCCGTCCGAACGCCTCGGCGAAGCCGGGCACGGCGGAACGCCCGTCGGCCATGCCGAACTGCTTGAGCTCGTTCACCGTCCCGTGCAGCGCGGCGCCCAGGCGCGTGAGCTGGTAGGCGCTGAGGTCGACGGGGACGACCTCGGGTTCCGCGGGGACATCGAGCCGGGGTTCGAGCGCCTCGAGGACGGGCCTGAGGCCGAGCGAGTGGCGCTGCAGCGTCGCCGCGTCGGTCTCCGAGCCGGGCCTCCCGAGGTGGTAGTGGATCGCCAGCGCGACGAGCCGTGCGTCGGGGAGGTGGAGATGGAAGGTCGCCATTTGATACCTTCACCCGAACGGCAGCCGGTGCGCGCTCATGCGGAGCGTACCGCGTCCCGCTTATTGGGAGGGTAGAGGCCATGACGAATGAAGTGCAGCCCGACATGACCTGGTCGGAACTGGCTGACTCGGAGGGGGACGCGCGCGTCTCCGAGATGCAACAGCGCTTTGACGGCCTGGCCGGGCTCGACCAGAGCGCGCGCGAGCAGCAGGCCGAGTCGATGATCCGCGCCGAGTACACGCTGGAAGACGAGCCGCTCGCCGACTTCACCGAAGCCCGGCTGCGGTCATGGATGAGCCTCGCCGGCAGCAACCTGGGCCGGGCCCAGGACGTCGCCCGCGCCTACGAAAAAGCGTTCGAGCGCGTCCCCGGCGGGATGGCGATGCACCACGCGGCGCTCGTCCAGACCGTCGCCCGCGACCGCTTCACCCCGGAGGACATCGACGTCCTCTACGAGCTGATCCCGCGGCACGTCGAGAACGTGCCGCGAGCCAGCCAGGAGGCCGTCGAGCACTCGGTCGGTACGCAGCGCCTCACGGCGAGCGCGATGGGGGGCAGCGGCAAGCCGTGGTGGAAGTTCTGGTAGGGAGCCCCGGGTAGGGAGGGCGAGGAGGCCGGCACGCCTCAGCCCACCGTCGTAGAGGACGGTGGGTCGCCCTCGATTGGTCGTCACTCGGACCCGGTCGTTGCAGACCGTCGTGAGCGGCGTGCCCCTTACGCCTTCGCGGCCCGCTTCGCCCGGCGGGGGGGGGGGGGGGGGGGGGGGGGGGGGGGGGGGGGGGGGGGCGGGGG
>VXMU01000099.1 GCA_009840945.1 Chloroflexota bacterium | reverse complement strand
ACGTCCACGGTCATGGTGTAGACCGAGACGCTCTCCGCCGTGCCGTCGCCCACCATGAACCGGAACGTCGCGTAGGGATCCCCGCTTTCGCCGGCATGCGGGGTGAAGATCAGGTCGCCCGCATCGATGTCCGCCCTCTGGATCACCTGGTCCACCGCCACGCCCGCGCCGTCGAGTTCCAGGTCCCCGTCCGTCTCCACGGCCTTGATGCGCACGCTGGCGAGCGGATCTCCGTCGATATCCGAGAAGCCGAAGTCCGCGGCCGCGAACGCGTACGCCGTGTCCACGGCCGTCGTCACGGTGTTGGACGCGGCCGTGGGGGGGTCGTTTACCGGATTTACGTTGATGGTCATCAAGTATCCACGGCTGCTCTCGTCGGTGCCGTCGCTCACCACGAAAGAGAACGCGGTATAGCTGGCCCCGTGTTCGTTCGCCGCCGGGGTGAAGGTCAGCTTGCCGTCGTCGATGTCGGTCTTGTCGATCACCTGGTTCTGCGTCACGTCCACGCCGTCGACCTCCAGGTCCCCCTCCCTCTCCAGGCTCCTGATCCTCACGCTGTGCAGCGCATCGCCGTCGGCGTCCATGAAACCGAAGTCCGATTCCGAGAACGTGTACGTCGTGTCCTCGTCCATCGTGACCGTGTTGCTCGCGGCCGTGGGCGGGGTGTTGCCGGTGGCGTTGGTCACGGCCTGGTTCGAGAACGAGGGCGCGTCGAGGCCGGATTCGTCCTGCACCGGGTCGGTCCCGGGCGCCGTGTAGCTCACCAGCACCGTCTGCCCGACCGTCACCGCGGTCGCGAGGGTCAGGGTCACCTCATCGCCGCCGATCGACACGTTGGAGACCGTGGCCGCGCTGCCTTCCACGGTCACCGCGTAGGCGCCCGTCCCGGGCGTGGAGCCGGTGTCCAGGTCCTCGGCATGGGTCAGCGTCAGCGTGTTTCCGTCGACCGTGGCGTCGGTCAGCACGGGCGGCAGGTTCAGGCTTACCGTGACCTTCTGGCCGTCGAGCCAGAAGGGTGGCTCGTTCAAGAGAAGTTCCCAAGACTCCAAATTGGTGGTCCTGTTGAGGATGAACGCCCCGCTCCGGCCGTCCACCTCGAGTTGGGCGCCTGTGGGCAGGTTGCCACCGGTGACTCGAATTTCCAGAGCCTTGGAGAAGCCGGGATCTAGTACAACGGCCAGTCGCGTGACGGTGTAGTTGGTGCCCCCATGGGAGAACGTCGTCTGATCGAGCGTTCCATTGGCGGGGCTACCGACTCCGTAATTTTGAATAGTGCCGCTAGCGCCGTACCCCGCCGTCATGGTGGTGCACCAGTCGGCGCCGGTCCGGGAGGCGCAGCCCGACTGCGCGGCCACCACCGCCGCGGTCGCGGCGCTCTTCACCGTCTCGGGGGTGCCGCCGCCGTCGGTGAAGCTCACCTTCACCTTGACGGTCTTGCCCACGTCGTTCGCGGTCAGCGTGTAGGTGCGCGAGGTGGCGCCGGAGATGTCGTTCTCCGTCATGCCGTCCACCCGCACCCACTGGAACGTGTAACCGGTCGGGAACGTGGTCGTCGGCAGGCCGTCGGCGTCGGCGATCGTGCCGAGCCCCGCCGTCAGCGTCTGGCCCGCCTGGGGCGGCCCCGAGACCGACGGCCTGCCCGTGGCGCCGGGCGCCTTGACGGCCTGGCCGGAGAACGCCGGCGCGTCGAGGCCGGATTCGTCCTGCACCGGGTCCACGGGCACGGCGTAGCTCAGCGTCACCGCCTGCCCGGGCGTCACCTCGTCCGCCAGCGTCAGGGTCACCTCCGCGCCGCTGACCGACACGCCCGTGGGCGCGGCCGGGGCGCCGCCGTCCACCGTCACCGCGTAGGCGTCCTCCGCCGGCACGGAGCCCTCGTCGAGGTCCTCGGCATAGGTCAGCGTCAGCATGTTGCCGTCGACCTCGGCGTCGACGAGCGTGGGCGGCAGGTTCGCGCTCACCGTGACCTCCTGGCCATCGAGCCAGGCGAAGCCCGGGGGCAGCGGCCACGAGGACTGGCTGACCTCCGTGGTGGTCGCAAATTCCGTGCCGCCCAGGTCGAACACGGTGCCGGACGGCACGTCCGTGTCCAGATGCACCGCGATCACGTCGTTCGCCCCTTCGAGGATGTAGACGCCCTCAACGACACGGGGCAGGCCGCCGTGGACGAAGCCGTCCTCGACGAGCGATCCGATCCCGAGGCTGAATTCGTAACCGTAGCGGTCGTTGAAGCCCGCCTGGAACCCCACCGTCATCTCGGTGCACCAGTCGGCGTGGGGCCGGTCGGCCGTGCAGTCCTCGGCCGCGGCCGCCACCTCGGCGGTCTCCGCGCTCTCCAGGGTCTCGGCCGTGCCGTTGCCGTCGGCGAAGGAGACCCTGACCTTGAGCGTGCCGCCGACGTCGTCCGCCACCGGGACGTAGGTCCACGAGTCCGCGCCGGGAATGTCGGTCTCGGAGCGGTCGCCGGCCACCCGCGCCCACTGGAACGCGTAGCCCGTCGGGAACGCGGTCCCCGGCAGGTCGTCGTCGTCGGCGATCGTGCCCTGTCCGGCGGCCAGCGTCCGGCCCGCCTGCGGCACGCCGGCGACTCCGGGCGCGCCCGTGGCGTCGGGGGTCAGCACCCGGCTCAGGCGGACGGCGACCTCGGTGCCGATGTCGGTCCTGGCGGGCAGGGGGTCGTCTGAAGCAAGTGCTCGCAGCAGGGAGACGCCCGACACCGGATCGCTCCCTGGCGTGTATGCGCCGCCCTCGAACCACCAGTCGGAAGCGAAATCGGTGCGGGCATCGCCCAGCGGAAGGTCGCGTTCGCCCGAAACGTTCTGCAGGTGCAGCGTCAGCCCGGCGCCGTCGGCGGGAAGGTCCGGATCGGTCGAGAAATGCACGTCCCGGAGCGCGTCGACCTGCAGCTGCGTGACCGTGTACACGACCGTCTCGAGCGTGAACGTCAGGGGCGACACGCTGCCCCGGCCGGATGACGATTCGAAGCCGACAGAGCTGCTGCCCTGGTGGCCCACCGTCAGCGTCGCGCACCAGGCGTCGGTCGCGCCGCCGGGGCACGTGGAGAGGTCCGCCGCCGGCATCACCGCGTAGGTCGCATCGCTCGTCAGCGTCTCGGGGTTGCCCTCGCCGTCGGTGAACGTCACCCGCACCCTGAGGGCCTTCGCCACGTCGGACGCCACGGGCACGTAGGTCCGCGAGGTCGCGCCGGGGATGCCGGTCCCCGTGTCGCCGTCCATGAGAAACCACTGGAATTCGTAGCCGTCCGGGAACGTCGTCGCCGGCAGCTCGTCCAGGTCCGCGATCGTGCCCTGTTCCGCCGTCAGCGTCTTGCCCACCTGGGGCGGCCCGGAGACCGACGGCGCGCCCGTGGCGGGGCCGGAGCCGATGGTCACCGCCTCGTCGGTGAAGTCCGCCACCTCGTTCCCGGCCGCGTCCTCCAGCCGGTTGCCGTCGTCCGTCGAGGGCTTCTCGTAGCTCACCTTCACGTCCGTGTCGGTCGGAAGCACCGCCGCGGCCAGCGTCAGCGTCACCGTCGCGCCGGAGATGGACGGCGTGCCGGCGAGGCCCACCGTCTCTTCGGCGTCCCCCTCCGGGGTCCTCTTCACCGTGAACGCGCCGTTGGCGAGGTTCGGCGCCGCCGCCAGCTCCTCGTCGAACGCGATCACGAGCGTCGTGCCGTCAACCTGGGCGGAGCTGAACGCCGGCGCGGTGGTGTCGAGGGTCTCGTTCTCCACGGCCTTGTTCATGAACCCGGCCGCATCGAGGCCCGATTCGTCCTGCACCGGGTCGGCCCCGGGCGTGTAGTTCACCGTCACCGTCTGCCTGGGCATCACCGCGGTCCCCAGCGTCAGCGTCACCGTGTCGCCGCTGACGTCCACGTCCGAGACCGTGGCCTCGCTGCCGTCCACCGTCACCGTGTAGGCGTCCTCCGCAGGCACGGACGCCTCGTCGAGGTCCTCGCCGTAGGCCAGCGTCAGCGTGTTGCCGTCCACCGTGGCGGTCTCCCGGCCGGGCCGGCGGTTCAGGCTCACCGTGACCTCCTGGCCCTCGAGCCAGTCGAGGCCCGAAGTCAGCACATCCGTAAAGGAGGCGCGCCCCTCGTCGATCGTGATCTCCCTCCCGCCCAGGTCGTACACGGTGAATGCCGGCAATTCGCGATCAAATGCCATGAAGACAGATTCTGTATCACCGAAATCTCGGGTGAGGATGGCCTCGACGACATGAACCAGGCCGCCGTAGTCGAAGCTGTCGTCAACGAGCGATCCGATCCCGGTCACGCCTCTGTAGCCGTATCCGTCGAGCACGCCTGCTTCGATTCCCACCGTCATCGTCGTGCACCAGTCGGCGTGGGGCCGGTCCGTCTCGCAATCCTCGGCCGCGGCCAGCACCGCCACGGTCTCCGCGCTCTCGAGCGGGCCCTCGGTCCCGCCGGCGTCGTCCTTGTAGGTGACCCGGACCTTCAGCGTGCTGCCGACGTCCGCGTCCTCGCGCGTGTACTCGGGCGCGTCCCCGCCGACCTCCGTCTCCGCG
>VXMU01000073.1 GCA_009840945.1 Chloroflexota bacterium | reverse complement strand
GGCGTCGGACGCGTCGTAGCCCGCGTGGGACTCCGCCATCTCCTCCTCGGCCTCCTCCCCGGGTTCGGGATCGGTGGTGGCGGTCACCGCGGTGGTCGCCGCTTCTGCGCCCGAGGGCTCGGGCTCAGGTGTCGAGGTCACCGTCGCCGTGGGCGCGGCCATCGCGGTGGGTGTCGCGGGCGCCGGGGGAGGCGTGACGGTGGGGGTCGGGCTCGGCGATGGAGTAGCCGTCGGCGTCGGCGTGGCAGTCGGTGACGGCGTCCCGGTCGGTAGGCTGGGTGTCGATGTGACGGGTGTGGGCGGAGGCGTGCCATCCGCCACGGGCGTCGGCGTGGCGGTGCTCGTCGCGACGCCGGGCGTCGGGTCATCCTCGTCGTCGCCGAAGCACGCCGACGCGGCCAGGGCAGCGAGCGTGACCACGACGATCGAGGCGAGCGTTCTCCACATCCCGATCCGTCGTTGCACGAGGGTCCCCTTGCCGTGCGGGTCACGCCCACCCCGTCCCACTGAGATATACGCGGGGCGCGGTCCGACTGGTTCCCTCGGCGGTGCTTACGCGTCGAGGAAGTCGAGGAGGATGCGGGCGAAGCGGGCGGGGTCGTCGTTGATGTTGAGCAGGGTCTCGCTCTCGGGCCGGATCCCCGTCGCGTCCGGGATGCCGTCGACGAAGCGGGCGTGCTGCTCGGCAAGCGGCGAGCCCGAGCCGTGCAGGATGAGCGTGCGGGCGCGGATGCGCGGCAGCGCGGCCCAGTAGTCGAAGCGCAGCATCCCGTAGGGCGCCGCGCCCTCCCAGCCGGTGTCGCCGTAGAGCTCCTGCACGCCCTCGTCCGAGTTGAGCTTGAGGTGCTCGATCACCGCGTCCATCACGCGGTAGAGGTCCGCGCCCGGCTCCTCGCCGCCGTGGCGTCGCCAGATCTCCAGCAGGTGCCCGCCGTCGGCGCGGAGCGGCGCGAAGTGGTGCGCGCGGTGCAGGCGCTCGTGACCCGCCTCGGTCGCGCCGTAGTTGAAGGGCTCCTGCACCACCATCGAGCCGACCCGGTCGGGGTGGTTCGCGGCGAGGGCGATCGCGACCGCGGAGCCGGTGTGCGTCGCGAAGAGGTCGGTGCGCTCGATCCCGAGGCCGTCGAGGAGCCACACAGCCGCCCGCGCGAACTCGTCGAGCGAGGTGTACGGCGTCGGCGGCCGGTCCGAGTCGCCGCAGCCCGGCATGGTCCACGCGACAGTGCGGCGCTCCGCGCAGAGCCGCTCGAAGTGCGGGAGGTACATGCGCGAGGACTGCGGCAAGGCGTGCAGCAGCAGGAGCGGTGGCCTGCCCGACTCCCGCTGCGGTCCGGCCTCGCGGTACTCGATGTGCCCGTCGGGCCCGAGCACGAAGCCGCGCCGCACCTGCACTCCCGTCGTCGACATCTTGCGCACCCTCCACCGGCCCCAGGGCCCACCGCGATCGAGCCGCGCGTCCCCCCGCGCGGGACGCCAGTCTACCCGCGGCGCCGGAGGTGCGAGGAAACCATCGGGCTATTACGCGCGTATCTGTCTGCAAGGAGCGACGCGGGGCGCTGCCCCGTCGGCGCATCAGCCCAGGGAGGCCGATATGCACCTGCCAACCGGGATCTATCGAACACCCACCACAATCGCCGCGGTCGTGCTGCTGACCCTCGCGATGGCGGCCTGCAGCGGCGGCGACGACGATGACGACGACGCGACTACCACCACCTCGAGCAGGTCCACGACGACATCCACCACGACCACGACGCGGAGTTCGTCGGGCGCCACCACCGGGACCCATGCCACCTCGGACGATGACGCAGCGGACAGTGACGGATGGGCCGGGAACACCACCGGGTCGTACGGCGCGTCCACAAGCGGGTCGGAAGACGCGGCCACCGACTCGGCGCCGGCGTCGCCGGCTACGGTGGTCGGCCAGCAGCGTGCACGGCCCGCGCCGACCGCGTCGCCGGCCACCCCGTCCCTCGCACCCCGGCAGTCCGGCCCGTCCGCCACGACGTTCAGGAACTACGGACGGACGCCGTTCGTCGATGCCTCCACGGACGCCGTCTCGACGTTCAGCCTCGACACCGACCGCACGTCGTACTTCCTCGCGCTCAACTGGGTGCGGAACGGCTACGCGGTCGAGCCGGACTCGGTGCGCGCCGAGGAGTGGGTGAACGCCTTCGCCTACCACTACGACCGCCCCGCCGACGACCGCAGCTTCTCGATCACGAGCGACGTGCTCGCGCACCCGCTGGGCGACGACCGACACCTCGTGCGGATCGGGCTGCAGGCGCCGCAGCTCCGCGACGACACGCCGCTGAACGTCACGCTCGTCCTCGACGCGTCGGGCTCGATGGCCGGCGGCAACCGGGTCGACATCGCGCGGACCGCGGCGGAGACCATCCGCCAGAGCCTCGGCCCGCGTGACCGCATCGCCGTGGTGCACTTCACCACCGACGTGATCAGCCGCTACACCGTCGAGCACCGCTCGCCCGGCGACCGCGACGTCGTGCGGTCGATCGAGCGGCTCGCGCCGCACAACAGCACCAACGTGCAGGCCGGGTTGAACCGCGGCGTGGAGCTCGCCGAGCAGGCCCGGCGCGAGCGGCCCGAGGCGTTCAACTACATCATCCTGATGTCGGACGGCGTCGCGAACGTCGACGCGACGAACCCCTTCGCGATCCTCGAGTCCGCGCCGGACCGCGACCACCTCAACCCGCTGCGGCTGATCACGATCGGCGTCGGGATCGAGAACTACAACGACCACCTGTTGGAGCAGCTGGCCCAGCACGGCAACGGCTGGTACCGCTACCTGGACGACAGCGCACAGGCGCGCTCCACGTTCAGCCGCGAGAACTGGCTCGCGCTCTCCACGCCGTTCGCGGACCAGGCGCGCGCGCAGGTCACGTGGGACCCGCGGTACGTCGAGTGGTGGCGCATCGTGGGGTACGAGAACCGCGTCACGCCGGACCACACCTTCGAGCAGAACCGCAGGGAGTTCGCCGAGCTTCCGTCCGGGGCCGCCACGACGGTGTTCTACGAGGTGTTGCTGCGCGACACGGCACGCAACCGCTCAGCGGTCCTGGGCGACGTCGAGGTGCGCTGGGTCCACCCGGTCACCGGCGACACCTACACGCAGACCTCGACGGTCGCGGGCCGCACGGACGCGCCGTTCGACGCGGGCGACCGCTACCTCCGCCTCGGCGCGATCGTCGCGCTGGCGGCGGACCGCTACAGCGCGCTCACGCCGCAGGTCGCGAACGCGACGGTCGACACCGGAGCGATCCACTCGCACCTCGAGGCGCTGCTCTGGGAGTTCGACCAGCTGCAGGAGCGCCTCGGCTCCGCCGAGGCGTACCGGGACTTCCGCCGGGTGCTCGACTCCCTCACGGTCGCCTCGGCGGAGCTGGCGCCCTCCACGGGCTACAGCCAGTAGGGCGGCTCCGCGGGGAACCCGCCGCCCGCGGAGCGATGCCTGGGACCGCCCGCACCGGATGCACCGGTGCGGGCGGTTCCTGCCGCAGGCACGGGCGCTCACGCGTACCGCCTATCCGGTGCGGTTGAAGATTCACACTTTCTTACACTAGTAGTCCTCTGAGAATGGCGCTGTTAAGCGGCATTTCGCATAGAATGACCACAAGGTTGGCGCCGGACGCGGGTGCAGGTCAGCCGGATATGTGGGACGCTCCCGCCGCCCGGGCGACGGACCCGCCGCTCTCCGCAGTGCAATCGCGGGTGGCGCCCGCTGCGAACCAAACTGGACGAGGCCAACCGGCCTCGATGATCGAACCAGCTGGACGGGATCTCATGACGGCAGAAGCTATCTTCCAGGCGTTGCAGGACGCGGACATCGGCGCGTACGCCGTCACGCTGGACCAGCGCATCGTGTTCTGGAACCGGAGCGCCGAGCAGATCCTGGGCCATACCTCGGACGAGGTGCTGGGCCGCCGCTGCTACGAGGTGCTGGCCGGCACACGCGGCGACTCCCTGGTCCCGGCCTGCATCAACGGCTGCCCGTCGATGGGCTCCATCCGCTCCAGCGAGATCCCGCAAGTGATCGAGGCGAACCTGCTGCGCTCGACCGGTGACCGTCTCGCGGCGTCCGTCACCCCCATGGTGGTCGCCGGCGACGGGGAGAACGCTCCCGTACTCGTCCACCTCTTCCAGCGCGCGCCCGCGGCGGCGACCGACGAGGACGCCTCGGACAGCCCGGCCGCGGCGCGGCGACCGACACGGCGCGGGGTGCTCGCTCCCCGGGAGCTGCAGGTGCTGCGCCTGGTGGCGCGCGGACGGTCGACGCAGCAGATCGCCGACGAGCTCGAGATCAGCCCGCACACGGTCCGCAACCACGTCCGCCACTTCCGGCGGAAGCTGGAGGCCCGGACCAAGCTGGACGCCGTCATGACCGCCATGCGCCTCGGCCTCCTGGACCAGGTCTAGCCAACCGAGGCCCTCGACCCCGACTGCGCGGTGGAGCGGCGCCCCGAGCGCTATCCCCCACCCCCCCCCCCCCCCCCCAACGCAAACCCCCCGGCGGACCCCCCCCAGCGCCCGAGAGA
>VXMU01000085.1 GCA_009840945.1 Chloroflexota bacterium | reverse complement strand
GGTCGGGGAGGGGCGCCGCGGTCGATGTGGACTGCATGGTTCCTTCCGGGGTTGCGTGCCTACTCGCCGTCCCGGTACGCGGCCAGGGGGCGCACGTTATACGACCCCGGCGCCGTGAGCGGCTGGATCGCGGCGCGCGCCGTGTCAAGCGAGGTGAAGCACGGGATGCGCATCTCCGTCGCGGCGCGGCGGATGTGGAAGCCGTCGCGCATGTGCGAGGGGCGTCCGCCCTCGAGCGTGTTGATCACCGCGCCGACCGTGCCGTCGTTGATGACGTCGACCACGTTCGGGTGGCCTTCGGAGAGCCGCTTGGTGACGAACTCGACGGGCAGCCCGAGGCCCTCGACGAGCGCCGCGGTGCCCTCGGTGGCGTAGAGCTTGCAGCCGTGCTCATGGAGCAGGTGGATCAGCGGCAGCGCCTCCGCCTTGGTGCGGTTGGCGAGCGAGAGCAGGAACGGCGTCTCGCGCTCGACCGCGACGCTCGATGCGATCGCGGCCTTGCGGATGGCGGCGTCGAAGGTCTCGTCGACACCCATCACCTCGCCCGTCGACTTCATCTCCGGCCCGAGGAACGTGTCCACGCCGATGAGCTTGGACATCGAGAAGACGGGCGCCTTCACCGCCACGAGGTTGCGGTCCGGGTAGAGCCCGCCCTCGTAGCCCTGCTCGATGATCGACTCGCCGAGCATGACGTGGACGGCGAGCGGCACGAGGGGGATGCCCGTGACCTTCGAGATGAACGGCACGGTGCGCGAGGAGCGCGGGTTGACCTCGATCACGAACACGCCGGGACCGGCCGGGTCGGCGTCGGGCGCGATCACGTACTGCACGTTCATCAGCCCGCGCACGTCGAGGGCGAGCGCCATGCGCGTCGTGTAGTCGACGATGGCCTCGCGCTGCTCGGGCGTGAGGCTCTGCGGCGGGTAGACGGCCATCGAGTCGCCCGAGTGGACCCCCGCGCGCTCGATGTGCTCCATGATCCCGGGGATCAGCACCGACTCGCCGTCGCAGACCGCGTCGACCTCGATCTCGAGGCCTTCGAGGTACTTGTCGATGAGCACGGGGCCGGAGCGCTCGGCGAGCGCGGCGCCGAAGAAGCGCACGAGCTCGTTGGCGTCCTGCACGACCTCCATCGCGCGGCCGCCCAGCACGTACGAGGGCCGCACGAGCACCGGGTAGCCGATCGCCTCGGCCGTCGGGAGTGCCTCGTCGAGCGTGCGCACGGCGGAGCCGGGCGGCTGCGGCACGCCCAGCGCGGAGATGAGCTGCTCGAAGCGCCCGCGGTCCTCGGCGAGGTCGATCGACTCGGCCGAGGAGCCGGCGATCGGCAGCGCGGCGCGCTGCAAGCCACCGGCGAGGTTGACCGCGGTCTGGCCGCCGAACTGCACGATCGAGGGGGGCGCCTCGGCGCCGCCGGCCTCGTTGTCGAGCAGGTCGCGCACGGCCTCCTCGTCGAGCGGCTCGAAGTAGAGCCGGTCGGAGGTGTCGAAGTCCGTCGAGACGGTCTCGGGGTTCGAGTTGGCGAGGATCGACTGCACGCCCGCGGCCTGCAGCGCGCGCGCCGCCTGCACTGAGCAGTAGTCGAACTCGATGCCCTGGCCGATGCGGATCGGCCCCGAGCCCACCACGAGCATGCGGTCGCGGCCCGGCTCGGGCACGGCGTCGTTCTCGACCTCGTATGTCGAGTAGAAGTAGGGGGTGACCGCCTCGAACTCGGCGGCGCAGGTGTCGACCATCTTGTAGACGGGGCGCAGGTCCCACTCCTCGCGGAGCGCGCGCACTTGGTCGGGGAGCCGGTCGGCGAGCGTGCCGATGATCGCGTCGCCGAAGCCCGCGCGCTTGGCTTCGCGCAGCAGGTCGGGCGTCAGATCCTCGGACAGCAGCCGCCGCTCCAGCGCGACGATGCGCCCGAGCCGCTCGAGGAACCACGGGTCGATGCCCGTGCGCTGAGCGAGGTCGATCGGGTCGATGTCGCGGCGCAGCGCGGCGAGCAGGCCCCACAGGCGCTCGTCGGTGGCGGGCAGCTCCTCCGGGAAGTCGTCGGCCCACTCGGGGTCCTCCCAGAGGATCGAGCGGCCGCCCATCTCCAGCGAGCGGACGGCCTTCCCCAGGGCCGCCTCGAAGGTGCGGTCGATCGCCATCACCTCGCCGGTGGCCTTCATCTGCGTGCCGAGCGTGCGGTCGCCGAAGGCGAACTTGTCGAACGGCCAGCGAGGAATCTTCACCACGCAGTAGTCGAGCGCGGGCTCGAACGCGGCCGTCGTGCGCCCGGTGACCGAGTTCGTGATCTCGTCGAGGCGCTTGCCCGCGGCGATCTTCGCTGCGACACGGGCGATCGGGTAGCCGGTCGCCTTCGACGCGAGCGCCGAGGAGCGCGAGACGCGCGGGTTGACCTCGATCACGTGGTACTCGAGCGCCTCGGCGGACTCCTCGCCCGGCCACGCCGTGATGTCGGGCCGGGGGGCGAGCGCGAACTGCACGTTGCAGCCACCCTCGATGCCGAGCGCGCGGATGATCTTCAGCGCGCTCGTGCGCAGCATCTGGTAGTCGCGGTCGGAGAGCGTCTGCGACGGCGCCACGACGATCGAGTCGCCGGTGTGCACGCCCATCGGGTCGAGGTTCTCCATGTTGCAGATCGTCACGCAGGTGTCGGCGCCGTCGCGCATCACCTCGTACTCGAGCTCCTTCCACCCGAGCAGGCAGCGCTCGACCAGGACCTGCGTGATGGGAGAGGCGGCGAGGCCGCCGCGCACGATGCGCTCGTACTCCTCCTCGGTGAAGGCGATGCCGCCACCGGTGCCGCCGAGGGTGTATGCGGGCCGGATCACGAGCGGCAAGCCGATCCGGTCGCGCGCCGCCACCGCCTGCTCCCAGTCCTCGACGATCTCGGACTGCGGCGAGGGCTCGCCGATCTCGTCGAGGAGCGCGCGGAACTCCGCGCGGTCCTCGGCCAGCCGGATCGACTCGATCGGCGTGCCGAGCAGGCGCACGTTGTAGCGCTCGAGGATGCCGGCCTCGACGAGCTCGACAGCGAGGTTGAGCCCGGTCTGGCCGCCGAGCGTCGGCAGCAGGCTGTCCGGCCGCTCGGCCGCGATGATGCGTTCGAGGACGTCGACGGTCAGGGGTTCGATGTAGACGACGTCGGCGATGTCCTCGTCGGTCATGATCGTGGCCGGGTTGGAGTTGACGAGGATCGAGTAGATGCCCTCCTCGCGCATCGCCTTGCAGGCCTGGGTGCCGGCGTAGTCGAACTCGGCGGCCTGGCCGATGACGATCGGGCCGCTGCCGATGATGAGGACCTTGCGCGGGCGCTCCCCGCGCGAGTCGTCTCCACTCGCGGGCATGGTGTCGGGCGTCGCTGTGGGGGCTGGACGCGCTGGGCCGGGCTGGCTCAGTTGTGATAGCCCTTTCGGTAGTCCTTGCCGAGCAGGTTGATCTCCGCCACGACGTCGATGTTCGGGTAGTGCACCTCGGGGTCCGGCGCGATGCGGCCCATCTTGATGTGGCTGACGGGGTAGCTGCCGAAGTCCGCGTGGAGGTACGGCATGACCGCGTCGATGATGGCCGCGCGGTCGCCGCCGTCGACGAGGTAGGCGATGGGGATCTCGGGCACGAAGTCGTCCTCGGGGCCCGTCTTGATGCCCTTCTCCTTGAAGACCTGCTGAGCCTTCGGCACGCCGATGCCGATCTGGCGGCGCACCTCGCGCAGAATGTAGCCGTCGTCCACCCCGAGGTAGACGGCCTCCTCGCGCGCCGAGACGCCGGCGACGTGCAGCGAGAACGGCTCCACGCGGTGCACGCGCGGCGCGGCGTTCACGTAGAACGTCTCGACCTGCGACCAGTAGATGTCGACGGCGCGCAGGAAGCCGAGCTGCAGGAACTTCATGTGCAGGAACTCCGGCGGCGGCAGGTCCACCCCGGGCAGACCGTCGAGGGCCGCACGGAGCGGCTCGATCTGCTCGATGAGCTCGGCGTAGTCCAGCCCCACGGGCTGGAAGAAGCTGATCTCGGGTCGCCAGCCGTAGGACTCCTCGCCCCAGGCCTCCCAGTAGTCGCCGGGGGAGCCCGTGGCGGAGGTGAAGCTGGCCCAGTCGGCCTCGCGTCGCTGCGCGTATTCCTTCGCTGCGTCTGCCGCGGCGGTTTCGCTCGTGTCAGTGGTCACTGGTTACTCCTGCTCCAGCGGCAGCTCGAAGTGAGCGCCGGGATTCGTGAACGGGACCATCCCGCCGATGGCGGAGAGGTAGGACAGCGCCGGCTCGTTCCCCTCGGGAAGCTGTCCGCGGATGTTGCGGTAGCCGACCTCGCGCGCGAACGCCAGCGCCTGCTCGGCGAGCAGCGTCGCATACCCCTTGCGGCGCTCGTCGACGCGCACCCACGCGCCGTAGAAGCACTCGTCCGGGCTGTCCTCGAGCGGGTCGATGATGCCGAAGCCGACGACACGGGTCTCGTCGTCGGCGGCGAAGATCGCGCCGCGGTCGCCCATGCGCTCCTGCCAGGCGACCACCTCATCGGCGGTCATGGGGCCGTCGAGGGCGACCGGGACGCCCTCGCCCAGCACTTCGGAGATGATGTCTGAGATCTGGCCGGCGTCTTCGGAAGTCGCGCGGCGCACCGCTGGGGTCATGAGCTCGCATCCTTGTTGCGCACGCTATCGAGGAATCGGTCGAAGAGGAACTCCGTGTCGTGCGGGCCCGGTGAGGCCTCGGAGTGATACTGGATGGTGAACAATGGTAGCTCACGGTGCTGCATACCCTCGACGGTCCCGTCGTTGAGGTGCACCTGCGCCACCTCCACCGCGGAGTCGAGCCCGTCCGGGTCGACCGCGTAGCCGTGATTCTGTGACGTAATGTAAACGCGCCCGGTCACTTCGTCGCGCACCGGGTGGTTCGCGCCGCGGTGCCCGAACTTGAGCTTGAAGGTCTCCGCACCGAACAGCCGCCCCAGCACCTGGTGCCCCAGGCAGATCCCCATCAGCGGCGTCCGCCCCGCCAGCCCGCGCGCCGACTGCACGACGTGGTCGAGGAGCATCGGGTCGCCCGGTCCCGGTGAGAGCAGCACGCCGTCCGGCCCGAGCGACAGGATGTCCTCGGCGCCGGTGTCGTGCGGCACGGCGGTGACGCGGCACCCGCGGCGGCGCAGGTGGCGCATGATGTTGCGCTTCACCCCGAGGTCGAGCACGACGATGTGCGGCGCGTTCTCCGGCACGACCACCGCGGCTTCGTGGTTGAACGTGTAGATCGAGTCGGTCGAGACCTCAGCGACATAATCCTCGGTGCCGTATGCGGGCTCGCTGCGCAGCCGCGCGAGCGCCTCGGACGCGGACTCGTCGCGTGTGATGGTGCCCATCACCACGCCGTGCGAGCGCAGGTGGCGCGTGAGCGCGCGCGTGTCGATGCCCGCGATGCACGGCACGCCCGCCGCCTCCAGGTACTGGCCGAGCGTCTGCGTGCTGCGCCACCGCGAGGGCAGGTCGGTCAGCTCGCGCACGACGAAGCCGCGCACCTGGAGCCGCGCGCTCTCGTCGTCGGTGTCGTTGACGCCGTAGTTGCCCTGGATGGGGTAGGTCATGGTCAGGATCTGGCCGCCGTAGGAGGGGTCGGTGAGCGCCTCCTGGTAGCCGGTCATCGAGGTGTTGAAGACGACCTCGCCGGTCGCGCGCACGTCGGCGCCGTGGCCCTCGCCCTCGAAGACGCGGCCGTCGGCCAGCACCAGCCGCGCACGCGGGGGAGTGGTCATGACGCGAACGCCCTGGTGTCGAGCTCGAAGCTCACGCTGTACGTCCATGCTTCGACGTTCGGCAGTTCGGCCACGGCGTAGCGCACGCGGTCGTCGTACTCGTGGGTGATGATGATGCCCTTCACGCCGCGTCCGTTCGAAAGGTGCTCGCGAACCCATCCCATGTAGCGGAGTGCCTGGCCGATGACCCGGTCGGATGACTTCCCGCGCTTGAGCTCCACGACGACCATCTCCTCGGTCGCTTCGTCCTCGCACAGGAAGTCGATGATGCCGACGTCGGTGCCGTACTGGCGTCCCCGTTCGCCGTCCTCATCGGTCCAGATGCGGAGCGGGCGGCCGAAGTCGATCGACGCCCAGTTCGCCTCCATGAACTCCTCGAGGTGGAGTTCGAGCGCGAACGCTGCGTCCTCGCTGTTGTCAGCACCGCCGAGGTCGTCGTCCTCGGTCTCCTCGGCCAGACCGGACGGCAGGCCGTTCTCGAACACCCCGTGGATCTCGGGCCGGTAACGCGTGAACTGCCCCGGACTGAGCCGGTAGACGGTGCGATCTTCTTCCCGCCAATGTCTGTCCGCTGTCCCCATCGGGACGTTCACAGATGCAAACGCGAGGTGTCGGCGGACTGTGCCGGGCCTTACCTTGTCGTAGCGGCTCGCGAACCATCGGACCATGTCGTCAGAGGTGAACGGATCGGACAGGTCGGCGAGCGCTGTCTGGAGCAGCTCGCGGACGGGGCGATCGTAGCGGGCGGTCATATGGCCACACCCGCCTGCGCGTGTACTACGCGGCCCTCGCACACCGTCGCTGCGACCTGACCGCGGAGGGTGCGGCCGGCGAGCGGGGTGTTCTTACCCATCGATGCGAACTCATCCGGGTCCACGATCCACTCGGCGTCCGGGTCGAGGAGCACCACGTCGCCGAGCGCGCCCGGCGAGAGCGTCCCGAGACCCTCGAGCCCCGGCCGCTGGTCGAGCCGCCACGCCCCGACGGGGCCCGAGGTGAGCCGCTCGACCAGCATCGGCAGCGAGATGCGGCCCTCGTGCACCAGGCTCATGGTCGCGCCGAACGCCGTCTCCAGCCCGCTGATGCCGGCGTCCGCGAGGTCGAACTCGATCTCCTTGTCGGACACCGCGTGCGGCGCGTGGTCGGTGGCGATGGCCTCGATGACCCCGTCGCGGAGCGCCTCGACGCACGCGTCGACGTCGTGCTGCTCGCGCAGCGGGGGGTTCACCTTCGCGCTGGTGTGGTACGCGATCTCGCGGTAGGCAGAGCCGTCGCCGTTCGATGCGCCGTCCGCGCCCGGCGCGAACGCGACCTCCTCGTGCGTGAGCGTGAGGTGGTGGGGCGTCACCTCGGCGGTGACGTGCGCGCCGCGCTCGCGCGCCGCGCGGATGAGCGCGACCGAGCCGGCGGTCGAGACGTGCTGGATGTGCAGGTGCGCGTTTGCCAGCTCCGCCAGCGCGATGTCGCGCGCGACGAGGGTCTCCTCGGCGCTGGACGGGCGGCCGCGCAGCCCGAGGCGCGCCGCGACCCAGCCTTCGTGCATGTGGCCCTCGAAGACCAGCGCGGGGTCCTCGCAGTGCTGGGCGATCGGCAGGCCGAAGCGCGTCGCGTACTCCAGCGCGTGGCGCATGAGCCGGGCATCCGCCACGGCGTCGCCGTCGTCGGTGAGCCCGACGACGCCTGCCTGTGCGAGTTCGCCGGCGGGCGCCAGCTCCGCGCCGGCGCGGCCGCTGGTGATGCAGCCGAGGGGTAGCACGCGGACGCGCCCGGAGCTCTCCGCCTCGCGCAGCACGGACTCCACGGCCGAGCGGCGGTCGAGCGGTGGGTCGGTGTTCGGCATCGCGCAGATGGTGGTGAAGCCGCCGCGCGCCGCCGCCGCGGTGCCGGTCGCGATCGTCTCCTTGTACTCGAACCCCGGCTCGCGGAGGTGCACGTGCAGATCGACGAACCCCGGGGCCACGACGAGGCCGGTGGCGTCGATGCGGTCCGCCTCGACGACGGCGTCGCCCTCGCCAGGCCCGACGCGCGCCACGCGGCCGTCGACGATGACCACGTCGGCGACGCCGTCGCGGCCGAGCGCGGGGTCGATGACGCGCCCGTTGTGGATCGCGAGGGTCGTCACGATGCACCCCCCTCGCCGGTCGCGGCTCCCGTGCCGTCGGCTCCCAGCGCGAGCAGCGAGAGCAGCGCCATCCGCACGGCAACGCCGTTGGTGACCTGCTGCTCGATGATCGAGTGCTGGCCGGCCGCGACGTCGCGGGCGATCTCGACGCCCTCGTTCTTCGGGCCGGGGTGCATGAGCAGGTGGTCGGGTTGGGCGCGCGCCAAACGCTCCGCCGTCACCTGGTAGTGGAGCGCGTACTCGTGCAGCGAGGGCAGCAGGCCGCCCTGCTGGCGCTCGCTCTGCAGCCGCAGCGCCATCACGACGTGCGCGCCCTCGATGGCGCGGTCGATGTCGGTCTCGATCTGCACGGGCGGGAGCGCCTGCTGCGCGTGGTCGGGGCGCTGGCTCGCGTCGAGCCCGATCGGCAGCAGCGTCGGCGGGCCGCACACGACCACGTCGGCGCCGAGGGCCGTGAGGCCCCACAGGTCGGAGCGCGCGACGCGCGAGTGCGAGATGTCGCCGATCATCGCGACACGCTTGCCGGTCAGGTCGCCGAAGTGCGAGCGCATCGTGTAGAGGTCGAGTAGCGCCTGCGTCGGGTGCGCGTGCGCGCCGTCGCCGGCGTTCACGATCGAGGCGTTCGTGTGCCTCGCGGCCAGGTAGGGCGCGCCCGACGAGGCGTGGCGGATGATGATGCTGTCCGCGCCCATCGCGCGCAGCGTGCGCACGGTGTCGATGAGCGACTCGCCCTTCTGCACCGCCGAGGTGGCGACGCTGAGGCTGATCACGTCCGCGCCCAGCACCTTGCCCGCCAGCTCGAACGAGGCGCGCGTGCGCGTCGAGGGCTCGTAGAAGAGGTTGACGACGGTGTGTCCTCGCAGCGCCGGGACGCGCGCGATGCGGCGCTCCAGCACCTCCTGCATGCGGTCGGTGAGGTCCAGGACCGTCAGGATCTCGTCGGTCGTGAAGTCGTCGAGGTCGAGCACGTGGCTGTGCTCCCACGACGACGGGGCTGCGCCCGGCGCGGCCTGCACGTTGGCCGCGCTCGTGGCCGCCTCGGCGGCGTCGCTCACGCCGGCCTGTCGGGTGCCGGTGGTCTCGGTGGTCATGCGCGATCACCTCCCGGGATGACGACGACGGCGTCGCGGCCGTCGTCCTCCTCGAGGAGCACCTGCACCTGGTCAGTCCGCATCGTCGGGATGTTCTTCCCGACAATGTCGGCGCGGATCGGCAGCTCGCGGTGGCCGCGGTCGATGAGCACCGCGAGCCGCACGAGGTGCGGCCGGCCGAAGTCGTTGAGCGAGTCGAGCGCGGCTCGCACGGTGCGGCCCGTGAAGAGCACGTCGTCGACGAGCACCAGGTGCTGGTCCTCGATGTCGGGGAGGTCGCTGGGTTGCGGGGAGCTGCGCAGGCCGCGCGACGCGAGGTCGTCGCGATGCAGGGTCACGTCGAGGCGCCCGACGGGCACGCGCGCGCCCTCGAACTCCTCGATGAAGCCCGCGAGGCGCGTGGCGAGCGTGACGCCGCGGCGCTGCACCCCGACGAGCACCAGGTGCTCGACGCCGCCGTTGCGCTCGACGATCTCGTGCGCGAGGCGCTGCATGGTGCGGCGGATGCCGGCTGCGTCGAGGACGGGGCCGGGGGCGGTGCCGACGGCGTCGCCGGCGGAGTGCTCCATCACGGCCGGGCCCCCTCGCAGCGCGTGCGGGCGCGTGTGGTCATGGGCAAAAAAAACCTCCCGCCGTTGGGGAGGGGATCGGCGTGAACGCCACCAGGCGCAAAGAACGTCGGTACGAGTCCTTGCGTCACGGGCTGCGTCCTTCCCGGCCTCACGGGACCGGCTTAAAGAGCGCTGCGTTGTTGGGAGGGAGGATAGCACCGCCCTTCACAAGCGGCCAGATCCCGGAAGGCGTCGAGCGGTGGCGTCAGGCTGGGGAGGGACGCCTCGTCCTAGCCGAAGAGCCGGACAGCTGCCGAGACGCCGCCGATGACGGCGATCGCCGTTCCCACTGCCTAGTAGATGAGCCGTCGCTCCAGCTCCGCGATAGCCTGCGTCAATCGCGTCTCGACCTGCGCGAGGTCCGAGGTCAGTCTCGTCTCCAGCTGGGCGATGTCGGACTTCGTCGCGGTGTGCTCCAGCGTGGTCTCGATCCGGGCGACGCGGCTGTCGAGTGTCTCCGCGGATGCAGTCACCTTCGCGGTCTAGTCGGAGTCGCGCTGCTGGCGGAGGAAGCGCTCGAGCTCGTCGACCATGTCTTGCGCATCCGGTAGCTCGGCCGGCGGCTCGCCTTCGGCCTCCGCCTCGGCGTCGAGTTGCTCCTCGATGCGACGGGCGTAGTCCACCATCTCGGGGTTCTTCGCGATCTCGGCGCCCACCTGGGCGTCGAAGCGCGCGGCGAACACCTCCAGGTCGTGGAGACTGAGGTCGAGGCTGAGCGAGTCGTTCAGCTGCTCCAGCAGCGCGAGCGCGCCCTTGGGGTTGGGCGAGGCGTTCACGTAGTGCGGCACGTTCGCCCACATCGACGCAGTCTTGAGGCCCTCGTCCCGCAGGCGGTTGTTGACCACGCCGACGATGCCCGTGGGGCCCTCATAGCCGCCGGGCCGGGGCTCGGGCAGGCCGAGCTGGGTGCGGAAGTCGGGGTCCTCGGACGAGCCGCTGACGGCGATCGGCCGGGCATGGCTCGCCTCCGCGAGCAGGGCGCCGAGGGTGATCACGTGACCGATGTCAAAGGTCTTGCAGAACTCGACGATCGCATCGCTGTAGGTGTTCCACGCCAGGTGCGGCTCGATGCCGAGCATCACGACGAGGTCCGGGTCCGAGCCGGCGCGCTGGTGCGGTGAGAACTCGTTCGCGGGCCAGTCAAGCACGCGCTCGCCCTCCTCGAGGCGGACGCGCGGGCGGGCCTGCGTGAAGTCGTAGAACGTCTCCGGGTCGATGTGTGCGATGGCCTTCGAGCGCCAGCGGCGCAGCATGAACCGCAGCGCGCCCGTGGCGGACTCGCCGGCGTCGTTCCACCCCGACCAGGCCGCGAGGAGGATGGGCCGGTCGAGCTGCGGCTGTTCGTCGATCTGCAGGTCGGTCACAAACCCAGCATAGACCCTCGATCGGCGGCGCGCACCGACGCGCCGCCGACCGGGGTGCTCGGGCTAGCCGCGCGTCGGCAGGCTCACGACGACCGGGCCGGGCCCGACCGACGTGCCGCGCGAGATCTCGGTCTGCACCTCGATCTCGACGAGGTGCTCACCGTCCTCGACCCACTTGCGCTTCACCGCGCCGGAGGTCACCGCGGCCTCGCCGACGGTGTTGAAGATGCGCATGCGGAACGGGCCGGTCTTCTTGAAGCGCCCGCCGAGGCCGATGTACTCGCGCACCGCGCGCTCCCACCACGACTGGATGAAGCCGTTGTTGGCGTACATGTCCGGCGCGCCGGTCGCGACCGAGACGGGCGTGTTGTGGTGGATCTGGTTGAAGTCGCGGTTCGCCCCGGCCTCGACCACGAGGCGGGCGATGGTGAGGTTGATCGTGACCGGCGGGATCGCGTCGCCCTCGTTCACGTCCTCCCAGTAGCGCTGCTGCGACCAGTCGACGCCCGGCGGGTCGCCTGGGTCGACGTTGCGGATTGCGAGGAGGTCCTCGTCGGGCTCGTCGGCCGCGCTCTCCTCGGCGGCGCCGTTCGCCGCGGGCGCGTCCGCGGGACCTTCGTTCGCGACGTACGAGTAGCCGCCGTTGCGCAGCAGCGCCACGCGCACGCCGTCCTGGTTGACGACCTCGCGCTCCCAGACCATGAACGCGCCCCGCCCGACGCGCGTCTCGCGCGGCAGGCAGGAGATGAGCGTGCGGCCGCGCACCGTCAGCCGGTCACCGACGACGGCCGGCTCGAAGTACTCGATCTCGATGTCGGTCGCGAACGCAGCGGTCGTCTCCGGCATCGGCGGCTCGGGCATCGACGCCTCGCGTGCGCGCGGGATGTCGATGTGCGGGTGCGCCTGCGGGTAGCGGCTGCCCATCCCGGGCCGCCACAGCCCGGAGTCCAGCCACGTCGACGAGATGCCGGCGACCGGCGCCAGGACGTTGCGGTACCCAGCCTGCTTCGCTGCCTCGGCGTCGTAGTGGAGCGGGCAGTCCAGCTCGAGGGGTTCGAGGAACTTGCGCACCGCGCCGAGCTCGATCTGGTCGACCGCCGTGGACTGCACGCCCCCGGAGAAGTCCCCGCCGACCGCGTCCACCGTTCCCTGCCATGCTGCCTGCCAGTCGTCAGCCATCGCTGTTTCCTCTCGGTTGTGCCTGTGATGTGGGCTCTTTGGTAGCGAGGGGCGGGCCGGGTGTCAACGCGCAGGCCTCGGCACGCTGCGTGGCGCGTCGGGTTGGTTCCGGAAGGCCGCGCCGTGAGCCTCGATGCCGCCGCCTCTCGAGGGGACGGTCCGGCGGTTAGTCTTCCGCTTCCGTGAACTCCTCGGCGGGCGGTGAGTACACGTCGACGAAGACCACGGGTTCGTCGCCCAGGACCTCGCCGCCGTGGACGACGTTGCCGGGGGCGTGCCACATGTCTCCGGGCCCGATCTCCGCAACTTCACCCCCGACCGTGAGTCGCATCCGGCCGCTCAACATAAAGCTGAACTGCTCTCGCTCGTGGGAGTGAAGGTCGTACGTCGCGCCGGGCTGGAATTCGGCCCAGAGGAGCTGCATGTTCCGGCCGTTCACGACCTTGATGGCTGTCCCCGGATAGTCCGAGGGCCATGGGTCCACCTCGGCCCAGCTGAATATCCTCCCGTGGCTCATCAGAGCGTTCCTTCCCTTGATGCGTTGCACGCGGGGCGAGGTTACCGCACGTCGCTTCCGGACTCCGCAGCGTGTGGTGCGGCGCCGTCGATTGGCCCTTGCGTGTCTCCCTGCTAGGTTCGAATAGCGCCTCTCCCACCGGCGTACAGCAGCGACGCGGACCGTTCGCGCCGTCACGCGCGCACGGCAGAGAGGCCACGATGCTCCTTCGAATCGCCCGGTGGTGCTTCCTCAACCCCCGCAAGACCGTCGCCGCCTGGGTCGCGGTCGTCGTCGCCGCGCTCGCGGCGGCCGGCGCGGTGGGTCCCTCGTTCTACGCGCAGCTCGAGGCTCCCGACTCGGACAGCCGCAGCGGGTTCGAGGTGCTCGAGGAGCACTTCGGCGGCCTCGGCGGCGGCTTCAGTGGCTCCGTCGTCTTCCGCTCCGAGGCCGGCATCGACGATCCCGCCGTGCGCGAGGCCATGGAGGCGATGTTCGACGAGATCGACGCGTACGACGGGGTGAACGTCACCAGCCCGTACCGCGCGACGGCTCCGATCCCCGAGCCGGCCCCGCAGCACGCCCCGCACCTGCCCCACATGCCCGGCCGGCCCCAGGTCAGCGCCGACGGGCAGGTCGCCTTCGCGCGCATCGACCTCGCGCCGGAGCTGGACTTCAACCAGACGTCCGAGCTCGGGGGCGAGTTCATTGACCTCGCGCCCGAGCTCCCCGGCCTGTCGGTCGAGATCGGCGGCGAGGCGCTCAGCGAGTTCGAGCCGCCGCAGTCGGAGTTCATCGGGCTCGCGTTCGCCGTGGTGGTCCTGATCTTCGCGTTCGGCTCCGTGATGGCGATGGGCCTGCCGCTTGCGGTGGCGGTGGCCGGCGTCGGCCTCGGCCTCGCGCTTGCCGTGGTCCTGTCCAACGTGATGTCGATCCCCGAGTTTGCGACGACGATCGGCGCGATGATCGGGATCGGCGTCGGCATCGACTACGCGCTCTTCATCGTCACCCGCTACCGCGACGGCCTCGCCGAGGACGGCGACGTGGAGCCCTCGGTGTTCCTGGCGATGGACACGGCGGGCCGGGCGGTGATCTTCGCCGGGCTCACGGTCGTGATCTCGCTGCTCGGCATGCTCCTCATGGGGCTGCCGTTCATCACCGGGCTCGCGGTCGCGGCGGCGCTCACGGTGGCGTCGACGATGATCGCGTCGGTCACGCTCCTCCCCGCCCTGATTGCGTTCGTGCGAGACCGCATCGAGGTCACGCGCTGGCGCGGGCTGGTCGCGGCCGGGCTGGTGGCCGTGGCGCTGCTCGGGGTGGGGCTCGGCTTCCAACCGTTGATGCTGGGCGCGCCGCTGGCCGTGGTCGTGCTCCTCGCCGGGTTCGTGGTGCGGCCGCTGCGCGCGATCGTGCCGAGGCGGCCCCGTAAACCGATGGAAGAGACCTTCTCGTGGCGCTGGAGCCGCATGGTGCAGCGCCGCCCGTGGATCGCGCTCATCGCCGGGGCGGCACTGCTGGTCGCGATGGCCTCGCCCGCGCTCTCGCTGCAACTCGGGTTCGCCGACGACGGCAACTTCCCGGAGGAGACCACGACGCGCCGCGCGTACGACCTCCTGGCCGAGGGCTTCGGCCCGGGCTTCAACGGCCCGCTCATCGTGACGGCCGAGGTGCAGCAGGCACAGGATCGCGCGGCTCTGCAGCCGCTCATCGACGACCTCTCCAACGCCGATGGCGTGGTCTCCGTCAACGGCCCGCTGCCGAACGACCTCACGGACCCCTCGAATGCCTCGGCGTACATGCTGCAGGTCTACCCGGCCACCGCGCCCCAGGACCCGGCCACGGCGGACCTCGTCGGCCGGCTGCGCACCGACGTGATCCCGGGTGCCGTCGCCGGGAGCACGCTGGCGGTGAACGTCGCCGGGACGGTGCCCCTGGGCGTGGACTTCACGGACTACCTGTCGACGCGCACGCCGGTGTTCTTCGCCGCCGTGCTGGTGCTCTCGTTCCTCTTGCTGCTGATCGTCTTCCGGTCGGTGCTGGTGCCGATCAAGGCGGTGGTGATGAACCTGCTCTCGATCGCCGCGGCGTACGGCGTGGTGGCGGCGGTCTTCCAGCACGGGTGGTTCGGCTCGCTGATCGGCGTCGACGCGGGGCCCATCGAGCCGTTCATCCCGATGATGCTGTTCGCCATCGTCTTCGGGCTCTCGATGGACTACGAGGTGTTCCTGCTCTCGCGGGTGCGCGAGGAGTACGACCGCAGCGGTGACGCGGTCACCTCGGTGGCCGACGGCCTCGCCTCGACGGCGCGGGTCATCACCGCCGCCGCCGCGATCATGGTGGTGGTCTTCGCGAGCTTCGTGTTCGAGGACAACCGGGCCATCAAGATGTTCGGCCTCGGGCTCGCCGTCGCGGTGTTCCTCGACGCGACCGTGGTGCGGCTGCTGCTGGTGCCGGCCGCGATGGAGCTCCTGGGGGCGCGCAACTGGTGGGTGCCCGCCTGGCTCGACCGCCGACTGCCGCGACTCACCATCGAGCGTACGCCGCAGCTCGACTCTTCACCGGGGTAGCGCGCCTCCTCGGACGAGGCTGACGAGGCGCGCGGGGCCGTGGCCGTTGTCGGGGCTACTCGGCCTCGTCCATGGCGGCGTGGTTGGCGATGATCCTCGCGGAGACGGACGCGAAGACGCTCAGATCCTCGGCGCCGATGCCCGCCGTGAGCATCGCGTCATAGCCGCGCATGTTCTCGACGATCCGCGTAGTGAGCTCTCGCCCCTCGTCGGACAGCCGCAGCATCACCACCCGCCGGTCGCTGCGCAGGCGTCGCCGGCGCAACATGCCCTTGTCCACCAGCCCGGTGACGAGGCGGCTCACGCGCGAACCGTCGACGGGGAGCACCTCCGCAAGCTGCGTGGCCGTGCGCTCGCCGTCCATGCAGTAGCGCAGGAGATGGAATTCCAGCGGGCTGAGGCCGTGCGGGGCGACCTCGGCGGCCATCCCCTTCTCGACCGCGTTCACGAGCCCGGCCACGTACGCCTCGAGGTCGAGTGGAAGCTCGTCACTCTGGCGGTCGGGATCCTGCTCTAGCAATGTGTCCGTCATCCTGACTCGACCCTAAGCCGTTCGAACGCGTTGGGCAATCGGCAGCCGCGTGTCCCGCGCCTCGCGAGCGTGTCCTGGCAGCCCTTGGGCGCCCCAACTCGGGTCAGCTCGACGGATAGGCATCCTGGATGCGAGTAACGGCTTGAGCGCACCCGGGTGGCCCAACATCTGCCGCCTCGCAGGGGCGCGATTCGGTGACAAAGTTCCGCGACATTTTGTCCCTACCGTGAGCAGCGCAACGAGCGCTTCACGGAAAGGATGAAGCAATGATCCGCAACAAGAAGATCACCAGGACGCTGCTGTTCGGGCCGGCCATGGGCGCCATCCTCGTCGCCGGCATCCTGCTCGGATGCACGGGCGACAACGAAGGCGGCGAGGGCCCCGAGCCCAACCATGTCGAGGTCAGCCAGAGCATCTCCGGCGAGCGCGGCGGTGAGCACGGCTCCGGCGGCGAGAGCGGGGGCGAGTCCGGCTCCGGCGAAGAGGGCAGCAGCGCCATGCTGGCGCCCGACAAGACCTTCGACATGGTCCGCGGCGGCGCGCGGCTGATCCTCAGCTACGACCCCGCCAGCAACTCCTTCACGGGCACCGTGGAGAACACGACCAGCAACGACCTGACCCGCGTCAGGATCGAGGTCCACCTCTCCAACGGCACGGAGCTTGGCCCCACGACACCCATCGACATGGCGCCGGGCCAGGTGGCGACGGTCAACCTGCCCTCGACGCAGGCGTCGTTCACCGGCTGGGTCGCGCACGCCGAGGTCGGCAACGCCGAGTCCGGCGGCGAGCACGGCTCGGGCGGCGAGTCGAGAGGCGAAGGCACCGGTGAGTCCGGTGGCGAAGGCGGCGGGACGGGTTCCGAGGCCGGCGAGGCAGCCATGTCGAGCCCCATCATCCCGCTCGACCAGCCGTGGAACGGCACGCTGGGCGGCCTGGCCATCTCCGCGCGGTACGACGCGGCGACCCAGTCGGTCCAGTCGACGGTGCGGAACACCACCTCGGAGGTGCTCTGCTACGTCCAGGCCGAGCCGCACCTGAAGTCGGGCACGAGGACCGTGGGCGAGCTGGGCCCGGACGTGCTGGGCCACCTGAGCCCCGGCCAGGAAGCCACGACCAGCGTCTCGGCCGCGAGTGAGCCGGCCCTCGCCGGAGTCTCCTTCGACGGCTACGTCGTGCACATGGAGGTGTTCGACTGCGCCGGCCCCGGGCCCCAGCCTCACACCGGGGGCGAGGGCGTCGAGGGCAGCGGCCGCGAAGGCGGCGGCGAGCACGTCGGCCGTGGCGGCGAGTCCGGCAGCGAGCACGGCTCGGGCGGTGAAGGGAGCGGGCGTGACTAGGAGCCGACCGGTGGGTCGCCGGGAGATGTAACCTGATCCTCGAAGCACCCGCTGAAGGACGCGGCGCCCCCGGAGGCGCCGCGTCCGCGATCGAGCCTCGAGGACTGGTCATGAGCGGCGCCGTACTGATCATCGAGGACGATGTGCGGATCGCGAACTGGGTCAAGGTCTACTTCGAGCGTGCCGGATTCTCCGCGGAGGTGACCCACGACGGTGAGTCCGGCCTCACCATGGCCCGTGACCTCGCCCCGGACCTGGTGATCCTCGACCTGATGCTCCCGAGGCTCGACGGCGTCGAGCTGTGCAGGATCCTGCGGCGCGAATCGGACGTGCCGATCATCATGCTGACCGCCCGTGAAGCCCCCGAGGAGCGCATCACCGGACTGGAGAGCGGCGCCGACGACTACGTCGTGAAGCCATTCGACCCGGACGAGGTCATCGCGCGTGCCGAGGCCGTGCTGCGTCGCGTCCGGGGCAAGGTCCAGCAGGTCCTCACCCGCGACCACATCACCCTCAACGAGACTACCGGCGTCGTTACGGTCGACGAGGAGCGTGTGCCGCTCAGCCAGGCGCAGATCGCCCTGCTGGCGACGTTCATGCGACATCCCAACCAGGTGCTCACCCGCGACCAGCTCATCTCGCTGACCTTCGACGGTGAGTTCGAGGGGTTCGACCGCGCCATCGACAGCCAGATCGCCCGCCTGCGCAGGCAGATCCACCGCGAGGGCAGGGAGCCGATCCAGACGGTCTACGGCGCGGGCTACCGGTTCGTGGTGGAGGGCGACTGATGTCGCTGCGCCGGCGAATCATGGGTCTGACGGTCCTCGCGGTCGTACTGACGGTCCTCGCCAGCGTGGCCGTGGGCTACTACGCGACGCAGGCCCGCCTCGGTGCGTTCGTCGACGAGATCGGCGATGACGAGGCGGTCCAGCTCGCCCGAGCCCTGAGCCGCAGCTACACCGCCGCCGGCGGCTGGGACGCGGCGGACATCGTGCTGTCCGAGGCCGGGTACGGCTCCGCGACGGCCGCGAGGGGGGAGGGGTCCGGCGAGGCCGACGAGGGGCACAACGAGGCGCTCCACCGCGATCCGGTGCGGGTCGTCATCGTCGGCGTCGACCAGCGCGTCGTGCGGGACAACTTCGGCGAGCTCGCTCCCGGAGCCCCCACGGCCGAGCTGGGCGGGTATCGCGAGACGCTCTTCGACCTGACCTCGAACGAGCCCGTCGGCTATGTCCACGTGGACGTCCAGCGTGAGTTCCTGTCCAGCGAATCGCACGGGTTCCTCAGCACGCTCCTCGTCATCACGCTCGTCGGCGGCGTGCTCACGGCCGGGATCGCGATCGTGGTGGCGGCCTGGGTTTCCGGGCGCATCACGGCGCCCGTCACGGCCCTGACCGAGGCGACCCAGTCGATCGCCCGAGGGGATATGACGCAGTTGCCCGTGACCTCCTCGGACGAGCTGGGCCAGATGAGCGCGGCGTTCAACCGGATGACCTCGGCGCTCGAAACACAGCGCGAGCTTCGCAGGGGGCTGGTCAACGACATCGCCCATGAGCTGAACACGCCGCTGAGCGTCATCCAGCTCGAAGCCAGGGGGCTGGGCGACGGCCTGCAGAGTGCGGAGAGCGCCTCCGGCCACATCATCGAGGAAGTGGAACGCCTGCGCGGCCTGGTCACGGACCTCGAGTCGCTCGCAGAGACGGACTACGGTGAGATGCGGCTCGTCCGCGAGCTGACCTCGGTCTCGGACCTGCTTGTCGCGGAGATGGAGCGCTGGGAGCCGCAGTGCCAGGCCCGAGAGCTGGACCTGACGCTCGAGGTCGCCGCCGACCTGCCGGCGGTCGACCTCGACCGCATGCGGATGAGCCAGGCGCTGGGGAACATCGTGAACAACGCCATCCGGTGCTGCGAGCCCGGCGGGAGCATCGCCGTGCGCGCGGCGCGGGACACCGAGGAGACGCTGTCGATCTCCGTCGTCGACGACGGGATCGGGATCGAAGCGGCGGACCTCCCGCACGTCTTCGAGCGCCTCTACCGCACCGACCAGTCCCGCGGCCGCGGCATCGTCGGCACCGGGCTGGGGCTGGCCATCGCGCAGGCCATCGTCGAGGCTCACGGCGGCATGACCGACGCCGCGAGCGACGGACCCGGCCGGGGCGCCACCGTGACGATTCGGCTGCCCGTGGAGTCGTGAGGCCGGCCTCACCCGCCGCGGGGTCGCCCATCGAAACGGCACGCGCCCCGCCTCGGGGGGCTGCCGGCGGGTGACACCGTGGTCGAGGTGCGCGAGGACGGCGTTGGGCGCCGCGAGGGCCTGCCGCCGGTGTGGTTCGGGATGGCTCCCCAAGGGAGACCGTACTACGAACCTTCGAGTTGATTGTGCCGCTGTAGGTCCGTTCGCTCGAGGAGATGAGCCCGGTCGGACGAGGCGATACGACGAAGCAATCTGGGGCCCACCACGACAAGACGACCACAGACGGTAGGGGCTGGCGTACGCCCTGTTCATGAGCTCGTGGATCATCGAACTCAGGCACGCGCGCTCGGCCGCCAACGCCTTCGCGCGCTCGTGCCAAGGATAGTGACGTATCGCGCCACTCGACTCGTAGCGTCCGAAGTGGCGGGTGGCCGAGTTCCTCGAGGCCGGGGACGCCTGCAAGTTCAACTATCGAGGACTCGCACAGCCCAGTGGGTTGCCGGGGGCGTGAATTGGGCCGTCGGCCTGGTCTACACCCGACGGCGCGGATCCTGATCGGAGGAAGAACCGAAGAATGGCCGAGGACAATACCCTCGCTGCGCTGACCCTCAGCGAGCGGCTTACGATTCATTACGATCTGCGGGTGATCGCTCGCGCTGAGGAGATGGCGATGATCCACCTCGACGAGTCGACCGCCACCGTCGGCCAACTGTTCGAGCTCTACAAGCAGCGTTGGACCGCCTCGGAGGGTTCGTGCCCGCGGTAGACCGCTACGCCCCGGCAGATCCCTCCCGGTTGGAACGCTCGGAACCGTGCGCACGAATCTCGGTGACCGGCCGCGGGAGCGCCTCATGGCGAAGCCGTCGTACCTATCCCCACCATCTCCGATTGGCTGGAGGAGCTGAACTCACTCGGTGATGAGCTGGAGTGGCCTTGACGATGCTTGGGACCTAGTCGTCTAGGTGAACCTGGTGGAGCGCTACTACTGGTGTGACGAGCGAGTTGTCGTCCCATCGACCCCCCGCGGCGACCGCGGGGTCAGACGCGCGTAGGATATGTCACGAGAGCCTCCCGTTCCTGCTACCCGTGCTCGTGACACCCACGGCAGCAGGCGGAGCCCTCACTCGGCGACAACCTGCGTGGGAACTACATCGACTCACCAAACGAGAAGGGTTCGCGGCTTGGACATCCTGTCGTATAACCCCGGTCACGACGGAGCTGTCGCCCACCTTTGCGATGGCCACCTCGTATCCTCGGTCGAAGCAGAGAAGGACTCCAACTGGCGCTACACCCCGCTCTCCAGCCACGACTTGGTTGAAGCCCTCGGCCGACTGGAGCAAGTACCCGACGTAGTGTGCACCGGAGGCTGGTGGCCACGCGAGGCGCGCCCGACTGGATCACCCTCCCACGTTGGATATCGCGGCGTCGCTACAGACGAAATCACTGTGGACCGTCGCAGTTTGATCGGGAAGCCAGTCTCGTTCTTCTCCTCCTCGCACGAGAGATCTCACCTTCTTTGTGGATTTGGCATGTCGCCCTTTCCCCAGGGATCGTCTTGTTACGCGCTGGTGTGGGAGGGGGCGATCGGCGCGTTCTACGAGATCGATCCAGACGTGAACATCACGTGGATCGCCGACGTGATGAACGAGCCAGGCAACCGGTATGCCTCGCTCTACGGACTGGCAGATCCGACATTCCCCAAGAACGCCCCGTTCTCCCGCTTCTCGGACGCGGGCAAGTTGATGGCGCTCGCCTCTTTCGCTCGAAGGAGCACCCCCACCGCTGACGAGGAGGAGTTGATGGCGTTCCTCCTATCCCCTGAACACGTTCGACTTGACCTCTACGACCGACTTGAGTCATCCGCGTATTACAACGTAGGCACGGATGACGCAGAATTCCGGAACCTAGCCGGCATCTTTAGCGACAGGATCTTCGAGACCTTCCACCGATTCGCGAAGACGAACCTGCGCAAAGGTCTGCCGTTGGTGATCGCCGGAGGTTGCGGCCTGAACTGCGACTGGAACACCAAGTGGAAAGAGGCCGGGATTTTCTCTGAGGTCTTTGTGCCACCCGTCGCCAACGATTCCGGTTCAGCAATCGGAACGGCGATCGACGCTCAGCTCCACTTCACTGGCGACGCCAAGATCGAATGGGATGTCTACTCGGGACTTCCGTTCAGGACGGATGCACCTGTCGCCCCTGGCCGCTACGACGTTCGGGACGCGAGCTACGACGAGGTCGCGGACATGCTGAATCGGGGCCTGATCCTCGGGTGGGTCAGCGGCAGGTACGAGATCGGCCCTCGCGCTCTCGGAAATAGGTCCATCCTCGCCGCGCCGTTCGATGACAGCACAAGGGTGCGCCTGAACGAGATCAAACAGCGCGAGCAGTTCCGACCCATCGCGCCCGTTTGTCTAGAGGCCGATGCAGCGCGTTGGTTCGGTTGCGACCACGAGAGCCCCTTCATGCTGTTCACCTATCGCGCCAACACGGAAGCGCTGGCCGCAGTAACGCACGTGAACGGCACGGCCCGGCTGCAAACGGTAAACCGACGCACCAACGCCCACCTCTACGACCTGCTCGTCGCCTTCAAGGCGCGGACAGGATACGGAGTCCTGTGTAATACCTCCCTCAACTTCAGTGGGAAGGGGTTCATCAACAACCTGACAGACCTCGACACCTACACCGTGGAACGTGAATTAGACGGATTCGTGGTTGAGGGGCGCGCGTACCTCCTCCGGAGTTCCGAACGCTACCAGGCGTACCGGAAGGATCCAGGTCAGTGATCTCGATGAGATACGACCGGGACAAACTGCTGATCGCGCTGGCACCGGGATGCTGCAGCGGAGCGGTCGCCGGGCGACTACGAGTGTCCCGCCGGGCTTGCGCCGACTAAGTCAACCAGTTCGTCTGATGCCGACCCGGCGTTGCGGAGGATCTCGATCGACCGAAGGCTCGCAGATGCCGGAAGGGCAGCCGAAGCGAGAGTGCCCGCGAGCTCGCTTGATCGCGAGTGCCAGAGGTTGAGGTTGAACTGAAGAGGTCGGTTGGGGATCGGCGTAGGATCCCAGGTCATGCGTTCGTAGACGACCTCGCCGTCGATGAGCCATCGGATCGTGTTCGGCAGCCAATCGATCTCGTAGGTATGGAAGTCGGCGGTGGCATCGAAACCTAGATCGACCAGTGTCGGCGTGCCACGGTAGCCGTACTCGAGCTTCGTGCCCTCTGGCCCCGGGTTGTAGAAGACGTTGACGAGCATCTTGCTGGGGTCCTTGCCGATGAACTCGACGTCGATCTCTTGGCGCGGCCCATTTCGGTGCAGGAACATACCAGTGATTAGGCCCGGTACACCGGACGGGCGAATCTCAGCTTTGAACCTGCCATAGCGATAGGAGGCGGTGCTCGCGATCGCTCCTGACGTGAGCGCGCGCACCGGCGTCTGCTCATGACGGAGCGTCAGCAAGGCTTGGCCTCGGAGCTGGCGGACGTTCGCTGGCCTGAACAGTGCCATGTTGCTCGGGAACGTGTCGTCGCGGAGTCTCCAGGCTGCGTTTTCGAGCGTGTCGCCGGCGGCCCAGTCAACGCGCACCAGTGACGCGGGCGAAGCGGGATCCCTGTCGAGGGCGATGCCGCTCCAGTCGCGGCGTGGCCTCAGGATCCACGGCCCGCGGTCCGACTTCAGTTCGGTCAACTTCCGCGCGCTCTTCAGGGGTGCCCGTTGGCTCAGGGCGCGCCGGCCAAGGTCGCGGTCGGTCGGATAGGGGAAGGCCGGATAGTCGATGTCGAGGAACTCGCTGAGGGCTGCCCACTTGTCCTTCACCTCAGGCGTGAGCCGAAGGACACGGTCGCGAACGGTGGGAGGCAAGACCTGGTCGGCGGACGTGGTAATGAACCGCGCGCTGCGAGACGCCTTGCCGATCTGCTCGAGTGCCTCGAACGAGAGCGAGCCAATGTTCACATACGCATTGAACAGTCGGCCGCGCTCGCCGCGGAGAAGACGAGATTGCTCCACTGCTGGCAGTCGATCCAAGTCGCTACAGCAACTATAGCCGAGCATGGACAGGGCGCCGGCAAGCGCGGTCAGCCCAGAGCCTTGGTCGCCCACGGCGACCACCGGCCCGTGCAGTCGCTTCGTCCTCGGCAGGAGCGGCTTCTCGCGCGTGATGACTCCCAGTTGGGCGAGTACGGGCATGACAGAGTACGAATTGGTAGACGGCTCATCGATGCGTTGCTCGATGAGAGGGCGCGCCGCAGTGAATGCGCGCAACCGCCCGAACTGCATGTTCAGCCAGAGATCGATCGGGCCGTAGACGGGCGTTGCATCGAGCAGCTTTCGCGCGCCGTCGCGACTGAGGACGTAGGCGGCCGCTTCCCAGATTCCCGGCTGCCGTAGCTTACGAGCTTGGTCCCGATCCTGGGTGGCGGAGGCATTGCCGACTTCGTCAAAAGCCAGGTACAGGAGGTCGAAGTCTGGTTGGTCTGCACCCGTTGGAGTGAGCGACGACCACGTTGTCTCAAGGTCGCGGGCGAAGCCGTAGGTCATGAACACATCGTCTTCAAGCACGAGCGCGCACGATACGTCGCCGTTGGCAATCAGCTTCCATACCTCGATATGGGAAAGCGCCACGGCGACTTCCTGCTTGGTCATCCTGATCTCACGCGCACGCGCCTCGTCATCGATCCGAAGTAGCGGGTTCGGATCGACGGTGAGCTGGTCAGCCAGCGTGAACCGGGGAACCAGCACCGTAGGGTCGGGCGCCGCCTCCAGATACCGCGCATCAACGGCAGAGAACCGTCGGGCAATCCCCGAGAGCCGTTCGCCGTGCCGGTCTCGAAAGCGATCGAGTTCTCGCCGGACGCGCTGCCACCGGTCCGGTCGCCGGTCGAGGTTGATCACGTAGATGCGACGCAACGCACCGGGTTCATTGCTCCGCGAGAACACGGCTGCGCGTCGGCGCCAGTCGAACCATCTGAGGCGCAACCGCCCGTGATGCCGAAGGCTCTGCCGGAAGTCCGAGAACGAGAGCTTGTTCAGGCGCGGTCCACCTCTCCGTCGCCCCGTACCCAATTCCTCCAATTGCGCTCGTCGGCTCGGTACGCGAGCGGCCACTTGCTGACGGCCACCGCGTCCCACCCGGTGAGGAACTCGAAGTCCTGCGTCTCGCCCGCCCGAGCTTGGAGAACGGCATGACTCACAAGGCTGGCAGTAAGGTTGCCGGGCCCAGTCAGCGACTGGAGGTCACGATTCGCCCTGTTGGCCGCGAGCAGGAGAGCTGTTGAGCGCTCCAGAGCTGCGGATATCACTGGGTGCCCTGGTCCGGCGATGAGCGGGTTGTTGTTGACGTAGAAAATCCGCGCTGCTTCCGCCGTGTCCGCGAGCGCGCTCGCCACATCCACCATCGAGTCGGACGCGATGTCGTAGCAGAGTGGCTGAAGCCAGAGCTGGCCGTTGCCAATCAATGGCTCGACATCCGCACCCTGATACTCGTCGTCGGCGTCGACGTACATTCCGCCGAATCGCAACATGAAGCACAGCCGGAAGTAGTCGGCACGCATCGCGGGATGACTGCAGCGGTCGAAGGCCCGGACGTTTCGTGCGCTGAAGTGATTCTCGATGAAGAGCCGCGCTGACCTATCGTCCAACAGCGTCCGTTCGAATCCGGCAGCCGCAAGTGGTACCCAGCTCTCTAGGCACTCCTGTACATCGTCTGGGATGGATGAGGCGTCATCCCAGAACTGCACGAGCACCCGAGGTGTGGTCGAACGGCTCACTATGTGGGGGCCGCTGCGGGACGTGGTAATCAGTTGTCGCATGACCTGCGACCTCAAGTTATCGTCTTCGGCGATGCTCGCGGCGCTGACATTTGACGGTATTCTGAGTGGAATATGCAGGTCCCTGCACACATTCGCTGTGCGGGCTAGTCCGGCACTGCGCCGCAACTCTGGCGCTTCCCGCCGGGTACGCGACGACGCCTACCCGGAGGGTAACGGAGTCTGAGTTCGGGATCCCCGCCTATCAACAGTGTCGATGAGTCCCGGTACGGACTCCGGTCACCGGCATCCCTTGGACGGCTCCTCTCCCGAGAGTGAGGGTCGGGGCTGAAGCGCACGTCCGCATCGAGTATGCGTGGGCTTCGGGCTGGAACGTGAAGCAATCCAGCCGCGACATCGCAAGCGGTGCGTCGCTCGGCTTCGCCTAGTATGGGGACCCTCCACCGTGCGCTGCACGGCGGTGCGCTCCGACACGCTGTTCGCCCATCCGTCGCCCGCGTGTCGCGAACCAAGACCAGATCGGCGTGCCGCTGGACAAGGTCGAGCAGGCCAGTGCGACCCTCGAGGCGCCTAGGGTGAGTACGCGGCCTTAGAGCGTTAACCCGTGCGACGTTCGGCGGCCCGGTATCTGCGGTGCCTTGCCTCGAATGCCTCGTCGCCGCCTTCAAGTATCGTCCGGGCGGTCTCGGCCACGCTTGGTGATTCAAGCGCCCCCAGCGCCAGCGTCCGGCTTCGACCGGCATCTGCGTCGAGTGCCAGCACCAACTCCGCATCCCCCAGCACAGCCACATTCGCATTGTGTGTGGCAACGATGACCTGCCGCGTCTTGCAGACATCGCCCAGGACTCTCACGAACTCAGCGTAGATGTAGCGGTTGTCGAGGTCGTCCTCGGGCTGGTCAATGATCAGCGGACTCGTACCGCTCGCCAATGCGAGGGCTAGAAGCGCGGTGGCCCGCTGGCCGGGAGAAACATCCTGCACAGACATCCAATTCTCCGCTCCTTCTGCCCCGAGATTGATCTCGACGACCACCTCATCCGGCAGGTCGCACTCCTCACAGGCCCTTGCCGTCGCAGCTGGGAGTTCCGCAACCTTTGAAGCCGTCGATCCGGAGCAGCCAAGCTCTTCGAGTGCCCCAGGGCCCTGGCGCATCGCCTCGGCGATCGCAGAGGGCTGAAACCCGACGAGTTTCTCCAGTTGTGCCTTCAGCACGCCCTGCCCTTGGAGTTGTCCCTCGAAGAGCCTGAACAACTGAGAGCGGTCCGCCAGCGGGTTGGTCCTGACGCGAACGCGGTCGCCAACACGGTCGGTCAGATCCCTCGCGGCTTCCTCCGTCGCACGTGACTTCTGCCGGCGAATATCGCCCAACGAGTCGAGAAGCACCTTCCGCTCCGCCTCGAGGGTCTCCTTTCGCTTGATCGCGCCCCCTCGCCCGTCGACTAGGTCCGTCAACTCGGCCTTCCTCTTCTGGAGGGCGTTGAGTTCCTGCGGATTGCCGATGCCCGCGTCGGCAAGTTCAGCCTGAAGGCGACTGCGCTCTCCTTGAAGGCTCGCTTCCCATTCCTCCGATGGCTCGTCTGCGCCGGCGACCGCAGTGTCAACCGCGGAACGAAGCCGGGTGACGGCGCCCTGAACTTCTGCCGCCAGAACCGTCAGGTGCCCCTGCAGGCCCTCGGGAATCAATGGATGGTTCGCGACGACTGGTGCAGGCAGGGTGGCATCAAGACTGTCAACCGCCGCGGAGACGGTGCTCGGCCAGCCCACCGCCGCAGCCACGGACTGATCGGCCTCAGCTAGGGCGTTGGACTCCGCGACTAGACTGTCGGCACCCTTGTCCCGGGCTCGCAGCAAGCGCTCATCCACGTCCTTCAATTCCTCAACGTGCTCCTCCATGCGGTCCAGCGTTGCTTCAATCTGATCGAGTTCGGCATTGGCGACCCCCAAGTCCGTGATGAGGTCTCGCTCATCCTTGAGGGCGTCTTCCCACTGAGGACCAGCCTGAGACGCAACAAACTCTCGGAGGACGTCATCACGGTTGGCTAGTTCTTGCAGTTCACGTTGCCCGAAGATGCGCACGTCGAATCGGCGTCGAACTTCCACTCCGGTCTCCTGGCCGTCGCGGAGCAGGCGCGCCGGCAGATCGTCGCCACTCCGGTGAACGACGTAGGGCTCGCCTTCGCGGTCGACGACGCTGACTCTCGCCTCCGCGTTGGCCTTGAAGTTGAACCGCCGATTCGCTTCGCCATCACCGACGAGAGGTGCCCGACCGTCAATCACATACCGAAGGATCTCAATCAGTGTGGACTTCCCAGTCCCTTTGCCCCCAATGATGGCGTTGAGGCCTGGCGCGAGCGAGGCCCTCAGATCAGAGTGGAATCCGCCCTCAATCTCGATGGCCTCAACTCGGGGCCATGAGGGCTCGGGCGACTCAAGGAACTGCGCCTCGGAGACGTGATTCCACTTGGAGTGCAGCGACTGGGGGAGCCAGAGACGCGTATCGCGCATGAGGAAGGCCTGCCGAAGCCCCTCGAGGGTCGGTTCGGGCGCCAGCTTCAAGTAGGTAGCGCGCTTCCCGACCTCGTCGAGGGACCGAACGTCGCCCGAACTGAACCAGGATGGCGCGACGTTTCCGAATACACCCTTAGGGTTCTTGAGTACATCTGCTCCCCGGTTGCCGTGCACGTCGAACCCGAGGACGTACCCGCTCTGCGCAACCTCGTCATGGTTCCTGCAGACCCCCTGGGCGAACAGTCCCATGTTCTTGGCCGTCGTGTGGGGCGCGAGCACGAGCGCGCGATGTTCGACCGCGCGTTTGGCCACATCGAGAACTTGGCCTGTTGAGACGGGTCGGGGGTCGCCGTTCGGGAAGAACCTCGAATCTCCCGGTGGCCAGAGTGTCAGCAAGAACTGTTGAGCAAGCTCATAACCCTCTTCAGTGCGGTCCCAAATGAGGGTGAGGTGGCAGCCGTTGACGCTGATTTCGACTCCAGGAAAGACATACACACCGGCGACTCCGCCAGCATCGCGGAGTTCCGGATACCACTCCACACTGTTGTGGTCGGTGACGGCGATGACCTCGACGCCCGCTGAGGCGTGAGCCTCCACCAAGGTGGTCGCGAAGGCAGCATTCGGGGTCGGCCCGCCGACGTTCCCGTAACGGTGTTGAGGATCGCGTGGTGTGTGGACGTGGAGGTCGCTGAGGTGAAACCGCGAGAAGCTCATCGTACTCGGGCCTCCAACACGCACGCCAACTCAAGAATCCGCCCGGTGTGGATAGACTCAGATCGGAGGTTGGCCGTTTAAGATGCTCCGCCAGCGTCAGACGAAGGGAGCTTTTGCGCAACAGCCTCCGCCGCTACAGATCCTCGAATCGCGTCTTGGCGCCCAACGAGTCGTAGTTGGGACTGACCGAGAGATGCGCGCTCCCGGCGGTCCGCCCGGAACCGGTTGCCCTTCGCCGGGACAGGTCCACTCCGACGCGGCCGAGCGAGCCAGGCCAAGACTAGTCGGCGACGCACGCCGGCGCTTCGCTCAGCAGCCTGAGCCCCGGTGGCCCAGCGCCGCGCACGCGGTACGCGCCGCACAGGATCCGAGACGAGGGTGGATCCCTCCGGACTCGCCAGTTGCCGCTCCAGCGCCGCGAACGCCTCGACCGTACTGCGAACCTCTGACTGGTCGTGGGGCTGTGGCTCGGCATTCGAGGCTTCCGGTCGTTCCCGATCGGCCGACACAGAACGATTCTAGCCGCGGCCGTATCATGTTCCGAGGGCGTCAGTGCCTGAACGAGGAGTCACACGTGTCTAGACTTCACGATCGAGCCATCCACCTAGCAGGCGATCATGAAGGCCTCGCTATGGCCAACTACCCGAGAGCCGCAACGGTCCTCGCCGGACGGTTCGCTGGCCGGGAGGTGCTTGAGTTGTGCTGTGGGATCGGTGCAACAACCGTCTTCCTAGCGCGTGTCGCGACTCATGTTGTCGCCGTCGATATTGAGGCGGCCCGCCTTGAGTATGCTGAGCAGAACGTGCGTGCTTGGGGCGTCGGAGATCGAGTAGACTTCGTCGAAGCGAATGCGCTAGATCCGTCGCTGCCGCCAAGCAGGCCGTGACCCGCGACGCGGCACCCCGTCAGGCCTTGCTCATCCAATCCGTCAGGTGCCTGCGGCGCCAGCGTGGCAGTCGTTGCTGACGCGTGCGCCGGGGGCCACCCCCCGGAGGCCGGAGCGGTCGGTCATCCGGTTGGCCCCGGGTCCACCTCAAGGTCAGAGAGCGCCTGGATCAACTCCTTCGCATCGTCAATGCCGCCTCGCACAGACTCCTCGTCGAGGAACGCCTGATAGAAATTAGCATGTAGGCCTTCCAAAGATCGCACCAGCCTCCGCCGATACTCACTTTGGGCGGAATCCCGGTCGATCATCCTATTGGCATTCTCGATCAAGGCCCTGTGTGATCCGACGGGCCAGTGGTTCCGGCGGGCAACAGAGTTCACGTAGTGGGAGAAGGCGCCCCAAGCCTTTTCGGATGCTTGGAGCAGATCGCCCTTCCGAAACTCCTCCTCTGCTTGATCGAGGAACTGCGTGCTGATCTCTTCGTGTTCCCCGGACGTCGCCACTTCTACTGCCCCGCGTACGCCGTGGGTTCCGTGTACTCGATAAGGGAGAACTGGCCCTCAACGACTAAGAATCGAATGGTAGTCTCAACACCATACACGTCCACAAGGCGGAGAGGTTCGCCTATCTTGAAGTGTACCGCCGGCGTTGCAAGTCGGCCGTTAATGGCGATGTTGTCGCCGTAGACATAGCCGTCCTTATGTGGATTCAGACGGCCTTCAATACCCGGTATATAGCCGGTGCTCCTGTCGAACAGCACGGCCTTGCGCCCGTCTTTGGAAGACTCCAGCTTCAGGTGGACCCGGTCCGAGCCGCCCGCCATGAGGGTGGTGTGGAACGGCAGGTACCCTTCTGCAGCTACGAGGACTGTCATGTCTTGGTCGGTTCGATACAAGTGGAGCCGGCATTCCCCCTTGGCATCAGTCTCGCCTCTGACAGATACCCCGCTGGGGTAGGCTGCCAATACGGCGGCACCCTGGACTGCCTCGTGTTGAAAGCCGACGATCTCAAATGTCACGTCTGGCATGCGCATCCGCCTTTGCTCCACCGAGGGTGTACCGGATGGCCGCTCGTGCGCGAGAGCTCGGGTACTATCCCATTCTCGCCCGCCGGCTCGCAAGACTGACGACGGCGTGGAAGCGACCGGTAAGTCGGGCTCCGCCGCGGTGGTGTAGGAACCAAGGCTCATCCGACTCCGCGAAGTCGCACGTCGCTTCTGCCCCGGCTCCGTGACACTATTGGTCAGTCTCGTTCTTGGGCGCGCTCGAGCATGGTCCGCCTCGCGCCGGGCGGGAGCGCCGCAGCTGCCACCGCTCGATCAACCGCGGCAGCCACTCGAGGCTTAGTTGGACTGCCGAGAGATTGCCCGCTCCCGGCGGTCCGTCCGGACCCGGTTTCCGTTCACCAGGACAGGTCCGCGCCCGACGAGGCCCGGCGAGCCGGGCTGGGACCAGTGGACGACACACGTCGGCGTCTCGCTCAGCAGCTTGAGCCCGGCGGCCTAGCGCCGCGCACGCGGGATGCGCCTGACGGGCTCCGAGACGAGCGTGTCCCCCTCGGGGCTCGCGAGCTGCCGCTTGAGCGCCGTGAACGCCTCGATGAGCTCGGGCGCCTCGAACGCGCGGTTTCGCCGTCCGACCGTCACCTGCTTGAGGACGCCTGCTGCCACGAGGCGGTCGATTGCCTGGCTCGTCGCCTGAAGGACCGCCCGACCAAGGTCTGATGCCGTGGTGGTCGTCAGCAGTGGCGCGCCGGACAGTGCGCGGAGGAGCAGGTCGGCCGCCGACCCGCGCCGCACGGACCCGAGCCGCTCGCGCCCGGAGTCCCGCAACGCTCGCACCTGCGCCTCGAAGCGCCCGGCGTCCTCGGCGGCGCGCCGGCATGCGCTCGCGAAGAGGGCGATCCAGTGGTTGACGCCGGCAAGGGCCTCCTCGGAATCGGGTGCGCCCTCGTAGCGCGTGCCTGTAAGCCCGCCGACGTAGTCGCGGAGCCATGTGGCGAGGATCAGCGAGACCGGCGGCAGGATGCGCGACGCGAGGCCGCGTCGCCTCAGCACCAGGTGGACCAGCGCGCGTCCGGTGCGCCCGTTCCCGTCGACGAATGGGTGGATCGTCTCGAACTGCGCGTGCGCGATGGCGGCCTGCGCGACTGCAGGCAGCGAGTCGTCGTTGCAGAACGCCGCGAGATCGGACAGCAACTCGCCGACCAGCTCGTGCGGCGGCGGCACGAAGGCGGCCACACACGGGTTGTAGTCGCTACCGCCGATCCAGTTCTGCACCGTGCGGACGCTACCGCCCGTGCTCCGCGAGGCGCGTCCCGGCGACCAGGCGGCGATGCGCCTCGAGCACGATCTCGACGCTGATCGCCCCGCCGGGCGGCACCGCCTCCACAGCCCAGGCCATCGCCTTCAATGTTCCCGAGCACCTCCAGAGCGGTGACGTCGCGCGGCTCCTCTCCGAGCTGGCGAGCGGCCTGTGCGCGGAGCAGCCGGCGGCCCCAACCTCCAGGCCCTCGATCCGCGAGGAGGCCACCGCCTCGGCGCGGGGCAGCAGCCGGGCGAGCGCCTCCGTGTCGGCGAGCGCGCCGGCCGCCGCGTCAAGCCGAACGAGCGCCGCCTCGGCGTCCGCGACAGCGGCCACCACATCCCCGTCGAGCACGAACCCGCAACCGACGAGCGGGTCGGGAATTTAGACTGCGTAGTCACAGGGGTGACGATCGTGGCGCGTCTGACCGGCCGCGTCACCCGCCCAGCGCCGTGCTTCCCACCGGGCCATCCCCGACGACCTGTATTCAAGGATCCAATAGAACCTTGAATACAGGTCTTCGCGATTCAAGGCTTGGGCGCGTTCCCTTGGTCAGCGGTCCTCTGTTCGCTGCCCTAGAGGGCCAGCTCTACAGTTCCTCCGCAGTGGCCGGACCGCCTCAGGGCCGCACGAAGCCGTCGTGGATGTCTATCCGCTGGGCCAACGCCCCGATGACTACGGGATAGTCGCTATTCGCGCACCCCTGGACGTTGGCCTTGAGCTGCATCAACTGCTGCATGTCGTCTCGCGCCTGGTTCAGGCGGAGGTGATGCTCGGCGAGATAGTGCGGAGCGTCCAAGGGCCGCCCAGTCATGAGGGCATCGATCTGGTTACTCACCACGCCTCCGCCGTCGGCGCAGTACAGCACCGCCTCGATGCGGTCGATCGTACTCGTCGCCACGGCCAACCGGTACCGGGCGCCAACATCCCGGGATCCTCGGCGCGTGCTCATGTAGTTGATGACATCTGCCCCGCGTGCCGTCCCATCAACGAAGCGCCGGTAGAGCTCCTGGTTCGTGATCTTCAGTGCGATCAGGACAGTGAACAGCTCCGGGGGCAGTGATTGGCGCGGCTGCAGATCCCGTGCGGCCACCGATATCAACCGCGCACAGTAGTCCATGTCACGGAGCGACAGACCCATCGTGCCGACAACGAACGGGAGCGCGTCGGCGATCCCGCGGAACTCCCTGAAGTGGAAGTCGTCATTCTGGCCTTTGCTCAGATTAGAGAAGAAGACGTCGAGCCCGTATCTCTTGAGCAGGTGCCGGGAGAACTGCGCGGCATCGGGAGCCGGCAAGACGAACTCCATGTCGAAGAAGCGCCGGAGATAGGTCCCTGCGTCGATGTCGCCATAGACGGACTCCAGCGACTTCACAAGCTCGTCGCGGTTGATGCCGAAGACGAAGACGATGTTTGGCACGTCGAAGATGTGCTTGACCCGCTCCAGCAGTTCGATCGCGAACGTCGGTCGGCACCGGTCGAGTTCGTCGATGATGAAGACCAGCGGCTGGCCCGCCTCCGAGCGCACTTCGGCTGCGAGCTCGGCAAGGTGCCTCTTCAAGTCGTCCTTAGCCGCTTGCTTCTCCTGATAGTCCGCGAGGTAGTTCGGCGGTGTCCGCTTGGAGCGGCGGACGTTAGGGACTGAGATCCCAGTCGTGGCAATCGAGGCTGTCGAAGCGACGGGCTGCACGAAGGGCGCGACCAACTGACCCAGCTTCTGTGCCTTCGCCCACAGCGATCCCTTCTTGAGGTGCGCGGACAGCTGCCCCGTAACGGAAAGCAGCGGGTCGCCAGCGAAGTCGTCCTCCCAAGCGTTGTAATAAATCGCCTGCCAGCCCTGGTTATCGAGATCTTGCTGCCAGCGCTTCAGTAGGAACGTCTTTCCCGTGCCCCAGCGACCGTCGACGCTGATGACAAATGGTGCCTCCTGCTCTCGGACGACACTCGCCAGGCGATCCGCGATCTTATTGCGGTCGAGCACGTCGTCGCCCCACGGGTCGTCGGGGTCGACTTTGGGCTCGACGAGCTTGAGCGCTGGAAGTGTCGGTTGGACCTCGCCGGTGTCGGGCTGTTCAGCCATGCGTCGGGGAAACGCTCGAGGCCTAGACGGTCTCGGGTTGCAGCGCGGGAACCTCGATCTCGACCAACTCAAACCTCGTCGAGATCGTGGGGGCGGGCTCGCCAAACTCGCGGTACGAGTCGAGCACATCCTCGGGTACGGGCTCGCTGTGGTACGCGATGGCGTCGTCGATGGACATCCTTGGCTCGGGGAGCGGTTCGCCGTCCTCCAGCATCGCTTCGAGGTGGAAGACGAGCGCCTCGCGGATCATCCCCAGCATCTCGTCCCAGGTCTTGCCGGTGCTGATACAGCCCGGCACGTCGGGCACATAAGCACCGTAGTTGTTGGGCGTCTGCTCGAAGACGACGGCGTACGTCAGCTTCATCGGCGTTCCCTCCTGAGGCCAGCCTGATTCATGATACTGGCCCAGAGCTTCGGCCCCACGTCTTCGCTCAGTCTGCCAGGAATTGTGACCTTGCCCGGCTTCACGGGGTGTCGGAACTGCCGGTGGCTCCCGCGCGTGGTCATATGGTACCAGCCGTCGCGTTCCACTATCCGGATCGCATCCCGCACCTTCGGCATGGCTCAGGCAGTCCGATCCGTGCTGGCTCGATCCTTCCTAGCCATGCCGAAGGTGCGCACGATGTCCGACAGCAGGCCCGTGATCCCCTGCTCCAGCACCTTCAGCCTCGCGAATGCTGCGGGGGTTGGATTCGTACGCGATGCACCGGACAGTCCGGCTGGTGGTAGCGTTGCGCTCCGCGCTAGCGCCGAGGCGACCCGTCGAATCTGATGCGCGACGTGGTCCGCTACGCCCGACTGCGAGTTGCTCAGACCGTCCCTAGAGTTCATCCATGATCCTGGCGCGCCGCTCCTCGTATAGCTCCTCTGTGATCAGGCCGTGATCTCGGAGGGACTGCAACTCGCGAAGGCGCTCGGCCACAGTTCTTTCGTTTGGCTGGCGGTCAGCGGATGAGATGACCGTGGGCGAGTTCGGCCGCAGTGCTTGTGAGGGCGTGGCGGCACGCAAATCTCGGAGGCGCAGTTCAGCAGCAGTGAGTGGTCGGAACCCCTGAGGCGAATGAGCGACGTACGTCGACGAGACCTTGTCCCACAGGCACTGCCGTTCCCGGTCCCACACGCACCATAGCCCTCCGACAACCACCGACAGCCCTGACGTGAAGGCCCCGAGAAGTCCAGCGAACAGCAACCCATATACGACCCACTCACGAAGAATCGTGTACCAGCCCCCCGCGCGGCTACCGTCCTCACGCATGACGTACATGCCGAGTAGCTGCTTACCAGGAGTCTGCCCCCGCTCCGCCACAATCGCCGACCATACGATCCACCCCACTACCAAAGTCAGCCAGAAGAGGATCGAGTCCAACAGGAACCCCCCGAGACGGCGACCGGGTGTGGCCGTCTGGAGTTGTTCGAGGCGGTAATGTGACTCGATCACCCGCGGCGGTTCAGATGTGTGAGTACTGGAGGTCATGACGTGGCTGCCGCTCCTCACCCCGCGATGTCGTCTGCGCTGTCCACAGTGTCATCCGCAAGGTCAAAATGTGGGCCGACTATGCGCGGTGGTCCCTTTGTCCCCCTCCGAATCCCGTTGGTGTGGCACTTTGGGCCGGCCCGGGGGTGTTTGCCAAACCAGCACACAGGGCCTGCGGGCGCGCCGGCTTCGCGAAGTGCGTGAGATGCTAATCCACGAACTGCACGAACAGGACCACCTGCCAGGCTATCCCGATAAACGCGCCAAAGTGACCGCCGATGAGCCAGTCACCGATGTCGCGGCTGATCCAGTCGCCGACAATCCAACTCTTTGCGTCTTCGGCCTCTTCTCCCCGAAGACGCAGGTACATGTCTCTCACGTCGCTGAATCGCTGGTACTCGGTCGTCTGGTACGAGAGGTAGTACCACGCCAATACGGGAAGCGCCGCGAAGCCCAATCCAGCACAGACCACCAGCCCTTGAGCGAAGTGAGCTGCGTAGCCAACCCAGAACCGGCCCCAGTCGCGAGGATCCCGGCGGAAACGGTCATCTGGCTCATGACGTCGCTCGTCCATCGAATCACTCCCAAGTGCCCGGCGGCGGCAATCGCATCGCCTTCGAGTGCTTCTACCCGAACGCTCCCGTAACCAGGGCATGCGTCCCTTCAATCTTACGACCGCACAGGTAACTAAAGCGTTACGATTGAAGTGACATTTATGACTTTATTGTGACTCTTGTCAAAGAACTCCGCGGGCGCTGTGATTCCGGGGGGCAGGGCCGATGATCCACTTCCGCGTGTGCGCGAGTGAGCGGGCCTTCGAAGACGAACTCACAGGTCGTCTATCGTGAAGGAGGTCCGCGGCGCGGCCGGGGACGTCATCGAGCAGTTCGACGCCGGCGCGGAGTGCGCCAACGTGAGGAGTCACTGAAGGATGGCGTTCGTCACAATCGGCGTTGGCGTCGTGGCCGGGGGGATGGTCGCCCTTCTGCTCGATCTGATCGGTGATCCGCCTGCGCTGCTGGTCGGCCTGCTCGCCGGCGCGGCAGCGGGGGTCGCCGCCGCGATCGCCCCCGCCGTGATGCTGCCGCGGTTCCGGCGCTATCCGTAGACCGAGCATCCCTGGCGAGCGCCTGCATCAGGGCGTTGCCGTTGTCCCCCGCCGGACCGTCTTCCTCGGCTTCGACGGCGAGCGAACTCTGCGGGGCCCGATTCCCGCCCACGTCGTCGCGGCGACCCGGCGCGACCACCGACAACCACCGGGTCCGGCTCATGCTCGGTCGCGTTCCGACCCTCTGCGCTACCTACGGCTCGCGGCGTTCGGACGGCACCCGCACATGGGGGCCGGTGAGGTGGACATACTCATCGGCTGCGCTACCTACGGCTCGCGGCGTTCGGACGGCACGCCGTCCCCTTTCATCACCCCCACTGCCTAACGAGCGGCGACGCATTTGCGCGATGGTTACAAGGAGTCATGGAGAAACAGCTCTGTCGTTACGCCTCGTTCATGCGCCGCTGACATACTGGGCGCGCCTGCAAATCGAGATGCCTGTCTAGCTCCAATAGAAGAGAAACCTCAACAGGCAGACTGTTGGTGGGGGAACAAGCCTCACGCGAGTTCGAGTGTCGTGGCCGGATGAACGGCCCCGTCGTGCAGCATCGCGAGCGGAACGCAGATTGGATCAGGCCGCCATTGAACCCGTCTTCAAGCATCGCCAGCTCATCGATCCACCGCCGCAGTCTGCTCCGTGGCGCCTTGCTCGGTAGCGCCGGGCTCGCAGCAGCCGCGCTCATCGGCTGCTCCGGCGACGACGACGACACTGAGGCTACAAGCGGCGCCCAGGACGCGACTCCCGGCGCTGCGCGCGATGGATCCGGCGAGACCGTCGAGGACGAGGGCACGGCCGCCGGGGGTCTGCGGGCAACCGGCTACACCACCGCGAGCGGGCGCTTCGTCCCGTTCCAGTTTCCGGAGCCGGACACCCAGCCGAAGTCCGGGGGGACCCTGACAAAGGCCGCAATCTACAAGCCTGCTCCGCTGGACCCGATCATCGGAACGGCAGCCGGCACGCTCATCCCCGTGAACGCGGTGTATAACCGCCTGCTCGGCGTCGAGAGCGCGTGGGACACCGACCCGTACGCCAGCAACGAACTCGTCCCGGAACTCGCGCAGTCCTGGGAAGTATCGGAGGACGGCCTCGAGTACACGTTCCGGCTCCGCCCGGATGTCGAGTTCCACAACGTCGCGCCGCTGAACGGCCGGCGGCTCGTCGCAGGCGACGTGCAGTTCTCGTACGAGCGCTACGGCAACACGGGCAGCGCGCACCGCGCGAACTTCGCCCAGGTCGCATCCATCGACGCGCCCGACGACGCAACCGTGAAGGTCGTGCTGCAGCAGCCGACGCCGGACTTCCTCTACCCGCTGGCGACCGCGTACAGCACCATCCACCCGCCCGAGCTCGTCGACAGCGGCGAGATCATGACCCGGGCTGTCGGCACCGGACCCATGATCCTCGAGTACTGGTCGACGAGTGACGGAGGCGGGCTGCACAGGAACCCGGGGTACTTCAAGGGCCCGACCCGGATCGACCGCTGGGACCTGGTGCTGCAGCGCGACTACACCACCGGATGGGCTGAGTTCCGCGTCGGGAGGAACGACTACGGTCTCTACCTCGAGACCGCCGAAGACCTCGAGAACATCCTGGCGACGAACCCGGAATCGCAGTACCTCTCGTCGCCGGTCTTCACGCCCGTCTTCGCGCTGAGCTTCGAACTGCACTCGCCGAAGTGGAGCGACGTGCGCGTTCGGCGGGCGCTCGCCCTCGCGTACGATCGCGACGAGTTGCTCGACATCGTCTACTCGGGGGACGGCGTCGTGCTGCCGCAGATGGACTGGCGCTTCTTCTGGGACGACGAGCCCACGCCCGAGTCTGGAAGACTGGGCAGGTGGTGGCGCTACGATCCCGGCGAGGCGAAGAAACTGCTGAGCGCCGCCGGGGCTGACGGGTTGACGTTCGACCTCCTGTACTCGAACACGTCGAACCTCCAGAACAGCCTGCAGAACGAGGTACTGGCCGAGCAGCTGCGCCGCGTGGGCGTCACGGCGAAGCTGCGCTCGCTGGACTACAACGAGTACCTGGCGATGTGGACCGGACACGCCGGGGAGGCCGAGGCGTACGACGGCTTCGCGGCCTTCGGCTCCACGGCCGACCACTACGTCTACGGACTGCACCACTCGCAGTCCCCGTCGAACCGATCGCGCATCGACGACCCCGAACTCGACGCGTGGGCGGAACAGCACCAGGTGGAGCTCGACCCCGATGCGCGGACCGAGCTGGCCCGCAAGGTCTGGAGCAGGGTGCTCGATCAGGTGTACCGCCTGGACAAGGCGGCCGGGTACCGGGTGTGGATGCAGCAGCCGTGGGTGCGCGGTGTGCGCTTCGCCCGGGCCATCGGCAGCGGGCACTTCTACCTCGACGTCCAGTACGAGCTCATGAACGCGTGGATCGACAAGTAGGGAGCCGCATCCGGGCCGAGAGGGTAGCCGGAGTCCCGACTCGGCGAGTCGCTTCGAAGCGCTACCGCCCGTCCTCGCAGATCACCATGTGGGAGCCGTCGGAATTGGTGTGCACCGTGTGGGACGTACCCCCGACGTCGAAGATCAGCCGGTAGCCCGGCGTGATCACCTGGGCGTAGCCCATGCCCTCCTGCGGGCATCCCAGGCTGGTGTCGGACCACCCCACTCCCTCGGAGCTCTCGAGCCTGAGGTCCCGTGCGTCCACGTCCAGCTCGTCGGCCAGCAGCGTCCTCGCCCCCGACTCTATTGCCGCGGGGACAGGGTCATTCGCAGGTGCCGCCGATGTGTCGCGTGGAACGGCAGGCGTGCCGAACTGCGTGGTCGTCGCCGCCCCCTGAGCAGCCGTCGTCTCGTCGTCACTGCCATCGCAGGCTGTCGCGGCCACGAGGACCACTACGGCCGCGAGCGCCGCGAGCGCCAAGAAGTCCAACCGTGTCGACGTCATCGTCTCCACCCTCCTGTTGAATCGAAGAAGAGCACCGGCGCTGGCTGCGCTCAGGAAGCCGCGGGTGGCCGCTCTTCCCTGGGCATGCGGAAGCCGACGCGGGGCTCGGTGAAGATGAAGCGGGGGTGCTCGGCGTCCTCGCCCAGCTTGCGGCGGAGCTTGCTGACGATCGTGCGCATGGGGCGCACGTCGCCGTCGCTCTTCTCGCCCCAGACCCGCTCCAGCAGGTGCTGGTGGGTCAGCACCCGTCCGGCGTTGGCCGCAAGCTCCGCGAGCAGCCCGTACTCGGTCGCGGTCAGCGGCACCGGCTGGCCGGCCAGCGTCACCCGGCGCTCGTCGTAGTCGATGCTCAGGTCGCCGAGCACGAAGGGCTCGGCTGGGTCCGCGGCCTCGCGCCTGCGCAGGGCCGCCCGGATCCTCGCCGACAGCTCCGTCGGCGAGAACGGCTTGACGACGTAGTCGGTGGCCCCGCGGTCGAAGGCCTTGGCGATCAGCTCCTCCCGCCCGTAGGCGGAGAGGAAGATGATCGGCACGTCCCGCACCTCGAGGATCTCCCGCATCAGCTCGATGCCGTCCGTGTCCGGGAGCATCAGGTCCAGCAGCACGAGCGCCGGCCGCTCCTCCTTCATCAGGCGGAGCGCCTCCTCGGCCTCACCGGCCAGGATCGGGTCGTAGCCCGACCTCGTGAGGGCGTCGCGGACGTAGCGGAGGGCCTGCGGGTCGTCGTCCACCGCCAGCACGGGCAGCCGCTGGCCGTCCTCCAGCTGCTCGCGCCGCGCCGCGACCGCAGGGGCCCGGGCGGCCGCGCCGGGGTCCTCGACCGACGGCAGCGTGAAGGTGAAGCGCGCGCCCGCTCCCGGGCCGTCGCTCTCAGCCCAGATGCGGCCCCCGTGCGCCTCCACGATGCCCTTGCAGATCGCCAGGCCGAGGCCCGTGTCCTCCTCCTGCTCCCCGGGCGCCGCCCGGCGGAACTTGCGGAAGAGGTGCGGCAGGCTCTCCGCCGGGATGCCCCGCCCCTCGTCGGCCACCGAGACCGCCACGTGCACGCCGTCGCGCACGGCGCTCACCGTGATCACGGACGACTGCGGGGAGTTGCGGGCCGCGTTGGAGAGCAGGTTGCCAAGCACTTGGACGATGCGCCGCCGGTCGGCCATCACCAGCGGCAGGTCCGGCTCGACGTCGACGGCGAGGGTGTTCGTGCCTCCCCCGTTGGCGAACGCGCTCCGGGCCCGGTCCAGCAGCACGTCCAGCTCAGCGGGTTCGGGACTGACCGCGAGCGCTCCTGACTCGATGCGGGCCACGTCCAGCAGGTCGGCGACCAGGGCGTTCATGTGGTCCGTCTGGTCCCCGATGATGCGGCCGTACTGGCGCACCACGACGGGGTCGAGATCGCCCCCCGCCTCCATGATCGTGGTGGCGGAGCCCTTGATGGAGGTCAGAGGCGCCCTGAGCTCGTGGCTCACCATCCCCAGGAACTCGGCGCGCAGCCGCTCCTGCTCCTCGACGTCGGCCATGTCCTGCAGGGTCACGATCACCGACTCGACCGTGCCCTCGTCGGAGAGGATGGGCGTGGCGTTGAGCAGGACCGTGACGCTCCGCCCATCGGCGACCTCGAGCGTGATCTCCTCGGCCCGTACCTGCTCCTCGGTCTTCAGCAGCTCGGCCATCGGGAACTCCTGCAGCGAGACCTCGCGCCCGTCCCCGCGCCTGAGGGTCAGCACGTCCAGCAGCTGCTCCGGGGTCTGGTCGGCGTTGCGCAGGCTGTCGACGATCCGTCGCGCCTCACGGTTGAAGGACGCAGCCGCTCCCGTCCTGGCGTCGAAGACCACGACCCCGACGGGGGAGGTGTCGATGAGCGTCTCCAGGTCGGCTCTGGCCCGCCGCTCCTCCCGGTATCGCCTGGCGTTGGCGATGACCATGGCTGCCTGCGAGGCGAACAGGAGGACGACTTCCTCGTCCTGCGTGCTGAATCCCAGGTCCTCCCGGTCGTGACCCAGGAAGATGACGCCCACGTTCTGGCCCAGGTGCCGGATCGGAGCGGACATGCCGCCCCACACCGGGATGGGGAGAACCCCCCGCAACTCGGCCCCGGCGCCGCTCTCAGTGAAGTTGTCCACGCGGATCGGGTCGGTGATCCCGAAGAATCGCTCGAAGACGTTGGTGACGCCGGGCAAGCCGATCAGGTGCCGGTGCTCTTCCTCACTGGTTCCGGAGGTCAGGACCACCTCCAGGCCACCCTGTTCGTCCCTGGTGCCGATGACGCCGTAGCGGGCGCCCGTCAGGTCCCGGGCGGAGTCGAGCACGCTCTGCAGCACCGTCTGGAAGTCGAGGCTCTCGTTGATGCGCAGGCTGGCCTCGCTGAGGCGGGAGAGGCGCTCCTCCAGCTCGCGGATCCGTCGTTGGTCTCCGTCGCCCGGTTGGTTCAACTCGTCACCTCGACAGACTCCGGCGCCCACCGGCGCCGCCGCGGGCACGGGGCGTGGGGAAGGGCGCCAGCGGGGGAATTATGCCGCAAATCGCGAATAGTTACGAGTCATTACGGACAGAGGCTCGAAAATCACGAGTCGGTAATGTTCACGATGGTATAACCCCGGTGGCCCCGATGGAGGTGATCGGAGATGGATCGCATGCGTGGACCCGCTGGAGATGAGACTCCCACCCGCTCGCGGCTCCGGGCCGGCGCGCTCCTTGCCGTCCTGGCGATGGCGCTCGGGCTGGCGCTGTCCGCCCCGCAACCGGCGCAGGCGCAGACCCTCACCGACGAGAAACTGCTCTCGAACTACGGCGGCTCCGGGGCCGACAGCAACGGGTTTGCGAAGCAATTCACGACCGGCTCCGCGACCGTCACGCTCGCGCACGTGAACGTGCGCGTCGGCCACGGCAGTGGCGACGTGAAGGTCGCGATCTGGTCCGACAACGCCGGCGAACCGGGCTCCGAGTCGCACGCACTGACGGCCCCGTCCAGCCTGTCGAATGGCAAGAACACCTTCACCGCGCCGTCGGGAACCACGCTGACCGCGAGTACGACCTACTGGCTGGTCATCAATCGTTTCGCCGGTAACAGGAGGCCGGTAGGAACCTCTCCCGAGAGCTTTGCCACGTTGCACGGCTGGAGCGACGGAGATAAGAGGTACTGGAACACCGGCACGAACTCGTGGGACAGCGCCTCTGTCGAACGCTCCATCGAGATCTGGGGCGCCGTCCACTCCGGCCCCGCCCACCAGCCGCAGGCGCCGGACGATTCGGACTACGAGGACCTCCGCCCGTGCACCGAGGAGGAGCGGAACCGCCGGCAGCGGCCCGGCGAGTGGCCGCCGCCGGAGTGCCGGGGCGGCTTCCTGCACGCGTGGGAGATCCCCCGCCACCTGATCTCCGACCCCTGCGACCAGCCCTGGCAGGTGCCGGGCTCCTACCGCCCCGAGCGGGGCTGCCTGGAGCGCCCGGCGGGGTCGTACTCCTATTCCGGGCCCACGGGGCCCCGGGAGGTGGGGTCCCCGCCGCCCGAGCCGGTGTACGAGTGGTTCCCGATCGAGGACGCCAACGGCAACTGCTGCATCTCCGAGCGCCGGCGCGTGCGTTGATGAGTTGCCTCGGCGAGCGCGCCCTGCGACCAGCCCTGGCAGGTGCCGGACTCCTGCCGGCGCGGAGCGGGGCTGCCTGAACCGCCAGTAGCGAAGGAGCACCACGGGTGAAGCGAGCGCTGATCGCCGTCGCCGTCGCCGTCCTGGCCGCCGCGTTGATACCCGTCGGCGGCGCCGGGGCGGAGGATGACCTCCGCGTCTCGGAGCGCCCCTACCTCTGCGACGAGGGCCGCGAGGGCCAGTACGAGACGTTCGTCTACGCGGGCTACGTCATGTTCGGCCAGCACTGCGGCGGCGGGGCCGAGTTCGTCCGCAAGCTCGACGGCGCCGCCGTGGGCGTGGACGAGCGCACCCCCGGCGTCGTCTTCGACCCGAACAGGCTCGGCGATGTCGTCGGCGTCTACGAGGGCGACCGGGTCGGGTCGCGCCCGCTCGCCGGCGGCCCGCCCCGTCCGCTCGAGAACCAGCGGGTGGACGAGGTGGTCTACACGGCCAACTCCAGCCACCGCGCCGTGCGCGGGACCGACGACCAGTGCTACCGCGAGTACCGATCGGGCGGCAGGTGGCTCCGCTCCGGCGCCTACGGCACGACCGCCGAGGCGTGCCGCCGCGCGGCGTGGAACGCCTACGACCGCAGCCGCAACGCCCCGCTGCGTTCCGTCCACGAGCCGCCTCCCGCGGGCGACCCGCCGGGCAGGTAGGTCCGCACGAGATGTGGGCGGCGATCAGGCATTCATCGCAACTCTCCGGTGCCGGTCTTCGGGGACGCTCCCGGCACTCCGCCCACGCGTACGTCACGCGCATCAACCAGCTCGACGTCGTCGAGACGCCCGACTGCTGCGGTCAGGACGAGCGGTTCGCCGAGGCGGATGGTGAATGGCGGCAGGGCCACGAGCGAAGGAGCACCGCACATCAAGCGAGCGCGTGTCGTTGTGGCGGCCCTCACCGCCGCGTTGATCCCGGCCACGAGACGGTCAGCGAGGCCGGGGGCGGCCCCGATCTCGCGGAGACGTGCGGTGCGCGGGCGTGCGGGAGCGCTGCGCAACGTCGCCGCGCTGGGCCTCGCGGCCGTCGCGGTGCTGGCCACCGCGTGCGGTGGTTCGGAGCCGGGCGAACCGGCGCCCGCCGCCACGCCCCAGCCGGCGCCCGCTACCGCCA
>VXMU01000062.1 GCA_009840945.1 Chloroflexota bacterium | reverse complement strand
GGTTCTCGATTTTGTCCAGTCTGGTGGGCGATACTGGATTCGAACCAGTGACCTCTGCGATGTCAACGCAGCGCTCTAGCCATCTGAGCTAACCGCCCGGAGCCCGCATGGACGGTCGCGGGGGTTGCCGCTCCGTCCGGGGAATCGAGCGTAGCGCCGCGCCGATCCGCGCGTCAACGCGCCCGCCGCGCCGATCCGGGGGGCGATGGTGGGGCCGCCGAGGATGCGAGGGGCGACGCGATGTGCTCGCGTCCGGCGAGGGTCTGGTATGTTTGGGCGGGCCTCTAGCTCAATGGCAGAGCAGCTGACTCTTAATCAGCCGGTTCAGGGTTCGAATCCCTGGGGGCTCACCAACAATCGCGGAACGGCGGGGGCGATTTCGTACCCGCTGGCAGGATGGGATATAATCCCGCGCCGTACGCCGCCGAGGGGAAGTGTCGGAACTGGCAGACGAGCATGATTTAGGATCATGTGCCGCAAGGCGTAGGAGTTCGAGTCTCCTCTTCCCCACCAGGAGGGCCCGTAGAGCCCCATCTCCTCGGCCGCAGGAGGGCCGCCGCAAGTGAGCGAAAAACTGCTTGAGGTCAAGAATCTCCGTACCTACTTCTACACCGAGGAAGGCGTCGTCCGCGCCGTCGACGGGGTCTCGTGGGATCTCGAAGAGGGCGAGACGCTGGGCCTCGTCGGTGAGTCCGGGTGCGGCAAGTCCGTATCGGCGCTCTCCATCCTGCGCCTCATCCCCCGCCCGCCGGGACGGATCGTCGAGGGCGAGATCCTCTTCGAGGGTGAGGACCTGCTCGAGGTCACGGATGCGGAGATGCGCGACATCCGCGGCAACCGCATCGCGATGGTCTTCCAGGAGCCGATGACGTCGCTGAACCCGGTGCTGACGATCGGCAACCAGCTCACCGAGGCGATCACGCTGCACCTCGGCCTTGACCGGCCCGAGGCGCGCGCCCGCGCGGTCGAGCTGCTCGAGCTGGTCGGCATCCCGGAGGCGGGAGCCCGTCTGGACGACTACCCGCACCAGTTCTCGGGCGGCATGCGCCAGCGCGTCATGATCGCGATGGCGCTGTCCTGCAACCCGAAGCTGCTGCTCGCCGACGAGCCGACCACGGCGCTGGACGTCACGATTCAGGCGCAGATCCTGGAGCTGATGGCGCAGCTGTCCCGTGACCTGGGCACCGCGGTGGTCATCATTACGCACAACCTCGGCGTCGTGTCCCGCTACGCCGACCGCGTGAACGTGATGTACGCCGGCCAGATCGTGGAGTCCGGCTCGACGATCGACATCTTCAAGAACCCGAAGCACCCGTACACCGTCGGCCTCATGGCCTCGGTGCCGCGCCTGGACGCGACGGAGCACATCCGGCTCGACGCCATCGAGGGTCAGCCGCCGCTGCTCATCAACCCGATCCCGGGTTGTGCGTTCGAGCCGCGCTGCGACTGGGCCATCGACCAGTGCCGCACTGACGCGCCGCAGCTGGAGCTCGCCGGCGAGCGCCACTGGGCGCGCTGCTGGCGCGACCCAACCGAGGACGCGCGCACGCGCGGCGTCAACGAGGGCGTCGTCGGGATGCTCACGGCCTAGCCGCAGACATCGAAGAAGCTGACGCGAGGTTCAACGAGCCGAGGGGGCTGCGATGACCACTGACACCGTCGCGATGGGCGAAGACCTCGTCGAGGTTGAAGACCTGCAAATGTACTTCCCCGTGACCTCGGGGATCCTGTTCCAGCGCAAGGTCGCGGACGTGAAGGCCGTCGACGGCATCTCGTTCACGGTGCGCAAGGGCGAGACGCTCGGGCTCGTGGGTGAGTCCGGCTGCGGCAAGTCCACCACCGGCCGCGCGCTGCTCCAGCTGCACCGCCCCACGGCCGGGACGGTGAAGTTCGCCGGCGACGAGCTGAACAACATCAAGGGACGGGCGCTGCGCTCCTACCGGCGGCGCATGCAGATGATCTTCCAGGACCCGTACTCGTCCCTGAACCCGCGCATGAGTGTGGCCAGCATCATCTCCGAGCCGATGGTCATCCACGGCCTCTACAAGGGGAACGAGCGCAACGAGCGCGTCGAGGCGATCCTCGACCAGGTCGGCCTCAACCCCTACTTCGCGAAGCGCTACCCGCACGAGTTCTCGGGCGGCCAGCGCCAGCGCATCGGCGTGGCCCGGGCGCTCGCGGTGGAGCCGGAGTTCATCGTCCTCGACGAGCCGGTGTCGGCCCTCGACGTGTCGATTCAGGCGCAGATCATCAACCTGCTCGAGGACCTGCAGGCCGAGTACGACCTGACGTACCTCTTCATCGCCCACGACCTGGCGGTGGTGCGGCACATCTCCGACCGCGTGGCGGTGATGTACCTCGGCAAGATCATGGAGCTCGCCGACTCCAACGAGCTGTACGAGAACCCGCTGCACCCGTACACGCGGGCGCTGCTCTCCGCTGTCCCGATCACCGACCCGGAGATCGAGCGCACGCGTGAGCGCATCATCCTCGTCGGCGACGTGCCGTCGCCGCTGCGGCCGCCTCCGGGCTGCGTCTTCCAGACGCGCTGCCCGATCGCGATCGACGAGTGCCGCGAGGTCATCCCGGAGTTCCGCGAGGCCGAACCCAACCACTGGGTGGCCTGCCACCGCGTCTAGCGCCGGCAGCCAGGCGAGACACCACGAGGGCGGGGCAACCCGCCCTCGTTGCGTGTGGGCCAGAACGCGGCCCGCGTGCGCGTGCGGGCATCCCGCGTCTACGATGATCGCGTGCAGCACATCCGCAACTTCTCGATCATCGCCCACATCGACCACGGCAAGTCGACGCTTGCCGACCGCATGCTCGAGCGCACCGGCGCCGTCACGAGCCGCGAGATGCGCGAGCAGCTCCTCGACTCCATGGAGCTGGAGCGCGAGAAGGGCATCACCATCAAGGCGCAGGCCGTGCGCATGGAGTACCGCACCCCCGACGGCCGTGACTACGAGCTCAACCTCATCGACACCCCCGGCCACGTCGACTTCGCGTACGAGGTCTCGCGTGCGCTCGCCGCGTGCGAGGGCGCGGTGCTGGTGGTGGACGCGGCGCAGGGTATCCAGGCGCAGACGCTCGCCAACGTCTACGCGGCGCTCGACCTCGACCTTGAGCTGATCCCGGTCGTCAACAAGATCGACCTGCCGGCCGCCGAGCCGGAGCGCGTCGCGCGCGAGCTGGTCGACGTCATCGGCTTCGACCCGGATCAGATCCTGTACGCCTCCGCGAAGAGCGGCGAGGGCATCGACGCGATCCTCGACGCGATCGTGGAGCGCGTCCCGGCCCCGGTGGGCGACCCAGAGGCACCGCTGCGCGCGCTGGTGTTCGACTCCAAGTACGACTCCTACAAGGGCGTGATGGCCTACGTGCGCGTCGTCGACGGCGAGGTGCGCGGCGGGCAGCGCCTGCGCCTCGTGCAGCAAGCGACGCGCTTCGAGCCGCTCGAGGTGGGCGTCTTCCGGCCGGACCTCGAGGTGGCGCCAAGCCTCTCGGCGGGTCAGGTCGGCTACCTCGCCACGGGCCTGAAGAGCGTGGGTGAGAGCCGCGTCGGCGACACAGTCACCTCGGAGCGCGGCGCCGCCGCCGAGGCGCTCCCGGGCTACCGCCCCGCCAAGCCGATGGTCTTCGCCGGCATCTACCCCACCGACCCCAACGACTACGAGGTGCTCCGCGACGCGCTGGAGCGCCTGACGCTCAACGACGCCGCGCTCGTGTGGCAGCCCGAGACCTCGGCCGCGCTCGGTTTCGGGTTCCGCGCGGGGTTCCTCGGCCTGCTGCACATGGACATCGTCCAGGAGCGGCTGGAGCGCGAGTTCGGCCTCGAACTCGTCGCCACTGCGCCCTCGGTGGAGTACGAGGTGACCCGCACGGACGGCCGCGAGATCGTGGTCGACAGCCCGGCCGAGCTGCCGATCCCGAACGAGATCAGCGAGGTACGCGAGCCGTGGATGCGGCTGGCCATCACGGTGCCCTCGCGCTACCTCGGGCAGGTCATGGAGCTCGTCACGTCGCGGCGCGGGCGCTACCAGCAGCTCCAGTACCTGGACCAGGGCGCCGAGGAGGGCGAGGCGCGCGTGCTCGCCGAGTTCCTCGCGCCGCTGTCCGAGATCGTCGTCGACTTCTACGACGGGCTGAAGTCGCGCACGCAGGGCTACGCCTCGCTCGACTACCAGTTCGAGGGCTACGAGCCGACGAAGGTGCTGCGCCTCGAGATCCTCGTCAACGGCGACCCGGTCGACGCGCTCTCGACGATCGTGCAGTCGGAGGGTGCGGCGGCGAAAGGCCGGCAGCTGAGCAGCGCGCTCAAGGAGCTGATCCCGCGCCAGCTCTTCGACGTGCCGATCCAGGCCGCCGTCGGCGGCCGCATCGTGGCGCGCGAGACGGTGCGGGCGATGCGCAAGAACGTGCTGGCGAAGTGCTACGGCGGTGACGTGACGCGGAAGCGCAAGCTCCTCGAGCGCCAGAAGGCGGGCAAGAAGCGGATGAAGATGCTCGGCTCGGTCGAGGTGCCGCAGGAGGCGTTCATGGCGGTGCTGAAGCTGCGCGAGTAGCCGGTCGTTCATGACGTACACAGTCCTCATCGAGCGCGGTCCGACGAGCTATGGGGCGTACGTCCCCGACCTGCCGGGATGTGTGGCTGTAGGCGCAACTGAGGACGAAGTGCGCGAGCTCATCCGCGAGGCGATCGTGTTGCACATCGCGGGCTTTCGGGAAGACGGCGAGTCGATCCCGCCGCCGGCCACCTCTGCGGAGTTGGTCGAGGTGCCTGCCGACCCGGTACAAGCCTAGAGACGTGGACAAGAAGTAGTGCCGGTCGCGCCACCCGCGCCCTGACGCCCGCTCGACCTCGCCC
>VXMU01000015.1 GCA_009840945.1 Chloroflexota bacterium | reverse complement strand
CCCCCCCCCCCCCCCCCCCCCCCCCCCCCCCCCCCCCCCCGCCCCCGCGCCCCGCGCCCCCCCCCGCGACTCGATGGCGGTGCGGATCACGCCACTGGACGCTGCTGCGCCGCTGCTGCGCGGGGCGATGGAGCGCGCGCGGCTGGTGATACACTCGACGACACTCGGGATGCGGCACGGCCCGGACGAGTCGGCGACGCCGGTCCCGGCCGAGCTGTTCGCCGCCGGGCAGGCAGCCCTTGACCTGGTCTACATCCCGGAGCGCACGCCGTTCCTGCGGGCGGCCGAGGCCGCGGGCGCGCAACCCATCGGCGGTCTCGGGATGCTCGTCTACCAGGGGGCCGAGTCGTTCCGCATGTGGACGAGCCTGGAGCCGCCCACCGAGGTGATGTTCGCGGCAGCGCGAGCGGCGCTCGCCGGACGGGACGGGGAGGAGGCGGCGCAGTGATCGAGCTCGGCGTGTTCCTCATGCTGGTCGTCGGCGGCTTCCTCGGCCTCGTCATCACACAGTCGTTCTTCTCGCAGCGCCACTGGCGGCGCATCATCGCCGAGGGCGACCTCGACGCCCTCCGCGCCTCGGTCCTCGAGGCGTTCGAGACGTGGCGCCGCATGCGCCCGCCGCCGGATGTGCCGCCCGCCGACTGGCGCGCGCTCGTCTCGGCCGAGCTGATCGCGGCGGACACCGAGCGCTGCCGCGTCTCGCTGCTGGCCGAGCCCGACATCCGTGTCGTCGACGGGGTGCGGGAGCAGATCGGCCCGCCGTCGGACGTCGCCCGGCGCTCCGCAGTGCGCATGGCCGAGCGCCTGCTCTACGACATCCCCCTCGCGCGCTTCGAGGCGGTGCAGGTCGACGTGTACGCCGAGTACCGCAGCTCCGAGGGCGAGGTCGAGTCCGAGTGCCTGCTGACCACACAGGTGAGCCGCGGGCAGGCCGTGATCACGGACTGGGACGATGACGCCGCACCTGCGATCCTGAAGTCGTGGTCGACGCGCGAGGCGGGGTCCTCGCGTGACCTCGACCCCGGGGTCGGCGCGCTCATCACCGCCGACGCCGATGCCGGGACGCGTGCGAACGGCGCGACGCCGGCCGGAGAGGCGAGACCGTGAGCAACTTCCGTTTCCTCACCGCGGGCGAATCGCACGGCAAGGGCCTCACGACGGTCGTCGAGGGCGTCCCGGCCGGCATGGCGCTCGACGAGGACTGGATCGCCGCGGACCTCGTGCGCCGCCAGGGCGGCTACGGCCGCGGGAAGCGACAGCAGATCGAGAAGGACCGCGCGGAGATCACATCGGGCGTCCGCCACGGGCTGACCATCGGCTCGCCGATCGCGCTGTGGCTGGAGAACAAGGACCACAACAACGCCAACTGGCGCGTGCGCATGGCCGTCGAGCCCGTGGACCAGGAGGTCGAGCGCGTCACGCTCCTGCGACCCGGTCACGCCGACCTCGCCGGCACGCAGAAGTACGGCCTCGACGACGTCCGCCAGATCCTCGAACGCTCGAGCGCGCGCGAGACGGCGGCGCGCGTCGCCGCGGGTGCGGTGGCCCGGGCGGTGCTGCGCGAGATCGGCATCGAGGTGCACTCGCACACCGTCGCGATCGGCGACGTGGTGGCGAAGCCCGTCGACGGCTCGGGCAAGGTCGACTGGGACGCGATCGAGCGCTCGCCGGTCCGCGTCGCCGACCCGGAGGCGGAGCGCCACATGATCGCCGCCATCGACGGGGCGAAAGAGGCGCTCGACAGCCTCGGCGGCATCTTCGAGGTGCGCGCCAGCGGCGTGCCGATCGGCCTTGGGGCGCACGTGCAGTGGGACCGGCGGCTGGACGCGCGCATCGCCGCGGCCATCCTCGGCATCAACGCCGTCAAGGGCGTCGAGATCGGCCCCGCGTTCGAGAACGCGCAGAAGCCGGGCTCCGAGGTCCACGACGCGCTCCTGCCCGCCGACGAGTGGCAGGAGCGCAAGTGGGAGCGCCCCACCAACCGCGCGGGCGGCATCGAGGCCGGCATGAGCAACGGCGAGGACATCGTGGTGCGCGGCGCGCTGAAGCCCATCTCCACGATCCCCCGACGCCTGCCGACCGCTGACCTGCTCACCGGGGAGGCCGCCACCGCGTTCTACGAGCGCTCCGATGCTTGCGTGGTGCCCGCCGCCGGGGTCATCGGCGAGGCGGTGCTGTGCATCGTCCTGGCCGACGCCGCGCTCGAGAAGTTCGGCGGGGACCACATCGACGAGTTCAAGCACAACGCAGCCGCCTACGTCGAGACCGTCGGACCCCGGGAGCCGCGCGAGTGAGCCCCGCGAACGAGGCGGCCAGCGGCGCCGTGCGCCAGATCGTGCTTGTCGGGCTGAGCGGCGTCGGCAAGTCCGCGACCGGCGCGATCCTCGCCGACCGGCTCGGCTGGCCGCTCATCGACACCGACGACCTCGTCACCGAGGCCGAGGGCCGCACCCCGGCCGAGCTGATCACCGAGGACGGCGAGCCCGCGTTCCGCAAAATCGAGGAGCGCGTGGTCGCCGAGGCCGCCCGGCGCGTGCCCGCCGTGATCGCGACGGGAGGCGGCGCGTTCCTCAGCGCCCGCTCACGCCGCACGCTCGGCGAGCGCGGCCTGCTGTGCTGGCTCGACGCCACCCCCACCGAGATCGCGCGCCGCGTCCGCGAGGCGGTCGACGGGAGCGAACGCCCGCTGCTCGCGGGCGACCTCGAGGCGCGCCTCCAAGAGCTCGACGACGAGCGCCGCGTCGCCTACTCGCACGCCGACCTGTGGGTGCCGACGCAGGGCCTGACACCCGAGGACGTCGCGGAGCGCATATTGCGTGCGTGGGGCGGCGGTGCGTCCGCCCTCGCCGGCGGCGAACGGCGCCTCGAACGCCTCGGCATGCACCCGCCCGCCGTCGGGCCCGCCGCCATCGTCGACACCGGCGAAGACCGCTACCCGATATGGGTCGGCGCGGGCGAGCTGGCGCGCCTGCCGGAGCGCCTGCACCAGCTGGGGCTCGACGGCACCGTCTACCTCGTAGCCGACGAGAACGTGATGAACGCCCACGGGGAGGCGCTCGTCGAAGCCCTCGACGCCGGCGGGTTCCGCGGCGCCTCGTACGTCGTCCCCTCGGGCGAGCCCTCGAAGCGGTTGCGCGTCGCCGAGGAGATCTACGCGTGGCTCGCCGAGTCGCGCGCGGAGCGGCGCGACACGATCCTCGCGTTCGGCGGCGGGGTGGTCGGCGACCTCGCGGGCCACGTCGCGGCGACGTACCTGCGGGGCATGCCGCTCGTGCAGGTGCCGACGACGGTGCTCGCGATGAACGACGCGGCCATCGGCGGCAAGGTCGCCGTCGACCTGCCCGAGGGCAAGAACCTCGTCGGCGCGTTCCACCAGCCGCGCGCCGTCATCTCGGACGTTGAGCTGCTCCGCACGCTGCCCCGCCGCGCGCTCGCCGAGGGCCTGGCCGAGGTGGTCAAGCACGCGCTCATCCTCGACCCCGGGCTGATGGACGAGATCGAGCGCCACGCGGGCGCGCTCGTCGCGCCGCCGCTGGACGCCGAGCTGCTCACGCGCGTGACGGCGCGCTCCGCGCGCCTCAAGTCCCTCGTCGTCTCGGCCGACCCGAGGGAGCAGGGGCTGCGCGCCATCCTTAACTACGGCCACACCATCGGCCACGGCATCGAGGCGGCCACGGGCTACACGGACTTCCTGCACGGCGAGGCGGTCTCGGCGGGCATGATGGGCGCGGCCCGCATCGGCGAGCGCCTCGGGCTCCACGACCGCGAGATCATCGCCCGGCAGGGCGACGTGCTGCGCGCGCTCGGCCTGCCGCTCACCGCCCCGGGCGTCGACCCCGAGGCGGTGCTCGGCGCGATGCGCCTCGACAAGAAGGTCGAGCGCGGCCGGCTTCGCTTCGTGCTGCTCGAGGAGATCGGGCGGCCTGTCGTCCGCAACGACGTGCCGGAGGACCTGGTGCGGGAGATCGTGCGCGGCCTCGTCGCGTCATGATCGGCTTCGGCGAGAACGGCGACACCGAAGAACCCCGACCCATCGTGGACCCGCGACGCCGTCGCCGCGTCGTGGCGAAGGCGGTGGGGCGGGTGCAGGGCGTGAGCTACCGCGCGTTCTGCGTGTACGAGGCGCAGCGCCTGCAGGTCGACGGCTACGCGCGCAACCTGCCCGACGGCCGCAGCGTCGAGGTGCAGGCCGAGGCGGACGAGCCCACGCTGCGCAGCTTCATCGCGCGCCTCCGCGAGGGCCCGCCGCTGGCGATGGTGCACAACCTGGAGTACCGCTGGGAGGAGCCGACGGGCGAGTTCGCCGGCTTCGAGGCGGTGATCTAGCTCCCCCCGCGCAACCACCCCCGCACGCGCGGCGCTGCGCTACACTCACACCATCGCCGCTCCCACCGTGGCGTGGAGGATTAGATGCAGCGCCTTCTGTTCTCGCTGACCGTGGACGCCGACGTGTGGCAGGAAGATGACGTCTTCGTCTCACATTGCCCGGCGCTCGACGTGTACAGCCAGGGCGACACGGAGCAAGAGGCTCGAACGAATCTCGTCGAAGCGCTCCAGTTGTTCATCGAGGTCTGCTACGAGCATGGGACGCTCGATGCGGTGATGAAGGAACGGGGATTCACGGTCGACCAGGAAGCACTCGCGCCGGATGGCGCCTCCGCCGCTTCCGGGTTGAAACACCCAATCACCGTCCCGGTCGCACTACACGCGTAACCCGTGCCCCGCATCACGCCAGTTCACTGGCGCACCCTGGTGCGCGTGTTCGTCGCGTGCGGTTTCGAAGAACGACGCACGAGCGGTTCGCACATCGTGATGATGAGGGAGGGCGCCAGGCGCCCGGTGGTCGTGCCGAAACACAGACGGGTCGCGGTTCCGATCATTCTGGGCAACCTCAGAACCGCGGGGCTCACTCGCGAGCAGTACTTCGACCTGCTCGATGACTGACGCGGAAGCCGTGCGTCTACCGCCCCCGCAACCACCCCCGGACGCATATACACAACTCCGAGCCCGCGAGACAACAGGCCAGCTGGGTTTGCGGCGGGGGGGGGTAAAAAAATAGGGGGGGGGGGGGG
>VXMU01000028.1 GCA_009840945.1 Chloroflexota bacterium | reverse complement strand
GTCGGGGCCTGCGCCGAGCGAGGTGGAGTTCGAGTGGAACGTGAAGCGCGACATCGAGGCGCTGGACCCCGGCAACAGCATCCCCACGGGCGCCTGGTCCACGGACGGCGTCCTCTGGATTGCGGACAACGCCGCGGGCGCCGGCGACGCCGTCTACGCCTACGACCTCGCCACGGGCGAGCGCGTCGCGGCCCGCGAGTTCTCGCTGCACGAGCGCAACGGCGCCCCGCGCGGCATCTGGGCCGACGGCGTCACCGCCTGGGTCGCCGACAGCGGACGCGACCGCCTCTTCGCCTATGACCTGGCGAGCGGCCGTCACGCGCCGGAGCGAGACATCGCCCTCGACAGTCGCAACGCGGACGCGCGCGGCCTCTGGGGGGACGAGGGCGTGGTGCTGGTGCTCGACGGCCGCGACGCGCTCTTCGCCTACGACCTCGCGGGCGGCGCGCTCCTCGGCGAGTACGCCCTCGACGAGGCCAACGCCGATCCGCGCGACGCCTGGTCCGACGGCGTAACGCTGTGGGTCTCCGACCACGGGGCCAAGCGGCTCTTCGCCTACCGGCTGCCCGAGCCTCCGGCGGAAGGTGACGCCCCTCCCGAGGAGCCGCCCGCCCTGGAGCGCGTGCGCGGCGAGGAGTTCGAGGAGCCCGGCCGCGTCGGCAACAACAGCCCCCGCGGCATCTGGTCGGACGGCGAGGTGATGTACGTTGCCGACGAGCTCGACGAGCGCGTCTACAGCTACAACATGCCCGACGGCATAAACGCGCGCCTCGCCTCGCTCACGCTGGACGGTGTGGACATCGGCGAGTTCGACCCCGGCAGGACCGAGTACGAGGGCGTTGTGGGCGAGGGCGTCACCGAGACCGTGGTGGCGGTGGTCCGGGAGCACCGCCGCGCCGCTGTCGTGATCGAGCCCCCCGACGCCGACGGCCACCCCGCCAACGGCCATCAGCTGGCGCTCGCCGGCCTTGAGGCCGTTACCGTCACGGTGACATCGGAAGACGGCAGCCGCACCAGGGTCTACCGAGTCACCCTCGACACCGAGGAGGAACCCTGGGCGCACTGCCTGAAGGGCGCCGTGGCGGCTGGCTTCAGCCTCGTCGTCTCCGAGGGCGGGAGCGTCGACGAGCTGGCCGCCTGCGCCGAGAGCCGCGGCATCTCCGCGCTCTACGCGCTCCACGAGGGCTCCTACCTGCCCTACATCCTCGGAGCGCCGAACTTCGTCAACAGGCCCTTCGCCGAGCTGTTCGCCGCCAGCGTGCCGGCGCTCACGCCGCTGGTCGCCGCGAGCGCGGGGCCTGCCGGCGACGATCCCGTAGGGGAGGTCGCGCCCGGCGATTGGCCCGCCTGCCTGCACGGCGAGGTGGCCGAGGGCTGGAGCCTCGTCGTCTACGAAGGCGGGAGCGTCGACGACCTGGCCGCGTGTGCGGAGGGCCGCAGCATCACGGCGCTCTACGTGCTCCACGAGGGCGAGTGGGTGTCACACATCATGGCCGCGCCGGAGTTCGTGAACCGGTCCTTCGCCGAGCTCTACGCGGACGGCGTGCCATCGCTCACACCGCTGGTCGTCCGCTCCGGCGGTCCGCCCGGGGACGACTCGGACGGCGACCGGGACGGCAACTAGTCGTGGGCGGCGTTCACGACGCCTTCTATCAGCGGTCGACCGCCGACGTGACGCAATGCCCGATGTCCTACGCGGAGCAGCCACACGTCAATCGCATCCGAACGCTTCGTACGCAAGCGATCCCGCGCCACGATCACGGTGTCGCCGATGGCCCACGTGCCGCTCTCCACGTCGATGGCGACGACTTCTCCGCGATGCTCAGCTTCGACTTCGTGCCGGATGTCGCGCCCGTAGATCTCGTCAGACGGGCGGCGAGTCACCATCTCGGTCTTCGGGCAGTCAATCTGCACCCAGACCAACCGCTCCGGACAGTCGCTTGCCCCCGCCGCATCGGAGACGCGGGCCAGTGAACTGGTGGGTGTACGAGGACGACGCCGCGAGCTGGGTGCGGGTGCACCGGGCGATCTGCGCGCACTGCAACGACGGCCGGGGCCGGTACGTGACCCGCCGCCCCGACAATCGCTGGCACGGTCCCTTTCCGACCATGCAGGAAGCGATCGACAAGGCGCTGGGCACCGGCAAGCGGGACGTGAAGGGCTGCGGCACCTGCCTGCCCGAGCTGCGCTTCCTTCAGTGATTGCAGCGGCCGCCGCACGCCGTCGCCGCTCCGGCTAATCGACCCCGATCCCGGAGGACGTGTTCGCTGCGTAGGGGAAAGGCCCAGGGGCGGCACGCGGCGTTCGACAGGGCCAATCATGCCAGAAGTCACAAGGAGTTACGGATAAGATCCCAAGAAGTCACCCTAAAGTGATAGCCGTCGTGGCATCCTTCCCGTCAGAAAGGAGTGACCCATGACGTACCACGATCGGATTACGACCGCCCGAGCTTCCGCTCGAGCAGGGCGTGGGGCGCGGAGGGCTGGGACGTGTACCGCCCTCGTGGCGGTGATCGCCCTCGCCGCGTTCACCGCGCTGCTGTACACCGGCACAACCGCCGAAGCCCAGGCGGAAGACAGCCTGTGCAAGGAGGGTTACCACTACGCCTACGAGGCGGTCTACGTCTACGAAACCGGCGAAGGTCGCGTGCAACACCACGTCGACGAGTCTACTGCAGGCGATCTGACGAAGGTCGGCATCGAATGGCGCGACTACTGCCTGAGCGACGAGCTGGTCGACACCCCGATCAGTCGTGGTCCTGGTGAGGGTGTGGTGTTCCGTAAAGGTCACAGGGCCTACGAGCGGCACGACCTTGACGAACTCTGCGCTACGGGCGACCTCTCGGCGTCCCAGTGCACTGCGCTGGAGGATGCCCGCGACGCCGCCATGTCGCGACACCCGGAATTGGGTCCGGCGCGACAGGGGCGGCCCCAGGTGGATTGGTCGCCGCCAGGTGGGTGGTCCCACTACCTCGATCAGGAGGGCCTCCTCCCTGAGCCTGAGCCTGAGCCGCCCTACCACGACCCCGAGAACCCGTGCGTGGCCGGGGTCGACGGAGGGACGTCCTACCATTCAGGACCTAACGGAGCGTCGTGCAGCGGAAAGGCGAGCGCTTCGGGTAAGCGCCTCTACGAGGTCGACGATGCCGAATCCGGCGCTGGTGGTGGTCAGCGATTCCAGGATGAGAACGGCAGAATCTATGAGTGTGTAGAACTGGACAAAAACGGAAACACCATCGAGGGCCGACGTGACTACGAGGTCACTCACTACGACCGGTGCAACCCTGTCTAACTAGCTGGATGGAGGGGGGTCTCGCACTGACTCCTGCTTACCAGGACGCAGAGATGACATGGCAATCACCGTGAGGATCGGCGGATCCGCCGGCCGGCCGGGCCGACCATCGCACTAGGCCGGGCACGCGCCTCAGGGCAGGCAGGGGCACACGCGGACAGGCGAGGGAGGACACCGCCACATCGGCGGTGTCCCCCTGCGCTCCTACCCGGCTGCTTCGGCCAGTACCCCCGTCCGCTCCTGCTCGAGCGCCCACTCGAAGAGCGAGAGCGTGGGAGCCTCGCGCCGCCGGCGCTTCGGCGGCTCCTCCGGCTCGCCGCCATGAACTCCGCCCACGAGAACAGGAGGTGAGTGATGCGCAGGCGGACTCTTGCGCTGAGGTTGGTGACGGCGGGCGCCGCCGCGCTGACCCTGCTCACCGCCTGTTCGTCGCCCGACTCAACGCCCCACACAACGGCGAGCGAGGCGGCGTACACGTTGACCGTGACGGCAGGCGAAGGTGGGAGCGTGACCGTCAGTCCCGCGGCGCGGGAGGACGGAAGGCACGCCTGGGGCACGACGGTCACGCTCACGGCGACGGCGGACAAGGGCTACGACTTCAGCGCCTGGGCGGGGCTGCCGGACGGCGCGAGGGTGACGGCCGGCCCGGCGGCGGTGACGACGACGAGCGGCACGGAGACGAGCACGGCGAGCTTCACCGTGACCGCGGCAGCGACGGTCACGGCGAGCTTCCGGCTGGAGTCGATCCCCTACAACCTGCACACCACCGGCGCCGTGACGGCGGCCGGCTCCTACGCCCTGCTCTCCGACCCGGACGACCTCACAAGCACGATCGAGTGGAGCGATCTCGGCTACACGAACCCTCCGTACGGGCTGCTGCTCAACGCCTCTGATGCGACGAACGTTTCGCGGGCGGCGTACTACGGTGCGATCGCGGTGGGCGACCGGGTCGACGTGTGGTGGGGAGACCGCTGCCTGCGCCGTCTGAAGGTGGCGGAGGTGCGCGCCGACCCGACGGGGACGCCGCCGCGCAAGTTGTTCGTGGTCGAGAAGGTAGCTTGGGCCGGGGCGGGGTGCGCCTTCGGCATCAAGAAGGTGGACGCACCGCAACAGGTGGAGTTCCGCTGGCGGCAGCCGCCGTGGCGGGTGGCCGCGGACGGTCTGCGCGAGATATGGGAGGAGGCTGTCCCTGGCCCCGGCCGATACCAGTTCCACGACCTCAGTGTTGAGGTGCCGGCGAATACGAGCCTCAGGGCGGGCCTGATCTTAAGCGGAGGCAAGACGGCCGTCGTCCTTACCGACCCCGAGCGCACCTTCAGCATTCACTTCGATGCCGCCTCCGGGGTGGAAATCAGCCGCAGGACTCAGCCCCTGACCCCTGGTGCGACGGGCATGTCCGAGCAGGACATCAACGCGCTGCTCGATCAGATCGCCGCGTCGGTCAGGATCGGCAGGGGGCAATGATCCAACGCGAACAACGCGAAAAGGCCACACACATGGGCAGGCGAGGGAGGACGCCGCCGATGTGGCGGTGCCCTCCCCTGCGCTCCTACCCGGCTGCTTCGGCCAGGACCCCTTCCTGCTCCCGTTCGAGTGCCCACTCGAAGAGCGACAGCGTCGGAGCCTCGTCGCGGCGACGCGGCTTCGGCGGCTCGTCCGGCTCCCCGGCCATGAACTCCGCCCACGAGAACAGCGTCCGCTGCGGCTCGTGCCTGTCCTCGTGGCTCTCGTCAACGCTAGCGGCAACCGCTGCGACCGTCACCGGCTCCGGCTCCGGCGCGTGCCAGCCGTCGTCGACCAGCAGCGCCTCGGCCTCCGCCGCGACCTGCCGGGCCTGCTCGAAG
>VXMU01000029.1 GCA_009840945.1 Chloroflexota bacterium | reverse complement strand
CTGGCTGGTACCCGAGTGACTCACGCACTTTGGTCGCGCTTACGCTGGTGCTGCGTCGCGTCCGTCTGCGTCCCGTTTCTCGAGATGGCGAGAGCGCGGGAGTCAGCGAGCGCGCGGCGCGCGATGATGCGCGCGAGTGCGCGCAGGCCCTCGATGCGGAGCCGCTCCTGTTCGTCGCTCAGCGCTTGCTGCGTCTTCACGGTCAGTCCATCTCCCAGCGGGGCGCAGTGGCCGTCCTGCCCGCGCAGGAACCCGTGGCTTTCTGACTCCAGCGTCGGAGGTGGGAACGGGCTTGACCATCCCCTGTAGGGGTATTGCGCGCGTGCAACCCCTTCCAGGGGGTGCCCTCCCTATGCACGAGGCGTCTTTCATTGCCGGGGGAGCCCCCGTTCCGCCGCGATGGGGCGCAAAATGGGGCAGTTGGGGCAGCCCCGAAGGCGAGGCCAACGGGGGCAGCGGGGTGACGATGAACGGCAACGAGACCGCGGAGCGGGAGCCCGAGCAGGTGCTGCTGGCGAGCCTGCGCGAGCTGATCGACGAGGCGGGGCACGGCGAGGCGGCGAGGCAGCTGGGCGTCGACCGCAAGACGCTCTGGCGCGTGCTGGACCAGGGTCGGCTCACCCCGCGTGTCAGGCAGGCGCTGGAGCGGCGCGGCGCGAACCCCGAGGCGGCGCGGCGGCGCGGACGCCTGGACGTGCTGGAGCGCCGGACGGAGATGCTCGACAAGGACGTGGAGGCGCTGGCTGAGGCCGTCGAGGCGCTGCGCGAGGAGTTCGGGAGGCTGGCGGACCTACAGGCCGAGGCGCTGGGCGCGTGGGAGCGCAGGCTCTCGGCGGTGGAGGCGCGACTCGCCGGGACCGCAGCCGAGCCGCCCGGAGCGGGCCGCGACGGCGGCACCGAACCGCAGGTGAGCCACCCCGAGGTCGTGACCCTGGAACCCGTGCAGGGCGACGAGATCGTCTACGGCGAGGCCGCCCCCGTCGTCTTGGAGTGGCGGGACCAGCGCATGACTCACCTCGACGAGGGTGCAAGGCGTGTCGAACGGGCGCGCGCCCTGGTGCGCATGTTTGAGCTGGAGATCGTCCTGATCAGGGATCACGAGCTGACGCTGCCACCCTCGGCGTACCCTTGGGACGAGTCCCGCCGCCGCGACGAGCTGACCAAGGTGAAGTTCTCCCTCGTGAGCGCTCGCTGGGAGCTGGCGCAGGCGTTGCTCTGGCGCTGGGTGCGGCTCGCGCTCACGCTCGGACGCTGGCGGAGGTGACCACGTCAGCAGCGTGGAGGGTGAGACGTGGTTCTTGAACGCCCCTCAGGCGTCTGCTGAATCGCGCTCGGCGATGTAGCGGTCGCACGCCTCCGCAGCCCACGAGCGTTCTGCGGCATTCTGAGCCCACCGACGCACGAACGCGATGATCGAGTCCTGAGTGGCCGGTGGCGCATCGCTCAGGAAGCGCAGCAGGTCGCCAATGACACCGCGTTGACCAAGGCCAGTATCGCTCGCGAACTCCGGCTCCGATTCCAGCAGGTGCTCCAAGAGCTTCGTGAGCACCTCCACTCCTCGCTCGTGAAGTTCCTCCTTGAAGCGATCCTCGTCGTACTCATTGTGTGTGTGAGTGCGGTCCGGGATCGCAGCAACGACCGCGGCCCACCACTCGCCGAGCCAACGAAAGCCGTACCGCAGGCTCCAAGAGCGATCAGGGTCGGCCTCGATCATCCCTTCGACGCTCCGTTCGACCATCGTCATCATCCAGCCAATCGGTGTCGAAGGCTTCCGCGTAAGCGTCGCCAGTCGTTCGAAGTGCCATGGCCAGCCCGCATCGTGGTACGGCTTCATGGTGTCGATCACGGAGAGCCCAGCGCTGATCGTGCCGCGGCGATTAGCAACCTCCAGGCCAGTAAGAACGGCCCAGACGACCGCCTCGCGGTCTTCGTCGCTTCCCGTGGGGCCAGGCTCCGCGAAGGTGGCCACTGACTTGAACGCCGCCTCGGCATAGTCAAGCGTGTCAAAGAGGTCGTCATCGTCGGTAGGCCAAGCCCGTTCCGCCCACGCGATTGCGAGTTCGATACGGTTTGACCAATGCGCGGAAATCAACCAGCGCACCAGCCGTCGGTCTTCGGCGTTCGCCGCGTACACAGTGAGCGAGCGGAGGAACCGGAACCCCGGTGGGTCCGATCCGAACAAGCCAGGATGGAACGGCTGCTTCGGATCAATTGCGGGGTACACAATGTCCAGCATCGGAGCGAGCCGAGCGAGGTATTCCTTGAAGTCTGGCCGCGCCGCCAGGGCTGATGAGAGGTGACTCAGGCCGGTATCCAGGCCTTCGAAGAAGGCCGCCTTGTCCCAAGCCAACGGAGTGTCGAGGAGGGCTGTCCGTCGCTGCTGCGGATTCCCCGCAGGACGATCGAGCTCTGCGATCACCGGCTGCGTGCGTGCGTTGAAGGTCCACCCGTAGACGAGCGCGTCGAAGAGCGATACGTCCGACTGGCGCATGGCCCCAAGGAGCGAGCGCTCCATCACGCGCAGCGAGTTGGGGCAATTGCCTCCCTCGCCCGGCGTTCCATCCGTACATCCGGACCTGCTCGGGCCAGTCGGCAACCAAGACGCTGGTGCCCACGAAGGCAACCAGCGGCTCGTTCCGCGTCAGCGAGGACACTGACTTGAACGTCACCCAGAGGACATACACTGTCGCCAGGATCGATAGCTGGACCGAGATCGACGGCAACAGCCCCCAGAACTCGTTGTGAAGGGTGCTCCACCTTCCAAGGAGCACCACGGTCAGCAGCGCGGCGAGTGATACGAGAGGGAGGGCTGCCAGCAACCGCCGCCGTGGCACGACGGCCAGTGCAATCTCGCCACCGAATCCCGCGGACCGTATCTGCAAAGCGATTCCGGTCGCCGTGGCCCCGATCGCGGCGACGGCGATAGTCGTCGCGAGGAGTGCCTGGAGGAGAGGCGCCGAGTCCTGGATGGTCGAGCCTGGCTCCACCCACGTGAGAGAGCCGTCCAGAACGCCGCCAGTGGACCCGGCGATGAGAACGATCATGAGGAAGTAGAGAGTGGTAGACGAGTCCCAGAACAGCTGGACCATTCTGGTGTGCTCGCCGGACGCCCGGAGCCGCAGTTCTTCCCGGACCGCGCTGAATCCGTCCGCGAGGAAGAATAGGATGAAGATCGCCACGTAACTTGCAGAGCCTCCGGCCAGCGCGATCCCGAGAGCTACGAGGACACGCCCGATGTGCCTCCTATGCCGAGAGCGACTCAGCGCGGTGATCGCGATGGGCTGCGTGTAGAGGCAGTGCATCTGACGAGGCAGCAGCACCCGTTCGTTGATTTCCGACCCCCACGCAGTCACCAGGCCGGCCGCAATCAGGGTTCCGCCCGTGAAGGCTCCGAGCCATGTCAGATGAGGTTGAGCGAGAAGAGGAACCAGCGCCGCCGCGATGAACGGGGCTGCCACGGTCTGGAGCGAAATGCGCTTGGCTCCCAAGCGGGGTCCCGCCCAGGTCGTGGCGACCACGCCGGCGAAAAACAGGCCCCACGCGACGAAGGAAGGCCACTCGTACCCGTCGAACACGCTGACTCCGAGCCTCCCGCCGTACTATGGATTCGCTGCGTTCAGTCTACGTCCCAGAGTAGCCGGGACAGCCCGGCGAGCGGTGGGTTGCGCGGCGATCTGCGGGGTACCCATCGGCCCGTTGTCTTGCCCCATATCTTGTCTTAGACCGTATATCAGGTGTCGGACGCTGTGGTGCTGGCTGTCTCCATACTCCAGTTCGGCAAGCGGTTCGGGAACAGGCACGTCGAGTGCGCCAACCGCCTGCTCCTCAGGCAGTTCAGCGCCCTGACGAACGTGGTCGCGGATTGCGTCCAGTGGGCGAGCATGAAGCAGCGCGGCTGGCCGCTGCGCGTGGGCGCGAGCGAGGCTTCCAGCTCATCGGATGGCAACTTCAATATCTCCCAAGTAATCATCGAGCCGCCCCACGTTCCATAGCAGCCGTTCATTCACGGCGTTGATTGCCGCCCATAGCACAAGCAGCTCATGTTCTTCGCCGGAAATCCAAATCGCACTCTGTCGAACATTGACGCCTTCCTCGATTGCAATGTCGACGTGGCTCCTCCACGGAAGGGCGTCGAGGAAGACGAAGCCAACGCCGAGGACGAACACCCCGTCGATGAAGAGGTGCGGGAAGAAGGATCGCTTGTCGGGTTCTGTCTCGGTCAGCTCGTGCAGCCTGAAATCGTCCTCGTTCGCGACTTCCCAGAGCCAACGAACGAGCGTGTCGATCGTTCGGGGGCCGTCGTACGCGAAGACAAAGGAAAATGGCCTTGGCGTATCGACCAATCCCGCAGGATTCAGGCCCTGCGGCGGAAACGTCGCAGTAATCTTCGTCGTCTTGGTCGCTTGGGCCGCTTGGCGGACGTGTTCCTTCGTCAGACGCGACTTGATCTCGATGAACGAAGACACCGATTCAATGAAGAAGAGATCAATGCCTGTCGCTAGCGAGAGCTTGGGGTACTTCCGGTTGTGGATCACGACATCGATCTGCGGCCGCGCCTCTCCGGGCGCTGCGTCCTTGTGGATGATCTCGCCGGTTCCGATTTCCCACAGGCTCGATATGTTCTGTGAAAGGAACTCGCGCACGAAGGCTTCCCTGATCTGGCCCCTGTTCAATCCGTGGTGGAAGGACGCCGCGGCCGCCCCCTCAGCGTGAAGCCTTCTCTGCACGCGTTCGAAGTAGGTAGCAAGCAGTGTCATGGCACGGTATCCCGCGTGTGGCCGCAGACGGTAACTCGATTCTCTTGGGCCATCATAGTTGGCGGGGACGCGCTGGTCGGGCTGTGGCCTACGTCCGCAGCAGCAGACTAAACGCAGACCCAGACCGCGCGGTCCCTGCATCGGATGCGGCAGTCGCCTTAGCCGATGGATCCGGGCCGGACCTCGGCCAGAATCCATGGACCGATGCGCGCACCAGCCATGGGCGAACACTGTCCACCCTGTGCGCGCTACCATAGGGATTACCGCGCGCTCCCCGCCCGCCAAGGAACGGCAACCGATGTCTGACCAGCAGCAAGACCCCACCCCAGTCGCGCTCTACGCGCGCGTCTCCAGCGACCGCCAGGACGTCGACCTCTCAGTCGCCGCCCAGCTGCGCGCGCTGCGCGACTACGCGGAGAAGAACGGCTACGTCGTCACCCGCGAGTACGTCGACGAGGCGGAGAGCGGGCGCGTGGCCGACAGGCCGCAGTTCCGGCTGATGCTGGACGCCGCAACTGCGGACGACGCGCCCTTCGCAGAGATCCTTGTCTGGAAGTTCTCCCGCTTCACCCGCAAGCGCGAGCACGCCGTCGCCTTCAAGTCGATGCTGCGCCGCC
>VXMU01000006.1 GCA_009840945.1 Chloroflexota bacterium | reverse complement strand
CCGCCCGCCTGGAGGTCGACGCACTGGAGCGCACCGCGCGCGCGCTCTACCTGCAGGCGTTCGCGGCCCTCGATGCGCTGCAGCATGCGGGTGACGCCGCGCTCATCGCCTCCGGCGAGGCAGCCGGCGCCGTGGCCCGCCTCGCGTGCCTCCTCGACGAGGGATGCTACCCGCCCGCCGAGTGGCTCTACCCCGCCGCGCGCGCGACGGAGCGCAGCCGCTGGCTGCGCCCGTGGCTCGACGCCCTCACCGGCGACGACGACGCCCGCGGCCGGGCAGCGCAGGCCGCGCCCGACGTGCTGCGCGAGCTCGCCTCGGGCCTGCGGGTGCAGTTCGCGGACCGGGAGTGGTTGCAGGACCCGGAGCGCTTCGCGCTGCGCGCGCCACGCGGCCGCGCCTAGCCGATCCCGCGCGGCCCCGGCCGGCGCACATCGTCACGCCAGGCGTGGTCGGCGGCGCCGCTAGGTGGCGAACGGGTGATATGTGGACGGTGAATGATATATCGTATCTATGATATACAGTATCGACTCCCGGGGAGGCCTCCGTGGCTCGAGGACTACCATTCCTGGCCCTGACACCCGTCATCGTTGTGATCGTCGTGGGCGTGGTCCTGTTCAACATCCGCTCGGGCGGTGAGCACGAACCGACGCCCGGCCTGACGGCCGCGGCCACGATGAGCACGGCCGACGGCGACGTCATCGGCACGGTGCGGTTCCTCCAGACCTCGGGAGGCGTGCTGGTCATCGCCGAGATGCAGGGACTGCCCCCTGGCGGCCACGCGTTCGTCATCCACGAGGCCGGCGCCTGCACGCCGAACTTTGACGCCGCCGGGGACCACTTCAACCCGACCGGCGTGGAACACGGCTTCATCCACTCGGCCTGGCAGCGCGGCGAGGCTGCCGAAGCGCACGGCGGTGACCTGCCCAACATCTACGCCGCGTCGGATGGCGCCGCCCGGGCCGACTTCTTCACGGTCGGCGTGACGCTGGACGAGGGTCCGGCCCACTCGGTCTTCGACGCCGACGGCTCCGCCATCATCGTCCACGAGCTGCCCGACACCTACGGAGCGTCCGAGCCCGACACCGGCGCCCGCCTCGCCTGCGGCGTCATCACGCCCACCTAGCGGCCCGCGGCCTGACGCACGGGTCACCGGCGTGTCGGCGGCAGCCTACGTCGCGAGCGCCCTCGCGGACGGCGTCGACGCCAGCCCCTGCTCGAAGAGCTCGTAGCCGAGGCGCGCCCGCAGCTCGCCGATGCCCCAGCCCGTGAGCGCCGAGACCAGCACGGTGCCGAGGTTCGGGAGCTCCTCGTGCGCCTCGGCGGCCTCGCGTGCGGGGTTGTCGAGCGCGATGCGCGCGAGGTCTTCCTCGCACGTCGGCGGGGAGCCGTCGGGGAGCGTGAGCTCGTCGGCCTTGTTCAGCACGGTCAGGATCGGCGTCCCGGCCAGGCCGAGCGACGCGAGCGTGTCGAGCACCGTCTCGCTCTGCGCGTCCGCCGCCTCCGAGGTCGCGTCGACGACGTGGAGCAGCAGGTCGGCGCTCTCGAGCTCCTCGAGGGTCGCGCGGAACGCCGAGATGAGCTGCGTCGGCAGCTTCTGGATGAAGCCCACCGTGTCCGTCAGCAGGAACGCCTCGGCGTCGTCGGTCCCGACGCGCCGCGTGAGCGGGTCCAGCGTGGCGAAGAGCGCGTCGGCGGTGAGCGTCTCGGCGCCGGCGAGCGACTGCAGCACCGTGGACTTGCCCGCGTTCGTGTAGCCCACGAGGGCGACCACCGGGATGCCCTCGCGGCGGCGGCGCGTGCGATGCAGCTCGCGCTGGCGGCGCACGCCGCCGATCTGGCGCTTGAGGCGGCTGATGCGCCCGCTGATCAGCCGCCGGTCCGTCTCCAGCTGCGTCTCACCGGGACCGCGCGAGCCGATGGCGCCCTCGAGTCGTTCGAGGTGCTGCCACTGCCCGCGCAGGCGCGGGAGCAGGTACTCATGCTGCGCCAGCTCCACCTGGAGCGCGGCCTCGCGGGTGCTCGCGCGGCTGGCGAAGATGTCGAGGATGAGCGCGCTGCGGTCCAGCACCTTCACGTCCAGCGCGGACTCCAGCCGCAGCTGCTGGCCCGGCGAGAGCTGCTCGTCGAAGATCACGAGCGAGTAGTCCGTCTCGGCACGGAGCCCCTGGATCTCTTCGAGCTTGCCCGCGCCGATGTACGTCGAGGGCTCGGGCCGCCTGCGGCGCTGGAGCGTCTGGCCCACCACCCTCGCGCCGGCCGTGCGGGCGAGGCGTCCGAGTTCGCGCAGCGACTCGCGCGGCTCCATCGCCGCGCGCTGCCCGTAGTCGAGTCCGACGAGGTAGGCGCGCTCCTGCGCGGGGGTGGTGACGTGCCTTGCCCGGCGGCCCGGCCGTGCGCCGTTGGGGGCGCGGCCGTTGCCGCCGTTGCGTCTGCCGTTGCGCGGTCGCTTCCTCGGGATGCAGTCCTCCTCGCGGGGCGCTTCGCCTCAGCCATTGTAGGGCCCGCGAGGGCGGCTGCGCCGCCCCGCCCTGTGTTGCGCAGCCGGGGCCGCGAGTAGACTCGAACGACCGTCCCGGACCTCGACGCCGCGTCCGTCCATCCCTCGACAGGGGCTCCATGCTGGTACGCCGTCCGTGAACGCCCCCGTCACGAGCCCGTTCACGCACGGCGGGATGCGGCCCCCGGCCGAACGCGACTACGGCTACAAGTGGACGGCGTTCATCGCCATCGGCATCTCGTTCGTCACGCAGGTGCTCAGCCAGTCGATGGTGTTCGTGGCGCTCTCCGACATCGCCGACGACTTCGGGGTGACGCTCCGCGCCGTGAGCTGGGTGGTGGTCATCCAGGCCCTCACGATCAGCGCCTTCATGATGCCGATGGGACGCCTCGCTGACATCATCGGCTGGCGCAAGGTCCACCTCGCCGGCCTCGTCGTCTTCGGCAGCGGGGCGATGTGCGTCGCGCTCGCGCCGACGTTCGGGCTGCTCATCGCGGCGCGCGTGCTCATGGCGGCGGGCAATTCGATGGGCCAGTCCGTCGGCACGGCCATGGCAGTGGCGGTCTTCCCGCCCGAGGAGCGCGGGACGGCGATCGGCAGCCAGACGACGGCGGTCGCAATCGGAGGCGCCTCGGGGCCGATGGTCGGGGGCCTGGTGCTGCAGGTGCTGCCGTGGGAGGCGCTGTTCTGGATGGTGCTCGTCCCCATCGGCATCGCATTCGTCGCCGGGTACTTCCTGCTGACCGAGGAGCGCCTGGGCCAGCCGCGCGACGCCGAGCGCCCGCCGTTCGACTACCTCGGCGCGACGATCTCGGTGATCGCTATCTCGATCTTCGTGGTGGTGGTGAACAACCCGCTGGCAATGAGCTGGACCTCGCCGCTGCTCCTCGGCGGATTCGCGGCGGTCGCGGTGCTGTTCGCCGGGTTCGTCCCGTGGGAGCTGCGGCACCGCGCGCCGATGGTGCAGCTGCGGATGTTCGCCGACCGGATCTTCAGCATGGCCTCGCTGGCGCGCTTCCTCGGCTTCCTCGGCGCGACCGTGACCATCCTGATGGCGCCGATCTACCTGATCAGCCTGCGAGGGATGGACACGGCCGCGGCGGGCGCGGTGCTGTTCCTCGGCTTCGTGGGGATGGGTGTCTCCGCGCAGGCCACGGGCCGGCTCTCCGACCACTTCGGCCCGCGCCGCTTCGCGATCGCTGGGTTCGTCATCATGATGACGACGGCGCTCTCGTTCTCATTCCTGACCAACGCCACGCCGCTCTGGCTCGTCGCGCCGCTGCTGTTCGTCAACGGGATCGGCATGGGGACGTGGAACGTGCCCAACAACACGATGATCATCGGCGCCGTGCCCGTCTCCCGCCTCGGCGTGGTGGGCGCGCTCACGAACCTCACGAGGAACGTCGGCAACGTCGTGGGGCAGGCGGTGGCGGCGGGCGTGGTCGTCGCGGTGATGGCGGCGCAGGGGTTCGACATCCCGCTGAGCGAGGTGCGCGAGACGGCCGGGGCGAGCGCCGCGTTCTTCGACGGCTGGCGCGCGGCCTACTGGATGGCCACGTTCTTCATGGGCATCGCGCTGCTCTGCACGGTGTTCGCGCCCGGCGGCAGGCGGGGCTCCCGCGAGCGCTGACGCCGCACGCGCACCCGCCGACGACGGTGCTATCATCGGGGCCGGATTCCCGCGCGTGGAGAGGGTCCGCCGTGCGCATCGAAGGCGAGCACCGCTTCTCCCTCCCCCGCACCATCGTGTGGGAGCTCCTGCAAGACCCCGACGTCATCCGCCAGGCCGTCCCCGGCTGCAAGACCTTCGACGAGGTCGCGCCGGACACCTACGAGCTCACCGCGCAGGTCGGCATCGGCCCCGTGCGCGGCTCCTTCAAGGGCAAGGTCGCCATGAGCGACCGCGAGCCTGAGACCCGCTACACCCTCCACGCCGAGGGCTCCGGCCGGCCCGGCAGCGCGACCGGCGACGCGGTCATCCACCTCGCCGACGACGGCGACGGCACACACCTCACGTTCGACGCGGACGTCACGATCCGGGGCGCCATCGGGCGCGTCGGCGGACGCCTGCTGACCTCCTCGGCGCGCGGCATGGCGCGCCAGTTCTTCGAGTCGATCGAGCGAGACGCCAAGGCGGCAGCACAGGAAGGGGCAGCCACATGAGCGTACCCATATCGGTGACCGTGAACGGACGGCTCCATGAGCTGGAGGTGGAGCCGCGCACGCTGCTCGCGCACCTCCTGCGCGAGGACCTGACGCTCACGGGCACGCACATCGGCTGTGACACGAGCCAGTGCGGCGCGTGCACCGTCCTCATCGACGGCACGAGCGCGAAGTCCTGCACGGTCCTCGCCGTCCAGGCCGACGGCGCCGAGATCACGACCATCGAGGGCCTTGCCCAGGACGGCCAGCTGCACCCGCTGCAGGAGGCGTTCTGGGACGAGCACGGCCTGCAGTGCGGCTACTGCACGCCGGGCATGATTATGTCCGGTGTCGACCTCCTCGAGCGGCACCCCAGCCCGTCCGAGGCGGAGATCCGGCGCGGGCTGGACGGGAACCTCTGCCGCTGCACCGGCTACGAGCACATCGTCAACGCCATGCAGGCCGCCGCGGGAGGTGCATCATGACCATGGCCGCAACCCCCGGCCAGCTCGTCGGACAGCGCGTCCGGCGGCGCGAGGACCCGCGCCTGGTGCAGGGCCACGGCACCTACGTCGACGACGTGAAGCTGCCGGGCATGCTGCACCTCGCCTTCCGGCGCAGCGATGTGGCGCACGGCGTCATCCGCTCGATCGACACCAGCGCCGCCGAGGCGATGGACGGCGTCGAGGCGGTCTACACCGGCGCCCAGATCGCCGAGATGGTGCCGCCGATGCCCGTCGCGACGCCGTTCCCGGCGCCCGAC
>VXMU01000045.1 GCA_009840945.1 Chloroflexota bacterium | reverse complement strand
CTCCTACGCTCCCCCCGAAGCGCTCGCGGAACGAGGTGGGACATGCCGGCGAACAAGCTCAACGACGCCGAGATCGAGGAGGCGCTGGCCGGACTCGATGGGTGGAGCCGCGAGGGCGATGAGATCGTGCGCGAGGTGCAACTCGCGGACTTCGTCGCGGCGATGGGGCTGATCACGCAGATCGGCATCCTGGCCGAGCGCATGAACCACCACCCCACCCTCACCAACACCTGGAACCGCGTCCACATCGCGCTCAGCACCCACGACGTCGGCGGCATCAGCGACTACGACATGCGCCTCGCCGGGGAGATCAACGAGCGCGTCGGGTAGGACGCTCGCCGCCGGACCCTCACCCCAACCCTCTCCCGCAGTGCGGGAGAAGGGGCCGGACTCCCATACCCCCGGCCGTGGGTCCGCGGGGTGCGACTAACCTCCGAGGAGCCCGCCGGATCCTTACGCAGCGCTCCCAACGGGAGAGGAGTTACACAGCCTCCATTGCCTCGACCTCGTCAATGAACCGCAGCACCTCGGCGTTCCAGGGCTCGGGGCGCTCGAAGTAGGCGGAGTGGCCGGCGTCGGCGATCTCGGCGTAGCGCGAGCCGGGCGTGAGGCCGTGCGACATGCGCACGAGCTCGGCCGGGATCACGCGGTCGACCGCGCCGACGATCCACAGCAAGGGCACCCCCGACTCGAGGAGCCGCGTCGCGGACGACCCCCGGAAGTTGCGCAGCGCGGGCGACGGCGCGAGGAAGTCCGGCGGGCGCGGCGGGTTGATCGAGCGGATCTGACGGTAGAGGTGCCATAGCTCCGGCTCGCGCTCCCGGAAGTCCTCGGGCAGCGCGCGCTGCAGCAGCGTCCCCGCCGTCACGCCCGAGGCGGCCAGCTCCGCCTTGCGCTCGCGCAGGCGGTCGTCGACGCAGCCCGCGTTGGAGCCCGAGATGGTGAGCGAGCGGAACCGGCCGGGGTCGAGTCGCATCAGCCCGATCGCCGTGCGCGCCCCCATCGAGTGGGCCACGAAGTGCACCTCGCCGAGCCCGAGCGCGTCGAGGAGCGCCAGCGCATCGGCGCCGAACGCCGTGCGGCCCGGGCCGTCCTCGATGTCCGGGGAACGGCCGAACGCGCGGTGGTCGAAGGTGACGACGGTGTAGCGGTCGGCGAAGGCGGGGACCTGCCGCCACCACGACATAGCGTTGCCACCCGCGCCGTGCGCGAAGACCACGGGCGGGCCCTCGCCGTGGCGCTCGTAGTAGAGGCGGAAGCCGTCGTCGAGGTCGAGGAGGGGCAAGTCGCTGTCCTCAGTTCGCGGTTGACACGGTACAGGTGTGGGGCGTCGCCGGCCGGACCCTCACCCCAGCCCTCTCCCGCAGTGCGGGAGAGGGGGCCAGAGGAGGATCCCCTCGCCGCCAATCAGTCAGGGCGAGGGGCAGGATCTTCGTCCCAGGGGATGCCCGTCGCCTTGGCGACCACGTCGAGGATGTCCTCGATGTCACCGCGCAGGCCGGGCTCCGGGTCGCAGTCGAGCGCGCGCAGCATGACCTCGGTGGTGAGGGCGTAGAGCGTCGCGGCGTCCTGCTCGACCGGCTGGTGGGCTACTCGCGGCTTCTCGAGCGCGTTCGCGACGAACTCCCGGCACCAGCCGAGCGTGTAGAGGATGCCCGCGTCGCTCGGGCACAGCGCGGCGGCGCGTTCGAGCGCGGCGAGGCCGTCGGCGAAGCGGCGCTTGCGCGTGACGAGGGTGTTGCCGAGGTAGGCGTGGGCCTCGCAGAAGTCGGGCACGCTCTCCACGAGCGTCTCGGCGGCGGCGAGCGCCGCGTCGACCTCGTCTTGCGCGTGGAGCCGCATCGCCTCGCGCAGCGCGGCGCGCTGCTCGCCCGTCGGCTGGCCGACGCGAGGCTGAACCGAGGGCTGTTCGCTGGTCGGAGTGGTCATGCCGCGCCCGTCACTCGATGGCGTCGTAGGCGGCCATCATCTCGTGGTAGCGGTCCTCGACCGGGCCGCGCTGGTCGGCGTGGGTGAAGATGTAGAGGCGGTTCGCCCGCACGCCGTCCAGCACGCGCTCGCCGACCTCGCGCGGCTCCATCGGCGGCGGCCGGTCCGCGGCGCGCTCGCGGCGGCGTTCGGCGACCTGGGGACCCTGCTCGATGGGGCCGCCGAGGGCGTCGGGGCGGTTGCGGCCAGCCTCCTGGATGCGCGTCGCGACGCCGCCGGGGCACAGCACGGAGACGCCGATGCCCTCGGGCTCAAGCTCCATGCGCAGCATCTCCGAGTAGCCGACCACCGCGTACTTCGAGGCGGTGTAGACGCCGATCGGCATGCCGCTGATGGCGAAGGTGCCCGCCACCGAGCCGGTGTTGACGATGTGCGCCTCGTCGCCGGGCTGCTCGCGGATCCTCGGGACGAACGCGCGCACGCCGTGGATGGGGCCCAGCAGGTTCACGCCCAGCGTCCACTCCCAGTCCGTCTCGGGCGTCTCGACGAGGGGCGCGACGGTGAGCACGCCCGCGTTGTTGCACAGCAGGTGAACCGCGTCGAAGGCCTCGTAGGCGCGGGCGGCGAGCTCGTCGAGCGACTCGGGCGTGGAGACGTCGGCGTGGACGGCGATGGCGTCGCCGCCGAGCTCCCGGACATCGTTGGCGACGCGCGCGGCCTGTTCCTCCTCGACGTCACCGAGCACGACGCGCATGCCCGCGGCGTGGCAGGCGTGGGCGAGGCCTTCGCCGATGCCGCTCCCGCCGCCCGTGATCACGGCCACGCGGCCTTCGAGTTGCTCCATCGCGGTCTCCCGTCTGCCGACGACCCGGCGGCGGCCGCCCGCCGCCAGCATATCGGCGAGGGCGGCCGCGCGCAGGCGGCGGTGGGAGCTGCGGGGGCTGCTACGGGAAGAGGTCCGGGTAGAGCAGCTTCGCGATCTCCTCGAGGCCCTCGACCACGCGCGGGCCGGGGCGGCTGGTGAGGTCGCCGTCGACGGGGTGCACGCGCTGGTTGATGCACGCCGAGGTGGCGTCCCAGCCGGGCCGGGCGCAGACGGTCTCCAGGCTCTCGCCCCATGCGCCGTCGGCGAGGAGCACCACCTCCGGGTCAGCGGCGATGACCGCCTCGGCGGTGAGCTGCGGGAACGGCGAACTCGCGCCGGTCGCGATGTTCTGCGCCTTCGCCAGCGTGAGCACATTGCCGACGAAGGTCTCGGGACCGACGGTGTAAAGGTCCGCCGTCAGCTCGAAGAACGTGCGCGGGCCTTCCTCGACACTCGCGATGGCGTCGGTGACGGCCTCGATGCGTGCGCGCATGGACGCGACGAGGTCGGCGGCGTGCTCGCGGTTGCCGGTGATGCGGCCGAACTGCTCGATGGTCTCGAAGACCTCGTCGAGCGAGTTGCCGGAGTCGATGAACAGCACCGTCATGCCGAGGCCGCGGAACTGCTCCACCTGGTCGCGCTGGCGGCTCGCCATGATCACGAGGTCCGGTGTCAGCGCGAGCGCGGGCTCGGGGTCCGGGCTCGAGTAGGCGAGCTTCTCCAGGTCGGCTGTCTCGGGCGGGTAGTACGAGAACTCGTCGACCGCGATCACGCGGTCGCCCGCGCCCACGGCGAAGAGGATCTCGGTCGCGCCGGGCGAGTAGGAGATGATGCGCTGCGGCGCCGCCTCGAGCGTCACCTCGACGCCGTCAGAGTCCTCGATGGTGATGGGGAACGGCGGCGGCTCGGTCGACGTGGGCTCGGGCGTCGGCGTTGGAGTTGGTGGAGCCGGCGTGGGCGTCGGCATCGCGGTCGCTGCTGCGGGCGCCGGTGTGGATGTCGCCGGCGCGGGTGTTGCAGTCGCCGGCGGCGGCGGTGTGGCCGTCGAGGCCGCCTCGTCGTCATCGTCGCCGGTACAGGCGACGACGGCGAACGCCGCGAGTAGCGCGAGCGCGACGAGCAGTGGCAGCAGCCGCCATCGATGGATCGGGAACGGGTGGGTCATGGCGCGCCTCCCAGCACTTGTGGGGACGCGCTTCGCCACGCCCCCATCGTGCGAGGGGGCAGGCAGTGGACCATGCCGCATGGGGGTGGCGTCACCGACGCCGCTTGCAGCATGCCGTCGCCTGTCCTCGCAGGGTCTCGACATGGCGCAGGCCGGTCATCTGGCTTGCCGCCGCGCCCCCAAGGCGATGCTTGAGGCGGGGCGGCTCACAGTTGCGGGACAGCGCCGGACTTGCACCGGACTTCCCCGATCACTGCGCCGGGGCCGACGCTAGCACGCCCCGCAGCAGGCGGCCAGCCGACCGGTCGGGCGCAGCGGCGGCGGTGGCGCGAACCGTTAATAAGCCTGCAAGAAACTCTGTAGACTGCGGGAGCAGTGATTCGCAGTCGCAATTTCGGGAGGAGGGATGATCACGATGATGGTGAAGCGTCTGGCGGGGGTATACCTCGCGGTTGTTGGCGCGGCGGTGGCCGTCCACTTCGTCCTCGATCCCCTCCTCTACGAGTGGGAAGCGGGTGAGGGCGTCCCGACCGCGTGGATCGTGCTCGACTGGCTGATGGCGGGCGGCCTCCCGATCGCGCTCTACGTGACGTTCATGGCGAAGCGAGCCGTGGACGACGGCTCGTCCGACCTGCGTGAGTACCTCGTCGCCAACACGAAGTTCTTCGTCGCAGTCGCGGTGGCACTGCTCTTCGTGTGGAACGCGCTCCAGATCGAGTGGTCGGCGGGCGCGCAGACGCCCGATGCGCAGGTCTGGGTCTTCATCGACGTGGTGCTGCCGATGCTGTTCGTGACGGTCGGCCTCGACCTGCTGAACGAGGGGGAGATGTAGCCCCCGGCCACGCCGGCCACGAGGAAGAGCGAGACCATGGTGGTAGTGAAGCGCGCGCTGGCCGTGCTGTTCGTCCTCGTCGGCGGGGGGCTCGCTGCCCACTTCGTGCTGGACCCCGTCCTCTACGACTGGGAGGGCGGCCAACCCGCGCTCTGGCACGTCTTCGACTGGGCGCGAGCCGTCAGCCTGCCACTCGCCGTCATCGCAACGTTCGAGGCGAAGCGCCGCGCCGACGCCGGAGCGGACGCGCGCGGGTACATCGCGGCGAACGTGCAGTTCTACCTCGCGGCGGCGCTGACGCTGCTCTTCTACTGGAACTGGGTGCAGGTGGGCTGGGCGGCGGGAGAGCAGCAGCCGGACAGCCAGGTCTGGGTCTTCATCGACGTCGTGCTGCCGGTGGTGTTCGTGCCGCTCGGACTGCGGTTGTGGCGGGAGGCTGAAGGCTAGCGTTACGCAGGCCCCGCTCCCTCTCCCTCTGGCTCCCTCTCCCGCGGCGCGGGAGAGGGCGGGGGGTGAGGGTCCGGCCGGCTCCTCGATCATGTTCACACCCCGTAGACCTCCCTCACCTCGCCCTCCCCCCCGCAGCCTGGCCTAGTCGGCGGGGCGAGGGGATCGGAGGTGGGTAGTGAGGGTCCGGCGTGCTGTTAGGTGGCTCTTCACGCCCCGCAGATGACTCTAATACACATCT
>VXMU01000113.1:42008-50792 GCA_009840945.1 Chloroflexota bacterium | reverse complement strand
GGGGGGGGGGGGGGGGTTGGGTGTGGGTGGCTGCGCACCCGGGCCGGGCGGGGCGCCGGCCCCCCCCTCCCCCCCCGCCCCCCCCCGCGGGGGGGGAGAGGGAGCCGGACTCTGATCCCCTCTCCCCCCGCCGGGGGGAGAGGGTGAGGGTGAGGGGGGCGCGGCGTGCGACTGGCGTACGAAGACCGCGAACCCCCTCAGCCCACCGCCCCCCTCGTCGGGGCGAGGCCGGGCGTGGATGTGAGGCTGAGAGCGGCGCTAGCGCAGCAGCGAGTCGAACGCGGCGTCGATGTCTGGCTGGGCGAACTCGAAGCCGGAGGCCGTGAGCGCCTGCGGGACCACGCGCTGGCTCGCGAACAGCTCGGCCGGGTCCTGCCCGAACGCGAGCCGGTACGCGAACATCGGCACCGGGAATAGCGTCGGGCGGCGCAACGCGCGGCCGAGCGCCTTCGTGAAGCCGGCGTTGGTGACGGCCTCCGGCGCCGCGACGTTGACCGGCCCACTCACGTCGTTCGTCAGCGCGTGCGCGATCGAGCGCACCTCATCCTCGAGCGTCACCCACGGCATCCACCAGCGGCCGTTGCCGAGGTTGCCGCCGATGCCGAGGCGGAACGGGAGCAGCAGCCGCGAGAGCGGCGGCCCGTCCTTCGAGAGCACGATGGCCGAGCGGTGGCGGACCGTGCGGATACCGTGCTCCTCGGCCCGCGTCGCCTCGCGCTCCCACGCGATGACAAGGTCGGCGAGGATGCCCGTGCCGGGCGCCGCGGCCTCGGTCAGCTCCTCGTCGCCACGCTCGCCGTAGTAGCCGACGGCCGACTGGCTGATCAGCACGTCCGGCCGGTCCTCGGTGGCCAGAGAGCCGAGGTGCTCGACGAGCGTGCGCGTCGAGTCGATGCGGCTGCTGCGGAGCACCTCGCGGCGTGAGCCTGTCCAGCGGCCCTCGCCGATGCTGGCCCCGCTGAGGTGCACCACGGCGTCTGCCCCCGCGAAGGTGCCGGCGCGCACCCACCCGGCGGCCGGGTCCCACTGCGCGGCGGGGTCGCTCTGCGGGCCGCGGCGTACCGCGACGGCCTCGTGACCCTCGGCGGTGAGTCGTTCGATCAGCGCCGAGCCGATGAGGCCGGTGCCTCCGGTGACTGCCACACGCATGATCCTGGTCCTCCCGTCGGGGGTGGGAGCGGTGCGTTCCCCTCCGATGATATACCCTCGCTCGGCGGCGGTACGAGTTCATAACGAAGCGATATGGGGCCGGTGGGGGATGGGTACATCGGGTGTGGACCCCCGCATGCGCTCCCGATTTTGGCTAGAATGGAGAGCGCGGCGGGGCTTCCAGCCCCGGGCTCACGGCGGACCCAGGCGGCCCATGCTGCCCTGTGCCGTCGTGCGAGCGGTGACTGGAGGTCTGGCCATGACGCTTGCAACGCCGGTATCCACCGACGTAGCCACGCTGAACGTCGACGGCGCCACCTACGAGCTGCCCATCATTGAGGGCACCGAGGGTGAGCGCGCCATCGACATCTCCCGGCTGCGGTCGAGTTCGGGGCTCATCACGTTCGACCAGGGCTACGCGAACACGGGCAGCACGCTCAGCGACATCACGTTCATCAACGGCGAGGAGGGCATCCTCCGTTACCGCGGCTACCCGATCGAGGTGCTCGCCGAGCGCAGCACGTTCCTCGAGACCTCCTACCTCGTGCTCCACGGCGAACTGCCGACACAGGAGCAACTGGACGCATTCACCGACCGCATCACGCGCCACTCCCTCATCCACGAGAAGATCCGGCGGATGTACGACGCGTTCCCGCTGGACGCGCACCCCATGGCAGTCACCTCCGCCGTCGTCGGATCACTCTCGGCCTTCTACCAGGACTCGCTTGACCCGCTGGACCCAGAGCAGGTGGACATCTCCGTCTTCCGCCTGCTCGCCAAGCTCCCGACGATCTGCGCCTTCGCGTTCAAGTACGCGATGGGCCAGCCGTTCAACTACCCGCGCAACGACCTCAGCTACTCCGAGAACCTGCTGTGGATGATGTTCGGCGTACCCACCGAGGAGTACCGCCTCAGCGAGGCGAACGTACGGGCCCTCGATACGCTGCTGATCCTCCACGCCGACCACGAGCAGAACTGCTCGACAAGCACGATGCGGATGGTGGGCAGCTCGCGGGCGAACATCTACGCCTCGGCGGCCGCGGCCATCATGGCTCTCTCGGGCCCACTCCACGGCGGGGCGAACCAGGCCGTGCTCGACATGCTCGAGGACATCGCCGCCGTCGAGGGGAGCGCGAAGGCGTTCCTCGAGAAGACCAAGGACACGAACGACACCACGCGGCTGATGGGCTTCGGCCACCGCGTCTACAAGAACTTCGACCCGCGCGCCACGATCCTCAAGAAGCACGCGCACGAGGTCATCGAGGACCTCGGTTACTCGCCGCGCCTGCTCGAGATCGCCCTCGAGCTCGAGGAGCTGGCGCTCAACGACGACTACTACGTGCAGCGCCAGCTGTACCCGAACGTGGACTTCTACAGCGGGATCATCTACGAGGCGCTGGGCGTGCCGGAGAACGGCTCCACGCCGCTCTTCGCCCTCGGCCGCATGCCCGGGTGGATCGCGCACTGGCGCGAGCACCACGAGGAGGGCGGACGGCTCAACCGGCCGCGCCAGATCTACACCGGCGAGACCACGCGCGCCTATGTGCCGATCGAGGCCCGCTAGCCGCCCTCTCCGTCATCACGACCCCTCGCTTGCCGATCCGGCCCCCTCTCCCGCCTCCCGCGGGGGAGGGGACCAGAGGCGACGCTCGCCGCGCCGCGCGGTATCGTGCGGGCGCACCAGCGGAGGAAGCGCCATGACCCTGCCGGACCTGCCTCCGGGCACACCCGACCGCAAGGAGCTCGACCCCATCGAGATGGCGATGCACGAGCTGGCGTACGGCGTGTACGTCGTCGGATCGGTCGAGGACGGGCAGGCGAACGGGATGATCGCGGACTGGGTGATGCAAGTCTCGTTCGAGCCGCGCCTGCTGTGCGTGGCGTTCGAGGACGACTCGCGCAGCCTGGCGCGCATCCGCAAGAACCGCGCCTTCATCGTCAACGTGCTGGAGGAGGGGCTGGACGGCATGGCCCTCGCGCGCGAGTTCCTGCAGCCGTTCGACGCCTCCAAGATCCAGGGCCGCAGCGAGGCGGCGGCGGCACAGCGCTACCACAAGCTGGACGAGGTGGAGCACACGCTGCGCCCCTCGGGCTGCCCGGTCCTGGACGACGCGCTCGCGTGGATCGAGTGCGAGGCGGAGCAGTTCATCGAGGTCGGCGACCACGTGCTGGTGATCGGCCGTGTCATCGACGGCGAGGTCGTCGGCTCCGGCGACCCGTTGACCTCGGTCTACACGGGCTGGACGTACAGCGGGTAGGCGCTGGCAGTCCTCGCCGGCGAGGACTCCTGGCGTGGGCGGCACGTGTCTGATTGCGATCGGACGGTGCCTCACCTTGCAAGTGGACGTCCCCTAACCTTGCAATCAGACGGACCCATAGCTTGCAATTGGACGAAGCCACGACGTGCGGGGTTCGCTGCGCGTCGGTCGTGACAAGAGTTGCAATCAGCCAGGGCCTTACCTTGCAATCAGACCGACCCGTAACTTGCAATTGGACGAAGCCACGACGCGCGGGGCTCGCTACGCATCGGTCGTGACAAGAGTTGCAATCAGACGAGGGCTACCTTGCAATCAGACGTGCTCTAACGTTGCAATTGGACGACTCATAACCTTACAATCAGACGGTGCCGGACCTGCTCCACCACCGACTCATCGAGCCGCGCTTCGCCGAGGCGCTCGAGGACTCCCCCGTCGTCCTTATCGAGGGCCCGCGCCAGTGCGGCAAGACCACGTTCGCGCAGATGGTCTGTGCGCCCGCGTTCCTCCCGGAGGGCGTGGCGGCCCGCGGCGCATCCGACCGTGGGTACACCTACCTCAACTTCGATGACAACGTGGTCCGCGCCGGCGCCGAGGCCGACCCGATGGGCTTCATCGCCGAGCTGCCCGAGCGCGTGGTGCTCGACGAGGTGCAGCGCGTCCCGGAGCTCTTCACCGCGCTCAAGCTCGCGGTCGACCGCCGGCGCGTGCCGGGGCGGTTCGTCCTCACCGGTTCGACCCAGGTGCTGGCCGTGCCCGCGATTGCCGAGTCGCTCGCGGGGCGCCTCGAAACCGTGCGCCTGCATCCGCTGGCGCAGTACGAGCTGGAGCCGGACCGTGCGGCGACCGGGGGATTCATCGACGCGCTCTTCGGAGCCGGATTCGCGCCCGGACAGGCAGAGCGCCTCGGCCCGGCGCTCGCCGATAGGATCGTGGCCGGAGGCTACCCGCCCGCGCTGGCCCGTCCAGCGGGCCGCAGGCGTACGAACTGGTACCGGAACTTCATCGACGCGCAGGTGCAGCGCGACGTTGGCGAGCTGGCGCGGATCGCGAGCCTCGAGGCGCTGCCGCGGCTGCTCACCCTCGCGGCGACGCAGACCGGGCGGTTGTTCAACCTGAGCACGCTCGCGTCGCAGTTCCAGCTCAGCCGTCCCACGATCGGCAGCTACGTGACGCTGCTGCAGCGCGTCTACCTGCTGGAGCTGCTCCCCCCGTGGTACAGCAACCGCGGGAAGCGCCTGATCAAGACGCCCAAGCTCCACCTCGGCGACACCGGGCTGGCGTGTGCGCTGCTCGGCGTCTCGGCGGCGGCGCTGCGCCGCGACCGGCCACTGCTCGGGCACCTGCTGGAGACGTTCGTCTTCCAGGAGCTGCGCCGGCAGGCGACGTGGCACGAGGAGCCGATCGAGTTCTTCCACTTCCGCGACAAGGACCAGGCCGAGGTGGACATCGTGCTGGAGGCGGGCGGCCGCGTGGCGGGCGTCGAGGTGAAGGCCGGTGGCACCGTGACCGCCTCGGACTTCCGCGGGCTGCGCAAGCTCCGCGACGCAAGCGGCGGGCGCTTCACCACGGGCGTCGTGCTCTACGACGGCGAGACCAGCGTCGGGTTCGGCGAGCGGCTGTACGCAGTGCCCGTCCGCTACCTGTGGGAGCCGCGCTGAGCGCCCACGTTCGAGGACTCGTCGCGAGGCTGCTCAGAGCGTCGCGATCGGGTTGGCGGGCGAGCCGGTGCCGCGCTCCAGGCGCAGCGGGTTGAGCGTGAAGCAGAACTCCCAGCGGTTGCGCTCCGCGCACGCCTCGGCGAGGCGTTCGAGGTGCGCGTTGTCGATCAGCCGCAGGCCCATCGCCACGAGCGCGATCTCGTGGACGGGCAGGCGCACCTTCGGGTACGGGCGGTCCGACATGTCATTGACGACGTCGGAGCCGAGGAGCGCGACGCCGCGTTCGCGGATCCAGGGCATGCACGCCACGTGGAATCCGGAGTGCTCACCGGGCGGCTCCTCGCCGGCGGCATGGGCGGCCTCGATCTGCGCGCCGTAGCCGGTGCGCAGCAGCAGCACGTCGCCCTCCTCCACGCGCACGCCCTGCGCCTCCTCGGCGGCCTCGAGGTCCTCCGGGTAGACGCCGTCGGCCGGGTCCAGCGTCTCGACGCCGCGCAGGCGCGCGATGTCGAGCAGCACGCCGCGCGACATAATGCCGTCGCGCATCACGTCCGAGGTCTGCACCTGTGCCCCCTCCGAGGTCGTGATCAGCCCGGCCGAGCGGCCGTTGTACATCTGACCCCGGAAGAAGACGTGCCCGAGGCCGTCGATGTGCGTGAAGATGAAGCCGTGAAAGAGCAGCGAGATCTGCTCTCCGGCCCACTGCAGCGCGTTCTCGCCCGGGAAGTCCGGGTCGGGCACTTCGTCGCCGAGGACGTAGCGCTCGCCCGACTGGGCCATCGTGATGTTGGGGTTGGCGCCGGCCATCGCCACGCCGCGCCAGGGGATGACGCGCGAGCAGGAGACGCTCACGCCGTCGCGGACGAGCGAGGCGGCCTGCCGCCGCTTCTCGGGCGTGATCAGGTTGAGCGTCCCGAGCGTGTCGTCCTCGCCCCAGCGGCCCCAGTTGCTGAGCGTGTCGAACCACGACAGGACCTCGTCCTGCGTCGGCGCCTGCGGCACGATGTCACCTCCTCGCCACGCGCGAGACTGTACTACGACAGCGTGGATCGGCACCGGCGGGGCACATTCGGCGCGAGCCGATCCTGATACCGTCCCGCGTATCGGAGTGATGGGTCGTCACGCGCGTCCGGGCGGCGCCGACCACGGCGATCGATTGCCTGGGCTGTGCGGCTCGGACACCTGCCCACCTGCCGGCGATCCGATTTGAACAGCACCTCGTACACCAGTGGCAAGGAGCCGGAGCATGAAGCACCCCGACAGCGGCGCGTCCCCCTGCTTCGTCGCGCGGCCGTGAAGCGGGCCATCATCGGCGGGCTGGTCATCATCCTGACCCTCGGGGGCGCCTTCAGCGCAGGCGCCGCGACCCGCACCGTCCAGACGAGCGCGATCGTGGAGATGGAGTTCTGGGTCAGCCTGGACAACCGCGCGGCGTTCGTGACCACACGCCAGGAGGGCGAGGAGTGGACCACGCACGACTTCCGCGTGGAGCTCGAGGAGTACCCGGGCCTCCCGACCCTGCTGGTCAGCGAGCCGGTCAACGTCTCGATACCGGTGACGGTGGACGTGGAGGTGGACGAGCTGGTCCCCGAGCCCCGGCTCGCCGCCACGCCGCATCTCCCGCCGGATGAGGCGCCGTCGGGCAGGGGCAGGTGCTGCACGGTGCGGGGCATGTGGGACGCGCCCGCGAAGCAGCGGGCGGTCGCGGCCGAGATGCGCAGGGTGATCACGTACGCCCGCATGAACCTGGGCCTCACGCACCAGGGGCCGATCACGATCAACATCGCGCACACGGTCGGCGGCCTGAACGTGCGCTACCGGGAGGCGTTCGGGGAGCCCCTCGAGACGTTGCCGAGCGAGTGCTCGTTCCAGCGCGGGGAGCACATCTTCATCGGCCCGGCATGCCGCACGGACACCTCGGCCATCGCGCGCGAGTGGTTCTTGCGGGCGGTGCAGACCCACTACGTCAGCTCACGCTGGGCCGGAGTCGCGACGTTCGAGTACTACTGGAACCTCTACGCGCGGGGCGCGGCGCCGAGCCTGCGAGACGACCGCTATCGCTCCGCCATCTTCCACGAGCCGCCCACGAACTTCCGCGAGGGCCGGGGGCACGAGGACCTGATGACGGCGGCTGCCCTGTTCGCGATCGAGTCGTACGGCACGATCGACGACTGGCTCGTGTTCTACGACGACCTCATGGACGGCGCGGAGCTGCACACGGCCTTCGAGGACGCGTTCGGCGTCTCCCTGCTCCGCTTCTACGTGGACTTCGAGGAGTGGGCGGAGCGCCAGCGCACGATCCTGCTCTCGGTCGCGTACGCATCGTGCCAGGAGGCTGCGCGCTACGTGCGGCCGCGGGCGGCGGACGAGGGAGGCGGATTCGCGGACTTCCATGTCCCGCTGGAGTGGGACCACGACGGCGACGGGTACGTCTGCGAGCAGTACGCGGCGTTCGACCAGGACGAGCTGTCGTGCCTGGTCGTGGGTGAGGTGTCGCCGGCGGACGTCGGCCAGTAGCGGGCGCCGACATCCGCGCGGCCCGCCCGCGCGAGCGGCGGGCGGCCCCCGGCGAGGCGAGGGGTGCGAGGGCCCTACCTCGCGATGGCGTCGACCTCGGCCATCTCCTCGGGGGTGAGCCGCCAGTCGCCGGCGGCGACGTTCGCCTCGACCTGCTCGGGCCTCGTCGCGCCGGCGATGACGCTGCCCACGAAGGGCTTCGAGGCGAGCCACGCGAACGCGAGGTCGAGCAGGGTGTGGTCGTGTTCGCGCGCCCACTCGTCGAGGCGCTCGACGATGTCCCAGTTGCGGTCGCTGGTGATGCGCCCGTTGCGGGCCCGGCCGGCCAGGCGCGTGCCCTCGGGCGGCGCCTCGTCGCGGCGGTACTTGCCGGTGAGCAGGCCGGAAGCGAGCGGGAAGAACGGCAGCATGCCGAGCCCGAACGCCTCGCACGCCGGTCCGATCTCAGCCTCGACGCTGCGCTCGAGCAGGCTGTAGTTGTTCTGCGCGGAGATGAAGGGAGTGAGGCGGTCGCGCTCGGCGATGTAGTGGCCGCTCGCGATCTCCCACCCGTCGTAGTTCGAGTTGCCGAGGTAGCGCACCTTGCCGTCGCGCACGAGGTCGTCGAGGGCGCGCATGGTCTCCTCGAGCGGGGTCTTCCGGTCCGGCTGGTGGACCTGGTAGAGGTCGATGTAGTCGGTGCCGAGGCGGCGCAGGCTGTCCTCGACGGCGCTCATGATGTAGCGCCGCGAGGCGCCGGACGTGAACGGCCCCTCGCCCATCGACATGCCGAACTTGGTGGCGATGATGACGTCGTGGCGGTCGGCGCCGAGCGCCTTTCCGAGATACTGCTCGGAGAGCGAGCCGCCGTAGATGTCGGCGGTGTCGAAGAGGGTGATGCCGAGGTCGATGGACCTGCGGACGACCTCAGTGGTGGCGTCCTGGTCCATGCGTCCGCCGAAGTTGTTGGTGCCGAGTCCGACCACCGAGACCTCGAGTCCCGAGTTGCCGAGGTAGCGCGTCTCCATGGGGCCTCCGTCCGTACGCGGCGCGGCGCTGCCCGCCGATCAGGTCGTGTGTTGAGTGCCGCGCGGAGTATAGAGCAGGCGTCTCCTATGCCGATCAGGGGCTGGGAGCGCCAGGCGTGACCTGAGCTACCCAGGGGGGAGAAGGGTCAGATCCGGCCCCCTCTCCCGCACTGCGGGAGAGGGCTGGGGTGAGGG
>VXMU01000113.1:0-41998 GCA_009840945.1 Chloroflexota bacterium | reverse complement strand
TTTTCCCTCCCTGGGGTGGGTCCGTCTGGGCGTGACGGTGGGCCCGGGGGGGGGGGTGGGGGGCTCGCCGCCCCCCCCCCCCCCCGGGCGTTGGGGGGGGGGGGGGGGGGCCCGGGGGCTCGGGCGTGCGCAGACCCCCTCACCCTCACCCTCTCCCCCGCTGTCCGGCTGGGTCGGAGAGCCGAGGGAAGCCCTCGGCGCTCCTCGGACGCGGGGATACCCCGCGGGCGGGGGCGAGGGGATCAGAATTCGGCCCTCTCCTGCCCGAGGGGATACCCGTGGGCGGGGAGAGGAGATCAGAGCCGGGGAGGGTCGGAGCGAGGACGCCCTGCTACGCAGGCACTGTCACCGCCTCGCCGGCCTCCGAGGAGCGCTCGATGGCTGCGAGGAGGCGGTGGCGGGTGACGGCGAGGTCGAAGCCGGGCATGAACGCCTCGGGCGAGGCGAGTGAGTCGGCCATGCGGGCGTAGGCGTGGGCGACGTTGCGCGGCGGGCCGGACGGCGTCCCCTCCGGGGTGAGGAGGTAGGCGTCGGGCGGCGGTAGCTCGTCCATCTCCTCGCCGGCGCGTGCGCCGAGCAGGCGGTTAGGGCCGATGTTCGCCGAGGGAGCGGTCAGGAAGAGCGCGCCCTCGCGGCCGAAGATCTCGAGGCGCGTCCCGGTCGCGTGCGCCGGGACGCTCGCAACCTGGATCGCGGCCTCGGCGCCGCCCTCGAACCGTCCCGCGACGGCGACGCTGTCGGGGGCGTCGACGGGGACATCGAGGCCGGTCTCCTCGTCCCGCCACGTCGTGATGCGCGTGGTCACGCGCGCGGAGACCTCCGTGAGCTCGCCGAGGATCGAGCAGAGCGCGTCGATGGCGTGCCCGCCGGCGATGGTGAGCGGGTTCGCGCCGTTCGCGCGCACAGCCTGCCAGATGCGGCCGGCACCACGTTCGAGCACCGCCTGCGTCATGACACTGAGGTTCGCGGTCAGCACCTCGCCGACGTAGCCCTGCGACACGAGGTCGCGCGCGTGGCGGATGGCGGGGTCGCTGCGTCCCTGGAGCCCCACGGACGTGCGCAGCCCGCGCTCGCGCGCGAGGTCCGCCATCTCCTCGGCCTCGCTGAGCGTGGCGCCGAGCGGCCACTCGCAGAACACGTCCTTGCCCGCGCGCAGCGCCGTCATCACGAGCTCGTGGTGCAGCGGCACGCGCACGGACACGACGACGAGGTCGATGTCCGGGCGCGCCACCATCGCGTCGATGTCGTGGAAGGCGAGGGGCGCGCCGAAGCGCTGCGCGGACGCCCGCGCCGTCTCCTCGTGCGCGGTGCAGACGGCCGCGAGCTCGTAGTCGGGCAGGGCGTGGAGGGCCGGGACGTGGGCATTCGCGCCCCAGCCGCTCCCGCCGGTGGTCACGGTCGCGCCGACGATGCCGACGCGGATGGGGTCTGCCATCGCTCACTCCGTTCCCCGGCCCCCGTTGCGCGGGCCACGCGCGGCCGATCATCGCACGGCGCGCGACGCTCGCGGCCCGAGGCGCGTAAGGGGTTGGCCGCGCTCCTATACTCGACCGTAGTGACCCCGGGAGGCGCAGCATGACGACCACGACACCTCGCAGCGAGACCGGCGGCGCGACGGTCCACGTCGGGCCCCTCGCGGAGATCGACGGCGGCGCGCCGCGCGTGGTGTCGGCCGGCGGCCGCACCATCGTCGTCTTCGTCGTGGACGGCGAGGTCTACGCGCTGGACAACCGCTGCCCGCACATGGGCTTCCCGCTCAGCCAGGGCACGATCCGCGACGGCATCCTCACCTGCCACTGGCACCACGCCCGCTTCGACCTCGCGGGCGGCTCGACGTTCGACCCGTTCGCCGACGATGTCACCTCGTTCGATGTCGAGGTGCGCGACGGCGAGGTCTGGGTGGACCCCGTGCCGCGCGAATCAGACCGCGAGGCGCACTGGCTGCGCAAGCTGGACGAGGGACTGGAGCAGAACATCCGGCTCGTCCTCGCCAAGTCCGTCATCGGGCTGCACGAGCTCGGAGCGACCGGGCCGCTGCTGGAGCGCGCCGCGCTCTTCGGCACGCGCAACCGCGCGAATGGCTGGAGCACCGGGCTCTCGATCCTCACCGCGATGGCGAACACGCTGCCCGTGCTGGCCGAGGAGGATCGCCCGCGCGCGCTCTACCAGGGCCTCATGCACGTCGCGCGCTCGACCGCGGGCGAGCCGCCGGACTTCGACCTCGACCCGCTGGACACCTCGGAGCGGCGGCCGGAGATGTTCCGCGCGTGGTTCCGGCGCTTCATGGAGACGCGCTCGCAGGACCCGGCGGAGCGCACGCTGCGCACCTCGGTCGCTGTCGGCGCGACGCCCGAGCAGGTGGCCGACATGGTGTTCGCGGCGAGCACGGACCACGTCTTCATGGACGTGGGCCACACGCTCGACTTCGCGAACAAGGCGTTCGAGCTCGTCGACCACGTCGGGTGGCGGCACGCCGAGGCGATCCTGCCGAGCATGATCCCGCTCGTCGCGGGCGCCGAGCGCATGGAGGAGGCCGCGAGCTGGCAGCATCCGGTCGACCTGCCCCGTCTCATCGCCGAGGCCGACGCGGCCCTCGACGCCGCGCTCGCCGAAGGCGGCGAGCGCAACGAGGCGTGGGACGGCCACCTCGCACTCGCCGAGTCGATCCTCGACGACGAGCCGCGCGTCTCGCTGCACGGAGTCGTCGAGGCGGCGCGCGAGGGCGCGTCACTCGTCGAGCTGTCGGCCACCGTTGCCTACGCGGCGGCGCGGCGCGCCGTGCACTTCCACGTCGCGAACGAGTTCGGCGACTGGGACACGGTGCACCACACGTTCACGTACGCCCACGCGCTGTTCCAGGCGATGCGCCGGGCGCCCTCGCGCGAGCTGGCGCGCGGCGTCCTGCACGGCGCGGCGGCCGTCTACCTGGACCGCTTCCTCAACGTGCCGAAGCAGCCGATCCCGCACCTCGCGAGGAACGGCAACGGCTCGGGAGACCTCGGCCTGCTGCTCGCGGAGTTCGACCGCCAGCAGCGCGTCGACGAGACGGCGAGCCACGCAGCGGACCTGCTGGCGGCGGGCCACCGCGACGAGCTGGTGGCGGGCCTCGGCACGGCGCTGCTACGCGAGGACTCGGGGTTCCACGAGTTCCAGATCTTCGAGGCGGCGGTGCGGCTGGCGGAGCACTTCGGGGAGCGGCCCGAGGGCGGTCACGTACTCATCGGCGCGGCGCGGTTCCTGACCGCGCACTCGCCGACGGTCCGCTCCGCCGAGCAGACCTACGACACGGCCTACCGCCTCCACCGCGGCGACGTGATCTACGAGTAGCGCACTACGCTGGCTGGCGCGCTACGGTAGATCCCTCTCCCGCCCAGCGGACGAGGACGAGGATGCGCATCAATAGACGCGGCCAAGTAACGCTTCCGAAGCGGATACGCGATTCCTTTGGGGATTATATGCGAAAGTGCCACGGCGTGGTAGTCTGACGTTATGAGCGGCGCTCCCCGTGATCGAGGAACGCCGCTCATCGACAGCGAGGGGAGCGACTGGTGTCCAGGCCTGACTTACAACCTGCGCCTGCCGGGTTCGATCCCCGGGTTCTCCACCAGTGCATCGTCCTCGGCCATCACGGTATCAGAAGAAGGACCCTCCGAGGGTGGCCGGGCCGGTAGCCCGAGTACGACGCGGGCGAGCTCTTGCGGAGTCGCCTCGATCCGGTGATCTGAGGTTCGTTCAGAGGTCATCGCGTCGTCCCTTCTTCGCGTAGATGGTACCACGCCGCGCCTACCGCGCTCGGCAGGCGAGTACCGTCGTCTGCGCGTCGGAACTGACGTTCCGCTCGCAGCGCAGCCCGCTGCGATAGCCATCGACCTCGATGTTCGCGTGGGTGACTATCCCGTGACTCTCTTCCGGGCTCGCACACCCAAGCTCGGCGGAGGCCTCGCCAGGATAGATCGGCTCGGTATTGCAGTACGTATCGAGCGGCGTCCCGCCCGAGAACAGCGTCACACTGACGTCGTACTCCTCGGCTCGCTCGTTCAGCACGTGAATGAGCACGGTGACGTCGATGTGCCCGTAGTCGTTGTTCCATGCTGCTACCCACGCGACGGCCCGATCCGTCGTCGCCAGATCGACCTGCGGCACGGGTATGGGCGTCGGGGTCGGCGTCGCCGTTACCAGTCGCGCCGGTGCTGAGGTGGCGGCGGGAGCAGGCGTCGGGGTTGGTGTCGCCGTCGGAGCGGGCGTCGGCGTTGTTGTCGGCGTGGCGGTCGCGTAGAGCTCTGGCGTGGCCGTGACGATGGCCTCGGGCTCGACCGCTGTGGAATCGTCGCAGGCGATCGCGGCGGCGAGCGCGACCAGTCCGAGCGCCAGCGTAGCGATGATGCGGTGCACGTGGAGCCTCCTCGCGGAGCAGTCAGGGAGTTGACCGCTCTCGCCAGAGGCCTACGCCAGCACCGTCCCGCGAGGAGGCATGAGCCTCCCGGACTGCGCGAACGATGCTGTCGTACATAGCTCTGGCGAGAGCCACGCGGGATGCTATCACACCGCTGGTGATAGAGTGTTGATACGCACGCAGCACTTTATGGAGGACGCTCCCCCCATGCAGGAGAACGGACGCTTCGACCTCGACCACTTCGTCGGCAAGTACAAGGACTCGATCGAGGGGCATGCCGCCGTGATCGGCGGAGCCTTCGTGATCATGCAGCAGCGCTTTGACCAGGTAGACGCCCGACTTGACCGCATCGAGCGCGTACTAGAGCGTGCCTACCCCGATGAGTATGCTGCTGTCAACGGCGGCTAGCGCAGGAGTGTGAGATGCCAGACGAGCAAGACCGAGGACGGGTGCACGGTGAACAGGTGCACGAGCCTGACATCGAACTGCGCGCCCTCGCCGATTCGCAGAAGCGGCCGAGCGCTCAGGCGCAGATCGACAGGGCGCAGGCCAAGATGGCGAAGGTGCCGCAAGACCGCAACTGACGCACTACCTCACTTCGCCGTGAGGTCGGAGTAGCGCAGGCGCTTCCCGACGAGCCCTCGCCAGATCTCCCGCATCTGTTCGAGCGTGTCGAGCGGTCGCGCGTTGTGTCGGCCCGCGAACTCGGCCACGTAGCGGTCGAGGTGCTTCGGGCTCATCCGGTGGTAGGTGCCGTAGTAGCCGCGCTTGAGCATCGACCAGAACGACTCGATGCCGTTCGTGTGCGCCTGCCCGCTGACGTACTCGCCCACGCTGTGCCGGACGGTCTCGTGGTTCTCGAGGCCGAGGTACGCGCCGTGCTCGTCCGTGTACACGTCGGCTTGCTGCGCGATGCGGGAGCGGACGAACGGCTTGAGCGTCGCGCCGTCCACGCGCTCCACGACCGCCGCGCTGACCCGACCGGATACGCGATCCTTGACGCCGGCCACGGCCGTCTTCCCCACGGGGCCTCGCCCGGCATGGAGACGCTTGCTCGCGTGCTTGTTGTGCTCCTTGCCGCCGATGTACGTCTCGTCAGCCTCGACCGGGCCCTCGAAGCCGGTTACGTCGGCCTGCTCGGCCCATGCCTGCCGGATGCGGTGTACGAGGTGCCATGCGGACTTCTGCGTGACGTTGAGGTCTCGGTGCATCTTCATCGACGAGACGCCCTTGAGCGAGGTCGTGAGCAGGTAGATGGCGATGGCCCAGGTCTGGTACCCGAGCTTCGAGGACTGCATGGCGGTGCCGGTGCGGACGCTGAAGCGCTTCTTGCAGTCGCGGCAGCGGAACGGCATCGACTTGTGCTTGGCGTCCGTCTTGACGTCGAGGGAGCCGCAGGCGGTGCAGGCGGGATCGCCGCCCCAGCGCGTCTCGATGAACCAGTCTTCGGCGGCCTCGTCGCTGGGGAACATCTCGAAGAGCTCGATGAGGCTCATGCCCTTGCGGTAGTAGTGGCCGGGTGCCTTCTGCGGGGTCATGCTCGTGTTTCCCTTGCTACACAAGCATCATATCACACCGTGGCAGTTTTGTATATAATCCCCATTCCTTTGGCCTGACCCCCGGGACCGAGGTTGAGGTCGTCGCGACCAACGAAGGTCTCCTCGTCCGCCGGGCCACAGCCGGGCATCCTGTCGACCGCGTCGCGGGTGCCCTCGATGGCCTATTCGAGGAGGATGTCGACGCGTTCGTGGACGAGATTCGCGGGCGGAGCCGCATACCGTAGTTCCTGCGTCGCCATGGCCGACTCCGGCGCCGGCATCGGGAGACATCGAGGGAGGCTCGCGAGGTACTCGCCGGGGCCGCCGAGCGGTACGCTCGCGGTGCAGGCGAGGAGGAGAGCGATGCCGCGCTACGTCGTGCTCTACCGGTTCACCGACGAGGGCCGCAAGCGACTGAAGGAGACCGTGCACCGCGCCGACGAGATCCGCGAGCTCAACGAGGCCGCGGGGTTCGAGGTGCTCGGCCACTACTGGACGCAGGGCCACTACGACCTCGTCACCGTCGTCGAGGCGCCCAGCGAGGAGGCGATGATGAACGGCGCCTTTAACATCGCGCAGACCGGCAACGTCACCAGCGAGACGCTGCGCGCGTTCACCGACGAGGAGATGCAGCGCATCATCGGCCCCGCGTAGCACCCGGGCGTTACCGCAGCGCCGTCACCATCTCGCGCCCCGGCTGGCGACCCGCCGCGACGCCGATGGCGGTCGTCAGCGCCTCGAAGTGCGGGGCGACCGCGTCGACGTCCCCGCGTGCGATGAGTTCGCGCCCGACGTGGCGGGCGATGTCGCCGGGGTGGGCCGTCGGGCGCACCTCGCGGAAGCCCGCAGCCGCCAGCGCGCCCACGAGCCACTCCGTCGTCCAGCGTCGCATCTCGACGACCGTGCAGCGCCTCGCGAGCGGCGCGAGCCGTTCGAGCAGCGGCACGCCGAGGACGGCGGCCGCCGAGCGCGTGAGCAGCGTCTCGCCGTACGCGCGCCGCCCCGCGGCCGAGGCCACGAGCGCTTGCTGGTGCAGCTCGCCCGCCTCGCCCTCGGCGGGCAGCTCGAGGGTCCAGCGTCGCTCGACGGCGGGCTCCTGGAGGCGGTGGACGTAGGTGTAGAGGCGCAGCGGCGTCCCCTCGGACGCTGCTCGCCGGGCGACGCCGTCCCAGAGCAGCACCGTCTCGATCTCGGGCGCGGCGAGGCGCCAGTCCTGGTAGGAGGCGCGGAGCACGCCGCCGTCGCGGAGCACGCGGTGGAGTTCAGCGAAGACCGCCTCCGGCCTGCTCGCCTCCTCGAGCGCGGACGCCGCGGTGACGAGGTCGAACGACCCACTGGTGAAGGGCAGGGCGGCCGCATCGCCGGTCACGAACGACGCGTTGGCGATGCCGATTCGCGCCGCGTTGGCCGCACAGACGCCCGTCCGCTGCGCCGCCGGGTCGACCCCGACGACCTCGAGCTCGGGGCGCGACGCCGCGATGGGGAGGGCCGGCCAGCCGTCGCCGGGCCCGACGTCGAGCACGTGGCGGGCGTCCTCGGGCGCGTGGGCGAGGTAGTCGGCGACGCGGGCAGCATCGGCCCAGTGCTCCTCGCGGCGGGCGTCGTAGGGCACGTCGACGAACGGGAGCGAGCCGCCGCGCTGGCGCGGCATGAGCTCGTAGAGCGCGGCGGCGGAGTCGCGCGGCTCGGGTGAGGCGTGGTCGAGGAGCCAGCGCTCGATGTTGGACGGGCGCGCCAGGTCCACGGCGTGTGAGCGCGTCGGAGCGCCGGCGCGCGCTAGAAGAGCCCGCCGGTGCGGATGGAGCGCTCGATGGCGTAGACGACGAGCAGGCCGACGGCGATGACGATCCACTTCCAGTGGAAGCGGCCGGGGTCTTCGAGCAGGTTCATGGCGCCAGCCTACGGACTCCTCGTCGTGCGGTCATGCGCCTCCGTCGGCTTCGTCGGTCCATTCGTCTTCGTCCCAATCGGCGAACGGGATCGGCCGGTCCGAATCGCGGCGGTCGGGAAGTTCGAGGTTCGTGCCGCGCGGCATGTTCTCGACCAGCCACTGCCCCAGTGGGATTCGAGGTTCGTGCGCGGGCAGTGGAGACGGTTGTGGTTCATGTTCCAGCCACATGCGCTCGGGGACCACAACGAAGGTCCTCCTGATGCCGATGCGTTGTGGTCCCTCCTGGTCCGCAAGTCTGAGGATCTCCGATAGTCGGGCCCTGGCCTCAGCCACTGTCCAGGGCCGGGGCTGATGAGGCGGTTCGTTCGTTATGCACCTCCGATAGTCGCGATCCAGCTTCGAGTCCGAGTGCCCGTGGGGCAACCCGCGAAACGCGCCGACGGCCGACCGCGTAGAATCCCGCGGGGCGCCAAATGACCGCACCGATGCCACTGGACGACGTGCGCGTGATCGACCTGACGCAACACGCGGCAGGCCCGTTCTGCACGCGCGTCCTCGCCGACTCCGGCGCCGAGGTGATCAAGGTGGAGCGACCCGGCGGCGACCCCGCGCGGGCGCTGCCACCCTTCTTCGGCGACGTCCCCGGCCTCGACCGCTCGGGGATGTTCCTGTTCCTCAACACCAACAAGCGCAGCGTCATCCTCGACCTGCGCACCGAGGAGGGCCGCGAGCGGCTGCTCGACCTCGTCGCGACGGCCGACGTGCTCGTCGAGAACTACCGGCCGGGTGTCATGGAACGCCTCGGCCTCGGCTACGACGTGCTGCGCGAGGTACAGCCGAAGCTCGTCATGACCTCGATCACAAACTTCGGTCAGACGGGGCCGTATCGCGACTTCGAGGGAGTCGACCTCACGCTGTACGCCCTGGGCGGGCCGATGGCCAGCTCGGGCAACGCCGAGCACTACCCGCTCAAGACGGCGGGCCGCGTCACGCTCTACCACGCCGGGTACAGCGCGGCGCTCGCGACCGCGGTTGCGCTCCGCGCCGCTGAGGCGACCGGGCACGGCGAGCACCTGGACGTCAGCGTCTACGAGACCGCGGCGCACTCCATCGACATGCGGCTGTCGAGGCTGGCGGGGTACCAGTACGGCGGGCGCGTGCTCGGTCGGATGCCGCTCGGGTGGTCCGTGGCCGCCGGCACGTTCCCGTGCAAGGACGGCTATTACCTCATGGGCGGCAGCGCCGACCGGCTCGACCGCACGCTGCGCATGATGGGCCGCGAGGACCTCCTCGAGACCGAGGAGTGGGGGACGCTCGACCAGCGCTCGAAGCCCGAGCGGGTCGAGCAGTTCAAGGAGTACCTGCTGCCGTGGATGGCCGAGCGGACGAAGCAGGAGATCCGCGACATCTCGCAGGGGTTCGGGGTGCTCGGCGGGCCGATCAACACCATCGCGGACCTGCTCAAGGACGAGAACTTCACGTACCGTCGCTTCTTCCAGACCATCGACCACCCGGAGACCGGGCCGCTCCAGTACCCCGGCTACCACCACACGCTGTACCGCGAAGACGAGCCGATGCCGAGGCGCCGCCGCGCGCCGCGCCTCGGCGAGCACACCCGCGAGGTCCTCGATGGCCTCGCGCCGAGGAGGGCCTACACGACCCCGGCCGCGCCGGCGAAGCGGGAGCGGCTGCCGCTGGAGGGCATGCGCATCATCGACTTCACGGTCGTCTTCGCCGGCCCGTACTCGACGATGCACCTCGCCGAGTGGGGGGCCGAGGTGATCCGCGTCGAGTCGCTCCAGCACTTCGCCTCGAACACGCGCGGCACCGTCGCCCGGCCGCCGCAGTCGCTGATCGATTCGATGAAGAGCATCGCCTCGGCGTACCCGGACGACGAGCCGGGCGAGCGGCCGTGGAACCGCGCCGGCACCTTCAACCACCACGCCCGCAACAAGCTCTCGATGACCGTCGACCTCACCCGCCCCGAGGGCCAGGAGGTGCTGCACCGCCTCGTCGAGGTCTCGGACGGGCTGATGGAGAACAACCTGCCGCCCAACATCGAGAAGTACGGCGTGAGCTGGGAGCAGCTCGGACAGGTCAACCCGCGGCTGGTGATGGTGCGCATCCCGGCGTTCGGGGTCGAGGGGCCGTACCGCGGCTACCGCACGTTCGGGAACCACATGGAGGCGCTCACCGGCCACCCGGCGATCCGCTCGTACCCGGAGCTGAGCTACGAGTACGCGCCCACCGGCGTGCCCTCGGACGCCGCTTCCGGAGTGGGCTCCGCGTACGCGTTCCTGATGGGGCTCCGCTACCGGGAGCGCACCGGGAAGGGGCTGATGGTCGAGCTGGCCACGGCCGAGAACTTCGTCCCGCTGCTCGGCGAGTTCGTCATGGACTACACGATGAACGGACGGCTGTGGGAGAAGATGGGCAACGACCACTTCTGGCTCGCACCGCACAACGTGTACCCCTCGTACGGCATCGACCACTGGGTCACCATCGCCGTACGCAACGAGGAGGAGTGGCGCCGCCTCTGCGTCGCGATGCGGCGCGAGGACCTCGTCGACGATCCACGCTTCGGCGACATGACGCGCCGGCACGCGAACCGCGCCGAGCTGGACGCGATCATCGCCGAGTGGACCTCCGAGCGTGACGCGCGATGGGTGATGGAGCGCCTCCAGTACGAGGGCATACCGGCGGGCGCGGTGATGAACGACGCCGAGACCTTCGAGGACCGCCACCACCACGCGCGGGGCTTTTTCCAGACCATCTCGACGCCCGAGGCCGGGACACACCGCTACGTGGGGCGGGCGTGGAAGGCGAGTGCGACGCCGGAGCCCCCGGCGCGCCACGCGCCGCTGCTCGGCGAGCACAACGAGTACGTCTACCGCGAGATCCTCGGCTACAGCGAGGCGGAGTACCGTCGCTTCGAGGAGCTCGGCCACGTCGGTATGGAGTACGACCCGAGCGTGCGCTGAGCGCGGCCTCCGAGGCCCGGCGACGGGCGTGCCATAACGTTCTGGATATGGTTGATTTTCGACGTAGCGGATAGGGATTTCGGGGTACCCTGTGGGCGCACGTGGGCTGCCGGTTCCGCTCCCCCAGCGCCCGTGGATGGGATGACGCTGAGATGGCTCCAATCATCTCGAAGGAAGAGGCGGAAGAGCTCCTCGCGCCCTTCGGCGGCCTTGAGGCTGCCCTCGAGGGCCTCCGGGCGGTGGAGGCCAACAGGCAGTACCTCGAGGCACACCGGGAGGAGCTCGAGCAGCAATATGCGGACGAGTGGATTGGGATGCTGAACCAGCGGGTTGTCGCACACGGAACAGACCCGGAGCAGGTTCGGCAAGCCGTCGTCGACGCAGGCGGCGACCCTCACAGCGTGTTCCTCGAACATCTCACGACCGACGAACAAGTCTGGCTGCTGTAGCTAGCCGTGCCGCGTGCGCGTGGCTATTTTCGAGGCGGTCGCCGGCGACCGTACATCCGCGTACGCGTGCTGCTGCCCGGACTCGGCGTCGCCGGAGTTATCCCGTTCCTGGTCGACACGGGCGCGGACACTACGACCATCCATTGGGGGGATCGTCGTCTCCTGACCACCCAGGACGGCTCCCGGCTGAGTCCTGATGTTCTGATCCCCGAGTTCACTCAAGCACTGGGGATCGCGAGCACGCCGGTGGAGTACGGGCGTCAACCCGCAGTGCTCGTGTTCAGTACCGAAGACGGACCGTCATGGGTCGTCGGGGCCCGTGTGAACATCGAACTCGCACCGTCGTCCATCGAGGTGCCGTCGCTGCTGGGGCGGGACGTGCTGAGCGAGGCGCGGATGGACTTCAACATGCCCGCCGACGACCTCGTGCTGGACTGGGCCGTCGCGTAGCCGGAGGCGTGCTCAGCGCAGCAGGTCCGCGACGAGGTCCGCGAGCGGCAACGCGGCCGTGAGGCCCGGCGACTCGATGCCCCCGAGGTGGACGTACCCGCCGTCGTGCCAGACGAGGAAGTCGGCCTGTGGCTCGCCCGCATTGTGGAGCTTCGGGCGGTAGCCGACCTGACCCGGCGCAAGGTCATCGTCCGTGAGGGCGGGGAGCAGGCGCTGGCCCGCAGCCAGGAACTCCGCGCGGCCCTCGTCGCTGTTGCGGTAGTCGAGCACCGCATCGTCTTCGAGCCAGGTTGCGTCGGGGCCGAGGTGCAGCGCGCCGTCGGTGTCGATGGTGAGGTGCACGCCCAGCGCCGCGCCGGCGTGGTCAGGCAGCGGGTAGATGAGCCGCGTCACGGCCTGCGCGAGGCCGGGACCGACGACGTCGTAGTAGCGTCCGCGGCTCGCCGTCTGCCGCAGCCGCGGCACCTCCCCCTCGCCGTCGAGGGGGTAGCCAAGCGCTGCGGCAATGCGCGGCGCGCCGTGGCCCGCGGCGTTGACGAGCGCGGCGGAGCGGAGCTCGGAGCGCCGTCCGTCGGCGTCGAGGAGTTCGAGGCGGAAGCCGGCGCCATCGCGCTCGACGGTCAGGACCTCGTGCTGGTACGCGAAGAGCGCGCCGCCCTCGACCGCCGCGCCCTCGAACGACCGCACGAGCCCGGCTTGGTCGACCACACCGCTGCTCTCCGATAGCAGCGCCGCGGCGGCCGGCACGGCCGGCTCGATCGCGCGCGCCTCCACGCCGGTGAGCCGGGAGATGCCCGGCACGCCGTTCGCCCGTGCCTGCTCGACCACGGCGTCGAGGCCGTCTATCTCGTCGTCGGCGAGGGCGACGATGAGCTTGCCGCAGCGGCGGTGGACGACGTTGCGCGCCTCGCACCACTCGTAGAGCAGCGCGTTGCCTTCGATGCAGGCGCGGTGCTTGAGCGAGCCGGTGGGGTAGTAGATCCCGGCGTGGATGACGCCACTGTTGTGTGAGCTGGTCTCGCGCCCGCTGCCCTCGTGGCGCTCGACGACGAGCAACGAGTGGCGGGGGGCGAGCGCGGCGGCGGCGGCTGTCCCGAGCGCGCCCGCGCCGATCACGGCGACCTCAACGTCATGGTCCGGCTGGCTGGCCATCGGGCACCTCGCATCCCGAGTGTACGACCCCGCCGGTGGCGTCGGCGCGGTCGCGACGGGGTGCGACGCACCGGCATCGAGGGGGCGACGGGGCGCGCGTCGATGGACCGCCAGTTCTGGCGGGAACGCGCCGTACGGCAGGGGCGCGTTGCGCGGGATGCTGTTACGATACGTCACCGTTAGCCTCGACTAACATCCCGTGTACGCCGCCACGCGCCCCGAGACCCAACGAGGAGCGTCGATGACCGTTCGTGAAGCCGCGCTGCCGCTGCGGCGCGCCATGCGCGCGCTCCCCGGCGAGCGCGGCCCCTCGGCCGCGTTGTGGGTCCCCGCCCTCCTCGTGGGGATGGCCTGCGCTGTCCCGCCGGTCTACCTCTTCGTCCGCGCGGGACAGTCGCCCGAGGCTGCGTGGGAGGCGTTGCTCGCCGGCTCGACGCTGCGGCTGGTGTGGAACACCGCCGCGCTGGCCGTCGCGACGACCGCGCTCGCGGCCGCGCTGGCGTTGCCCATCGCGTGGCTCACCGTCCGCACCGATATGCCGGCCAGGCGACTGATGGCCGTGCTCGCGGCGCTGCCGCTCGCCATCCCCTCGTACATCGCGGCGTGGCTCGCGGTCTCCGCCTTCGGGCCGCGCGGGCTGCTGCAGGACGCGCTCGCGCCGCTCGGGGTCGAGCGGCTGCCGTCGATCTACGGCTTCTGGGGGGCGACGCTGGTGCTCGCGCTGTTCACGTACCCCTACCTGCTGCTCACGCTCCGGCCCGCCGTCGCCGGGCTCGACCCGCGGCTCGAGGAGCTGTCGCGGGGGTTTGGCCACGGACGCCTGCATACGTTCCGGCACGTCGTGCTGCCGCAGCTGCGGCCCGCGCTCGCGGCGGGCGGCCTGCTCGTGGCGCTCTACGCCATCTCCGACTTCGGCGCGGTCGCGCTGCTGCGCTACGACTCGCTCACACGCGCGCTGTTCGTGCGCTACGAGGCCGGCTTCGACCTGAGCGGCGCCGCGGCGCTCGCGCTGGTGCTCGTGAGCCTCGCGCTCACCCTCGTCGCGCTCGAGCTGTGGACGCGCGGGCGCACGCGCTACCACGCCGCGCACGGTGCGGGGCGAGGAGCGCGGACGGCGCCGCCCGCACGGCTCGGGCGGTGGTGCTGGCCGGCCTTCGCGTTCGTCGCGGGCGTGCTCGCGCTCGCGCTCGCGACGCCCGTCGCGCTGCTCGGCTACTGGCTCGTGCGAGGGCTCGCCGCGGGCGAGGCCGTGCGAGGCGTGGTGGACGCCGCGCTGGACTCGCTGCTGGCTTCGGGGCTGGCCGCGGGAGCGGCGGCGCTGGCCGCGTTCCCGATCGCCATGCTCGCCGCGCGGCACCGCGGCTTCGCGCTGACACGACCGCTCGAGGCGCTGAGCTACACCGGTTTCGCGCTGCCGGGGCTCGTCGTGGCGCTGGCGCTGGTCTTCGCCGCGCTCGGCACGGGGCTGCTCTACCAGTCGCTCACACTCCTCGTCTTCGCGTACGCGCTGCTGTTCCTGCCGCAGGCGATCGGCGCCACGCGCGTCTCGATGCTGCAGCTGCGGCCCTCGATGGAGGAGGCGGCGCGCGGGCTCGGGCGAAGGCCGTGGGAGGTGCTCCACTCGATCACGCTGCCGCTGAGCGCGCGCGGCATCATCGCCGGGGCGGTGCTGGTGTTCCTCACCGCGATGAAGGAGCTGCCCGCGACGCTGCTGCTGAGCCCGATCGGGTTCGAGACGCTGGCCGCGCGCGTCTGGAGCGCGTCGAGCGAGGCGTTTTTCGCGCAGGCGGCGCTACCCGCGCTGGTGCTGATCGCGCTCTCCGCCCTCCCGCTCGCGGTCCTCGCCCTCACGAGACGCGATGCCTGACGGCCCGCCCGCGCTCCGCGCCGCCGGGCTCTCGCGCCACTACGGGCGCGTCACGGCCGTCGAGGACTTCAGCCTCGAGGTCGAGGCCGGCGAGTTCTGCGCCATCCTCGGGCCGAGCGGGTCCGGCAAGACCACCGCACTGCGGCTCATCGCCGGCTTCGAGCGCCCTGACGGCGGCACGCTCGAGCTGTTCGGCGAGCCCACGGCGGGCGGGTCGAGGTTCGTGCCGCCTGACCGGCGCGACGTGGGGATGGTGTTCCAGGACTACGCGCTGTTCCCGCACATGAACGTCGCCGAGAACGTCGCCTACGGCCTGCGTGGCGGCACCCGCAGCGGCCGCGACCGCCGCCACCGCGTGCGCGAGGTGCTGGACCTGAGCGGCCTTACCGACCTCGCGGAGCGGAGCGTGCACGAGCTCTCCGGCGGCGAGCAGCAGCGCGCCGCGCTGGCGCGCGCGCTCGCGCCCGGCCCGCGCATGCTGCTGCTGGACGAGCCGTTCTCCAACCTCGACGCGAGCCTGCGGCAGCGGCTGCGCGTCGAGGTGCGCGAGATCATCCGCCGCGCGGGCGCGACGGCGATCCTCGTGACGCACGAGCAGGAGGAGGCGCTCTCGCTCGCCGACCGCGTCGCGTTCATGTGGCAGGGGCGCGTCGAGCAGAGCGGGACGCCGGAGCGCATCTACCGCGAGCCGGAGACGCTGCATATCGCCACGAGCATCGGCGACGCGATCGTGCTGCCGTGCCGGGCGCGCAACGGCCGCGTGCGCAGTCCGTTCGGCGAGCACGCCGCGCCGCCCGATGCCGCCGAATGCGTCGTCGTGATCCGGCCGGAGGACGTGCGTATCGGCGGGGCCGGCGACCCGGGCGTGCCGGGCGAGGTGCTCGGCCGCACCTTCTACGGCCACGACCAGATGCTGCGCGTGCGCACGCAGGCCGGCGACGACCTGAGCGTGCGCGTCGGCTCCGACAAGCGCTACGAGCGCCTCGGCGCCGTCACGCTGAGCCTGCGGCGCGAGCCGCGCGTCTTCGCGCACGAGCCCGCCGAGGCGTAGCACGCTCCGAAGGATCGACGGGCCCGGCCTCCCAGGTTTGACGCGCGGAGCGCAGGGCCGACAATACGGCCGTGACCACCATCGGACCCGGATCCGCGCCCGCGCCCGTCGACGCGCCCAGCGAGGCCGACGCGCCCGAGTCGATGCTCGAGCCGCTCTACCACCTCGTGCTGCTCGACGACGACCAGCACACGTACGCGTACGTCATCGAGATGCTCGGCAAGATCTTCGGCTACGGCCGCGAGAAGTCGTACGCGCTCGCGCGCATCGTCGACACGGCGGGCCAGGTGGTCGTCGAGACCGCTGACCACGATCAGGTGACGCTCGACCAGGGCAAGATCCACGGCTACGGCGCCGACCCGCGGATCCCCACCAGCAAGGGCTCGATGTCGGCGATCGTCGAAGCGGCGGACGGGTCGTGAGCGGCGCGCGCCCGGCGATCGCGCCGGGCACGGTCACGCGCAGCCCCGTGGATGGCTCGCTCAACCTCGCGCGCGCCTGCCTCGAGGGCTGGGCGGGCGACCCCGACCACGCCCGCCGCACCGCCTTCACGTTCCTGCACGGCCGCGATCCCGGCGACGCCGAGTCGTGGACGTACGGCGAGGTGTGGGAGCGCGTGCAGCGCGTCGCGCGAGGGCTCCTCGCGCGCGGGCTGGAGCCGGGCGACCGCGTACTCGTGCGGCTGCCGCACTCGCCCGCCTACGCGTTCGCGTTCTTCGGCGCGAACGCGGCCGGCCTGGTGCCGATCCCGGCGTCGCCGCAGCTCACCGAGGCGGAGGCGGCGTTCCTCGTCGACGACGCGGAGCCGCGCGCCGCCTTCACCACGCGCGAGCTGGCGCTGCCCGGCTTCGGCGGCCTCGAACTCCACGCCGAGGATCTCGACACCCTCGACGGTGGTGGCGAGCTGCCCGAGACGGCGGCCGAGGATCCCGCGTTCCTCATCTACACCTCGGGCACGCAGGCGCGGCCCAAGGGGGTGCTGCACGCGCAGCGCACGCTGTACGGGCGCGCGCTGATGTGGGATGCGTGGCAGGGCTTCGGCCCGGACGATGTGGCGCTGCACGCCGGCACGCTCAACTGGTCGTACACCCTCGGCGTTGGGTTGATGGACGTGTGGGCCACGGGCGGGCACGCGATGCTCTACGGAGGCCCGCCCGACCCCGCGGTCTGGGCGCCGCTTATCGAGCGCCACGGCATCACGGTCTTCACCGCCGTGCCGACCGTGCACCGCCAGCTGCTCAAGTACGGCGCGCCCGCGCAGCACGATCTCTCGTCGCTGCGGCACTGCCTGTGCGCGGGCGAGCCGCTGCTTCCGGCGCTGCGAGCGGAGTGGCTCGAGCAGGTCGGCGTCGAGATGTACGAGGCGCTCGGGATGACCGAGGTGAGCACCTACGTCTCCTCGGGGCCCGCGACGCCGGTGCGGGCGGGCTCGCCCGGCCGGCCGCAGCCCGGTCGTCGGCTGGCGGTGCTGCCGGAAGACGGCGGTGGGAAGCCGCTGCCGCCCGGCGAGGTGGGCCTGCTCGCCGTCCACCGCTCCGACCCCGGCCTGATGCTCGGGTACTGGCGACGGCCCGACGAGGCGGCCTCCGTGTTCCGCGGCGAGTGGTTTACCGGCGGGGACCTGGCCGCGCTCGACGAGGACGGCTACGTGTGGTTCCACGGCCGCGCCGACGACGTCATCAAGTCGTTCGGCTACCGCCTCTCCCCGGTCGAGATCGAGGCGGCGCTGGAGTCCGCGCCCGGCGTGGCCGAGGTAGCCGTCGTGGGGCTCGCCATCGACGCGACCAAGACGCTGGTCACCGCGTGCGTGGTGGCCGAGGATGGCGCGGACATCGAGGAGCCCGCGTTGCGCGCCCACGCCGAGGCGCGCCTCGCCGGATACAAGCAGCCGCACCAGTACGTCCCCGTCGCGGAGCTGCCGCGCACGCGCAACGGCAAGCTGCAGCGCAGCGCGCTCCTCGCCCGGTTGAGTGCGGAAGCCTCGGCGTAGCGCGGCCTCGAACCCTCGTCAGTCGCCCCGTGTGACGAACCCGACGCCGTAGCGCTCGGCGTGCTCGGCGCGGCGTGCGTCGAGCGCGGCGCGCCCCTCGGGCGTGTCGAGGCCGTCGAGGAGCATCACGAGCGCGTCCTCGCCGTTGTCGGAGTAGTAGTTGCGCAGCCGCCCGTTGCTGCGGAATCCGTGGCGCGCGTAGAGGCTGACGGCCCGCGCGTTCGTCGAACGCACCTCGAGCGCGACGCTGTCGAGGTCGGCGGCCACGGCGAGGTCGCAGACGGCGAGCAGCAGCGCCTGGCCGATGCCCCGCCCCTGGTACTGGGGCGCGACCGCGAGCGTGACGAGGTGCAGCTGATCGTGCGTGAACCACGCCCCGGCGTAGCCGGCGATGGGCGCGCCCGCCGGACCGAACGGCAGCCGGTCGGGCAGGAACTGCACCGCGCGGCCCCACCAGTGGCGCACCTGCGGCGGCGCCGGGTCGGACTCGCCCACGTCGGCGACGAGGTACTGCGCGAGCCCGTTGAGCAGCTCGCGTCGGAAGGTCGTGCGCGGGCTCCTCGAGCCGTACGCGTCGCGCTCGATGCGCACCGCGGCCCGCACGTCGGCGCGACGCATGGGGCGGATGTTGACGGCCGCGGGACGGGCGAGGGCGCACATGGGGGCATGGTAGCGCGCGGCCCCGTCACACACCGCGCCATGTCCTGCTCGGGCCTCGCGCGTCGGGCCACTACCGTCCGCCGCACAACCACAGCAATCGAGGAGGACGAACCATGACCCACACCGATCAGCTCGCCATGAGCGACGCCGAAGGCAACGACCTGCCCGACGAGGCGCTGGCCGAGCTCGCCGCGATCGAGGGCGAGGAGCCCGGCGACGAGAGCGCCGCCGCCGAGGCCTCCGAGGAGCTGGCCCGGCTGCGCGCGGACCTCGACGCCGAGCGCGAAGCGCGGCTCGCCGCGGTCGCGCGCTACCGCGAGGCGGTGCTGACCGCGGAGCCCTCGCTGCCGCCGGACCTCGTCGCGGGCGAGAGCTTGGCCGAGGTCGACGCCTCGGTGGAGGCAGCGCGGCGCGCAGTCGCGCAGATCCGCGAGCGGCTGGCCGCCGAGGCCGACGAGGAGGCGTCGCGGGGCTTCCCCGTCGGCGCGCCGGGTCGTCTCGAACCGAGCGTGGAGGGGATGTCGGCGGCGGAGAAGATCGCGCTCGGGCTGGAGCGCCGCGCGGGCGCCTGACCGTGGGGGAGCGAGGGCGGGTGGGGCCTCGGGCGGTCAGTCCGGGAACGGGTACCAGTCGAACGAGGTGCCCGGCCGCTCCGCCCACGCGTACCGACCGACCTCGCGCATGGCCGGCCCCAGCTCGCGCATCTCGGCGGCGTAGGCGTCGAAGCCCATGTGACGCCAGCTTCCGTGTCCGGCGAACACCCACTCGACGCGTAAGCCGGCGAGCATGTCCATGGTTTCGGCGAGGGCCTCCCACCCGAACCAGGTCTGGATGGGCGTCACGTCCAGCTCCCCGCGTCGGTGATTCCAGTGCAGCGTGTCGCCGGTGAAGAGCAGGCGTTCGTCCAGGTGGAACACCAGGTGCCCCTCGGTGTGGCCGGGCGCGAGGAGCGCTACGACGCCCGGAGCGATGGTCGTCGGGTCGCTGCCCTCGATGATGTCGGTGGCCTTCGGCGCCGCGTCGGCGTCGGCGGCGTGGATCCAGACCCGCGCGCCGAAGCGGTCCGCCCAGCGCGCATAGTCCGCCACGTCGTCGCGATGGCTCAGCAGGATATGGGCGACGCCACCCAGTTCGGCGACGCGCTCCACCAGCGCGCGCTCGAACCGCGGCGAGTCGAAGAGGACGTTCCCATCGTCGCGCACGGCGAGGTAAGAGTGCCCGCCGAAGGACTTGCGGGAGTTGTGCCCCAGCGCGAGCACACCCGGCGCGAGCTCGAACGGGAAGGGCGGCTCATCCGGCCGTCGCGCGTTGCGGTTGCGGATCGACTGCGTCGGGCACGCGACCGCTGCTCGCCACAGCTGCGCCTGCTCTTCGGCGGTTTCGGGCTGCCGGGCGATGAAGGACAGCCCGTCGTCGTCCTGGCCTACGAGGTCGGGGGCCCAGTGGCGCGCCACGTCGCAGCCGATGCAGCGGGTGTCGATGGACCACGCGCCCTCGACGTCGAGGGGGTTGGTCTCGGCGGGCGTCGTCATGGGCGAAATCTACACGGCGTCGGCGCACGGTGTCATACGGCGCTTCGAGTAGCACGGACGTTCCCCTAGCCTCCCTTCCCACAACGCACATCGAAGCTGGCGCGCGGCGGGAGGCTGCGCGCAGGGAGGGACCAAGTGGCGCTGACACTGACCGAGGGGGCCAAGCTCTCCAACGACGTCCTGCAGCAGGGCGTCATCGAGACCGTGATCAAGGACAGCCCCGTCCTGCAGCGGCTCCCGTTCATCGAGATCGTCGGCAACGGGCTCACCTACAACCGCGAGAACGCCGCGGCTTCCGCCGCCTTCTACTCCGTGGGCGACACGTGGGCCGAGAGCACGCCGACGTTCACGCAGGTGACCGCCTCGCTCACCATCCTCGGCGGCGACGCGGACATCGATAACTACATCGCCCGCACCCGCAACAACGTCCAGGACATCGAGGCGGCCGTCGTCGAGCTCAAGGCCAAGGCCGTGCAGCAGCAGTTCGACGACACCTTCATCAACGGCGACACCGACGCGGACTCGAAGGCCTTCAACGGCCTCGCCGAACTCTGCGCCGCCGGCCAGACCGTGTCGATGGGCGTGAACGGCGCGAAGCTGACGCTCGACAAGCTCGACGAGCTCGTGGACCTCGTGCGCGGCGGGAAGCCGGAGATGCTGCTCATGTCGCGTCGCTCGCGGCGCACGCTGAACAGCCTCGCGCGCGCCGCGGGCTCGGGCGTGGTGGAGCACGACCGCGACGAGTTCGGCCGCATGGTCGCCTACTACGACGGCGTCCCGATCGGCGTCAGCGACTACATCGCGGACGACCAGACGCAGGGGACGGCGCGCGACACCTCGGTGATCTACGCGCTGCAGTTCGGCGAGGGCGCCGTGGCGGGGCTGACCGCGCCCGGCGGGGTCACCATCGAGCGCGTCGGCGCGTTGGAGACGAAGGACGCCACGCGGGTACGCGTGAAGTGGTACGTCTCCATGGCCCTCTTCAACGAGCTCAAGCTCGCCAAGCTGACCGGCGTGCAGGCCTAGCGGCCCGCACGCCCATCTCGACGCGCCCGGGAGACGACCATGCACCTGACCGAGATGCGCACGCGCGTCCGCCGTGACCTGCGCGACACCGACGAGACGGACCAACGCTGGTCCGACGAGGAGCTGGACCGCCACATCGAGCGCGCGGTGCGCGAGCTCTCGCTCGCCGCGCCGCTCGAAGCGGTTACGACGCTCACCACCGCGGCCGGCAGCCGCGACCTCGACGTCTCGGGACTCGCCGACCGCGTCTCGGTCGAGGCGGTCGAGTACCCGGCGGGGCAGTACCCGCCGTCGTTCGTCGCGTTCTCCGCGTGGGGCGACACGCTCACGCTGGTCGTCGACCGGGCGCCGCACGCGGGCGAGCGCGCGACCGTCTCCTACTCGAAGCTCCACACCCTGACGGACGAAACCTCGACGCTCCCCGCGGCGCTCGAGGAGATCGTCGCCACGGGGGCGGGCGGCTACGCGGCGCTGGAGTGGGCCTCGTTCGCCACCAACCGCGTCAACGCGGGCGGCGCGGACACCTGGCGGCACTACCACATCTGGGCGCAGGAGCGCCTCGCGGCGTTCGCGCGGGCGCTGGCGAAGCACGGGCGCGAGCGTCGCGTCCGCTCGCGCCAGCTCTACCGCCCCGTCGCCGCCCCGGCCCCGGGCGAGTAGCCGCGACCATGCGAGGCATCTCGCCCACGCTCGAGGCCGCGCGCCGTTCCCCGAGCGCGAAGCCGTACCTGCGCGTGCTGCTGCACGACCGCGACGTCGGCTCGCTGCGGCTGCGCTGGCGGCGCGTCTACACCGGGATGGAGCCCGACGGTCCGTGCGCCGTCGCGGTTGCCGGCGACGGCGCGCTGCTGCGCGTGCGCATCGATCCCTCGACGGGCGCGCTCACGCGCCAGCGCATCGCCGCGCCGGGCCCCGACAGCGACTTCAGCGCGTGGACAGCGGTGGCGACCGTCGCCGCCGCCCCTCGCGTCGGCCTCGCCGCGAGCGGGACCCGCGCCCTGATCGCCTTGGTGGGCGCCGACGGCGTGCGCGTCGAGGTGCGCGAGAGCAGCGACGGCGGGGCGACGTTCGGGACGCCGACCGTGCTGGCGGTCGCGGCGAGGGCGGTGACCGCGGTGGCGTGCTCGCTCGGGCCGGACGGCACGGCCGCCGTCTTCTACGCGGTCGGCGGGACGGTGTACGTGGTCCGGCGGTTCGGGACGGCGCGGTGGCGGTCGGCCGCCACGTGGTCGCGATCGCTGGCCACGGTGGACGCGGTTGCCGCGTCGTACTCGGTGGACCACAACGTCCTGATCTCCGGCACGAACGCGGCCGGCGACGCGGGCGTGTGGTCCACGATCTACGGCGCCGGCAACGCCTACCCGCCCGGCCGCTGGCGTCCGCTGGTCGAGGTCGTCTCGGCGGCCCCGGGCACGCGCACGACGTACCGGGCCAGCGGGACCGCGCACGCCGATGCGCCGCAGAGCGTGTTCGTGGAGTCGTACGCCGGTGGCGGGGCGTACGACCGCGTACACGTCACGCCGGGCGTGGGCCGCACCTCGTACAGCGACCAGCTGTGGCGGAACCCGAGGCCGTTCGGGCACGAGTCGCCGCACGGGCTCGCCATCGCCGCCGGGAACGGCGCCGCATGGCTCGCCTCGCCCAACGCCGTCTGGCACGCGCCGTACCCCGAACCGGCGTCCGACCTGAGCGACGACGTCCTCGAAGCGACGCTCATCGAGGGCCTGCGCGGCGGCCGGGTGCGGCTGCTGCTGCGCAACGACGACGGCCGCTACGGTCCGGATGCCGCGCCCGCCGCCCTCGCGGCCGGCGGGGAGCTGCGGCCCACGCCGGGCTACATCACGAGCGCCGGCAGGGAGCGCCTGGAGGGCCGCGCCTTCTGGATCACGGCGGTCCGGCGTCGCTACGACCTCGGCGGCTCCACGGTCGAGGTCGATGGCGTCGACGGCTGGGGACTCCTCGACGCGTGGACGGCCCCCCGCCAGTTCGTGTGGGCGGCGGGCGAGACGAACGCGTCGAGGGTGCTCACGGGCGTCATGCAGCACGCCGGGATCCGCCTCGGCGGCGGCCGCGTGAGCACCGAGTCGAGCACGCTGCAGCCGGCCTTCACCGTGCGCGCCGGCGAGCGCGGGACGACGGCCGTGCGACGCCTCCTCGAGATGCTCCCGGACGAGGTGATCATGCGGACGCACGTCGCGCTCCTGTCGCGGCCCGACCGCGACGACGAACCCCTCGCGAGCTTCGGGGACGACGAGCCGGTGATGCGCCTGGCCGTCGAGTCGGGCGCGCCCGCCGCCGGCTGGGCGCGCATCTTCGGCGCCAACGTGCTCGCCGAGGCCGTCGACGAGATCGCGCTCGCCGAGGGCGGCGGCACGGCGATCGTCGTCGACGAGAACATCGAGGCGCAGGCCCGCGCCGACGCCCGCGCGGACGCCGTGCTGCGTCGCTCGAAGCTGGCGCTCGGCCGCGGCGAGCTGGTGGTGCGCCCGCACCCCGGCCTCGAGGTCGGCGACCCCATCGCCATCACCTCGAAGCGCGCGGGCCTGGTGGATGCGCGGTTCCGCGTCTCCGGGTTGCACACGCGCTACGTCCGCGGCGGCCGCCGCGCGGTCTACGAGCAGCGCATCGCGCTCAGCGACGTGTAGGAGCCCCCGATGATCGAACGCGCCACCCTCGAAGCCTTCGACGTCGCGACGCACCTCGCGACGGTGCGGTTCGCGAACTCACTCACCTCGGTGGTCACGGGCGTGCCGGTGTCCCGCGCGATTCCGGCGGGCGCGCTGGTGACGGGTCGCCGGGTGGCCGTGGCCCTCTTCGACCCGGGCCATCCCCTCGACGCGATGGTGGTGGGCGTCCACTGACGCGCGGACCTAGCGCGCCGCGCCGTCCCCGAACAGCGAGGGCTGCAAGCGCTCCTCCGCCTCCTCGGCCACGTGGTACGAGAGGCCGAGGTGGTCGTACGCCAGGCGCGAGGCGACGCGGCCGCGCGGGGTGCGCTGCAGGAAGCCGATCTTGAGCAGGTACGGCTCGTAGACGTCCATGATCGTGTCGGACTCCTCGGACACCGCGGCGGCCAGCGTCTCCAGCCCGGCCGGCCCGCCCCCGAAGCGGTCGATGAGCACGCGCAGCAGCTCGCGGTCCATCGCGTCGAGGCCGAGCGCGTCGATCTCGAGCTGGCCGAGCGCCTCGTCCGCGACCCCGGCGGTGATGACGCCGTCGGCGCGCACCTCGGCGTAGTCGCGCACGCGCCGGAGCAGCCGGTTGGCGACCCGCGCAGTCCCGCGCGAGCGTCGCGCGATGCCCTCGACGCCGCCGTCGTCGATGGCGCAGCCGAGCACGGCGGCCGAGCGCTCGACGATGCGCGCGAGCGCCGCCTCGTCGTAGAAGTCGAGTCGCCACGACGCGCCGAAGCGCTCGCGCAGCGGCTGCGAGACGAGGGCGTAGCGGGTGGTGGCGCCGATCATCGTGAAGCGGTTGAGCTTGAGCCGCACGTCGCGCGCCTTCGGCCCGGAGCCGAGGATGATGTCGAGCGCCCAGTCCTCCATCGCCGGGTACAGGATCTCCTCGACGGGCCGGGGGAGGCGGTGCACCTCGTCGATGAAGAGCACGTCGCCGGGTTGCAGGCTCGTGAGCACCGAGGCGAGGTCACCGGCGCGCTCGATGGCGGGGCCGGAGGTGATGCGGATCGAGACGCCCATCTCCGAGGCGATGATCATCGCCAGCGTCGTCTTGCCGAGGCCGGGCGGGCCGTGGATGAGGATGTGGTCCAGCGGCTCGTCGCGACCGCGTGCGGCCTCGATGGCGATCTGCAGCGACGCCTTGACCGTGTCCTGGCCGAAGTACTCGTCGAGCCGCCGCGGACGCAGCGAGGGTTCGACTGTCGCGTCGCCGGGAGTCTGGGTCCGCGCCAGCGGACCGCGTTGCGTGTCGTTCACGCCACCCTCGATAGCGCGGCTCGCTGCCGCGCGTCCCCGCCGAGTCGCTAGTATAGCGAACGTGCGTTCGGAGCGCGACCCTCTCCCCGGTTTGGTGCGCGGGTCGCTATCCTCAGGTCATGGCGAATGGACACGACCAGTCACCGGTGGCGGAGATGACGGCGGGGCTGCGCACCTCGTTCGTCCCGTCCGTCGTGCACCAGCTCGCGGACATCGACGGCTTCCTCGAGGCCGTCTGGCCGCAGCTCGCGCCCTCGGTCGACACCGCCGGCTTCCTCGGCAGCGCGCTCTACATGGCCGACATGGCGCTCGACGCCGTCGAGGACGTCTACGACGACCCGACGCTGTCGCGCGAGTCGCTGCTCGCCGGCTCGATGAGCGAGGCCGACCTCGACCAGGTCGTCGCCGTGCTCGACGTCTTCCACTGGCTGCAGCCGCAGCTCCTGCTGCTGCTGGCCGCGCTGGCCGAGGCGCACGAGGCGCCCTCGGTCGGCGGGCAGGGGCGCCCGGAGCCGCGCGAGCCGTCCGAACGCGAGCAGGCGCACATCGACACGACCGTGGAGCTGGCGCCGGCGGACGCGGGAATGCTGCCCGAGGTGCCCGCGGAGCTGCAGCTCGACTCGCCGCCCGACCTGTACCGCGCGATCGCGGTCTGGCCGAGCTACTTCGACGCGGTGTGGGACGAGTTGCAGCACCTGGTCGCGTACCCGCTGTTCCGCCAGCGCGGCCGCGCGCTCTACTTCTATGCGCGCTCCTCGTCGCGGTTCCTCGCCGTCCCGCTGCGCGCCGACGAGGCCGCACTCCGCGAGTCGGGGATGCGCCCTTACGCCATCGCCGAGGCGCGCGACGCCGTCGACCGCGCGCTGCCGGCGGTCGCGACGATGATGATGCACTGCACCGCGATGCGCGTCGGCCTCGGGCTCCGTGAGCGCGAGGTCGTCGGCGACGCATGAGACGGAGCAGGGCGGGCCGTGGCTGAGCGCATCGCCGAGCTGACCAACGCGTGGTCGCCGCACGATGCGCACGCCGTGGACGCCCTCCGCGAGGCCGAGGTGGCGCAGCTGCGGCTGCTCTACGACTCCTCGAACTACGTCTTCCTCGCCGACCTCGAGCACCCCGAGCACGGCGCGGGGCTCGGCGTCTACAAGCCGCAGCGCGGCGAGCGTCCGCTCTACGACTTCGACTACGGCACGCTCCACCGCCGCGAGGTCGCCACGTACGAGCTGTCGAGGCTGCTCGGCTGGGAGATGGTGCCGCCGACCGTGGAGCGCGAGGGGCCGGAGGGGCTGGGCTCCATGCAGCTCTTCATCGAGCACAACCCGGCGGAGCACTTCTTCGAGCTGCGCGGCCGCGATGACCTCCGCGACCAGTTCGTACGCATGGCCGCGTTCGACCTCGTCGCCAACAACGCGGACCGCAAGGGCGGGCACATCCTGCTCGCCGCCGACGGCCGCGTGTGGGGCATCGATCAGGCGCTGTGCTTCCACGAGCACGAGAAGCTGCGCACGGTGATCTGGGACTTCGCCGGCGAGGGGCTACCGCAACCGCTGCAGGCCGACCTGCAGCGCGCCCACGACGCCATGCGCGACTGCGACGCCTCGAGCGAGGCGCTCCGTGCCTTCCTCTCGGACGCCGAGGTGGAGGCGTTCGTGGAACGCGCGGCCGGGCTGCTCGCGCACCCGGTGCTGCCCGAGATGTACCCGTGGCGCTGCGTGCCCTGGCCGATGATCTAGCGGGGCGGACGCGCCGCCCAGGCTGCCTCCCGGCTTGCAGCTACCCCTCGTAGCGGCGGAACGCGACGCAGGCGTTCTGGCCGCCGAGGCCGAACGAGTTGGAGAGCACGACGCGGAGGTCGGCTTCGCGTGCCTCGTTCGGGACGATGTCGAGGTCGCAGTCCGGGTCGGGCTCCTCGTAGTTGATCGTCGGCGGGAGCACGCCGTGGTGCATCGCCAGCACCGCCGCGATCGCCTCGATGCCGCCTGCCCCCGCGGCGAGGTGGCCCGTCATCGACTTGGTCGAGGAGATCGCGATGTTCTTCGCGTTCTCCGAGCCGAGCGCCAGCTTCACCGCGCGGGTCTCGCTGCGGTCGTTGTACTGCGTGCTGGTGCCGTGGGCGTTGATGTACTCGACCTCGGCCGGGTCGACCTCGCCGTCGTTCATCGCGCGCTTCATCGCGAGCGCCTCGCCCTCGGGGTCGGGGGCGGTGTCGTCGGTGGCGTCGAAGGACCAGCCGGCGCCGGCGATCTCGCAGTAGACTGTCGCGCCGCGCGCGCGTGCGGACTCCTCGGACTCGAGAAGCAGCACGCCGGCGCCCTCGCCCAGCACGAAGCCGTCGCGGTTCGCGTCGAACGGGCGGCAGGCGTGCTCGGGGTCCTCGTTGTTGCGGGACAGCGCGCCGAGGCGGCCCATCGAGGCGAGCGCGAGGCGCGTGATGATGGCCTCGGTGCCGCCGGAGACGATCATCGGCGCGTGGCCGAGGCGGATCAGGTTGAGCGCGTGGCCGAGCGCGTCGGTGCCCGAGGCGCAGGCCGTGTTGATGGTCGTGTTCGGGCCGCGCAGGCCCAGCTCGCGCGCGATGCGGGCGGCGCCCATGTGCTGGCCGGAGCGCGTGATGATCATCGGGTCGGCGCGCTGCGGGCCCTTCTGCACCATTTCCATGTACGGCGCGCCGAGGTCGAACGCGTCGCCCGAGGTGGCCATGACCACGCCGATGGCCTCGCGCAGATCGGGGTCCGCGAGGTCCACGCCGGCGTCGACCAGCGCCTCCTTGCCGGCGGCGACGGAGAACTGGACGAAGCGCGCGCTGCGGCGCGCGGTCTTGCGGTCCAGGTAGTCGGTGGGCTCGAAGCCCTTCACCTCGCCGGCGATCTGGACGGGGAGGTCGGTGGGGTCGACCAGCGTGACGGGCGTGATGCCGTTGCGGCCGGTGCTCAGCCCCTCCCAGTAGCTCGGCAGGTCGTTGCCGATCGGGGTGACGGCGCCGAGGCCGGTGACGAGGACTTTGTGGAATTCGCGTGGCATCAGGATGGTCCCGTGGTCAGACTCTGGAGGAACTCCCGGATGTGCTGCCCGAGGGCGCCGGGTTGGTCGGATGGTACAGCGTGCCCCGCCTCCTCGATCAAGGAGACGCGCGAACCGGGGATCCGGCGGTGGAGGCGCTGGATCGCCTCGGGCGTGAGCATGTCGGTCTCCGAGCCGCGCACGATCATCACCGGGGCCTGCACGCGCTCGACGCAGTCCCAGAGGTTCACCATGCGCCGCTGGCCCGGGTCGGGCTCCGGCGGGCGCGCGGTGGCGTCGCGGAAGATCGGGTCGAAGTCCCACGCGAACGCGCCCTCGTCGGTGGCGGTCACGGTGGCGCGCACGCGCCGCTGGAGCTGCTCCTCGGTGGCGTAGGGGTAGAACACCGCGAAGGTCTCGACCGCCTCGTCGAGCGAGCCGAACTCGTCGGCGGAGGCGAAGAGCCGGCGCAGGTTCTCGACGCCGGTGCGCAGCACTTCCGGCGCCGCCTCGATGACCACGAGCGCGGTCACGATGTCGGGGTGCTCGGCGGCGAAGCAGAGCGCGTTCGCGCCGCCCATGCCGTGGCCGATGAGCGTGACCGTGCGCAGCCCGAGCGAGTCCACGAACGCCTCGAGGTCCTCGACCTGGCTGGTGCGCGAGTAGTTGTGGTCGGTCGCGCGCTGGCTGCCGCCGTGGCCGCGCTGGTCGAGCGCGATGACGCGGAACTCGCGCGCCAGCTCGACGGCGCACTCCTGCCAGATGCCGGAGGTCTCGCCGTAGCCGTGGAGCAGGATCAGGGCGTGCCGGGTGCGGGACTCGCCCCACTCGTGGTACTGGAGGTTGAGGCCGTTGACCTCGACGGTCTGGGCCGTGTTGCGGTTGGCCAAGGCGTGCGCCTCTTTCGGGGTCAACGTGATTGTGCCGCGGTACTCAATCCTAGCATCGAGGGCCGTTGCGCGCTGTGCGGGCGCCCGCTACAGCGAGACGGCGAGGGAGCTGGCGGGGGGCAGGCTGGCCGTGTCGCCGTCGTCGGTGAGCGGGAGCCAGCTGATGCCGCGGTTGTGCGAGGCCCACAGCCGCCCGCCGGCCAGCACGAACGTCGTGTCCAGGCTCCCGGCGAGGCGCGTCACGATCGGCGCGACGGCCCACTCGTCCTCGTCGCCCACGGGGATGCGCATCCACCGCACGCCGCCGTCGATCGATCGGAACACCGCGCCCTGCCCGGACTGTCGCCGCGCCGCGCTCATGATCAGCGTGTCCACGGACTCCGGCATGACCGACACGCTCCGCGCGATGGAGCGGTCGAGGCCCGTGAGCGACTGCAGCCACGTGTACCCGCCGTCGTCGGAGCGGAAGAGGCCGCTGCGCGTCGTCGCGTAGACGCGGTCCTTGTGCTCGGGGTGCTCGTAGAGCCCCGTCACGGCCGGGTCGATGCCCTCCGAGCGCGGCATCCAGCCGCGGCCCTCGTCCATCGAGAGCCACACCCCCGCGCCGTGGACGCCGACGAGGATGCCGTCGGGCGGGAACGCGATCGACGTCAGCGCCCACTCGGCGTTGCTCACCGTGACCGTGCTCCGGGTGCGCTGGTAGCGCACCACGCTCTCAAGGGTCGTCGAGGGCTCCCACGTCTCGCCGCTGTCGCTGGAGCGCAGCAGTTTCGGGGGCGCGGTCCCGACCATGAGGTCGCCCTCCGGGGTGATGCGCGCCGAGCGCGCGTCGCCCTCCCACACCTGCCGCCAGTCCGACGGCGGCCCGCCGTCGTGGAGCCACACACCGTTGCCGGGCGAGGCGACGACCGCGACGCCCTCGTGGGCGTCGACACCGGCGACGGGGATGTCGGGGAGCAGGGGGTGCGGGCGTTCGCCGGGGAAGAACCCGTACAGGCCGCGTTCCGTGCCGATCAGGATGCCGAGGCTCACGTGACCGCCGCTCGCCGCACGGTCAGACCGCCTGCCGCTCGCGCACGGCCTCGACGAGCCGCGGGAGCAGTTCACCGGCCGGGCCGCGCAGGATCACGGCCGCGATGGCCGTGAGCGCGGTCGGGTCGGGGTCGATCTCGATGAGCGGCACGCCGCGTCGCACGGCGATCTGCGGGAACTCCGCCGCCGGGTACACCTGCGCCGTGGTGCCGATGATCATGAACAGGTCGCACTGCAGCGCCTCGAGCTGCGAGCGCTGGAGCGCGTACGGCGGGATCGGCTCGCCGAACATCACGCCGTCGCTCTTCACGACGCCGTTGCACTGTGAGCAGCGCGGGGGCAGGTCCTCGGGGTCGACGATGATCTCGGCCTCGGGCCAGCGCGCGTGACAGGCCATGCAGCGCATCCAGCTCGTGTTGCCGTGGATCTCGGTGAGCGACTCCGTGCCGCCCTGGCGGTGCAGGTCGTCGACGTTCTGCGTGATGACGTGGGAGACCACGCCCATGCGCTCCAGCTCGGCGAGCGCGCGATGGCCGTCGTTGGGCTCGGCGGCCTCGAGCTGGACGCGGAAGTTCTCCATGTCGGGGTCGGGGTTGGCGTCCTGGGCGAGGCGGTCCTCCCACCAGCCACGAGGGTTCTCCATGAACTTCTGGTAGCCGTCCATGGCGGGCACGCCGAGCTTCGTCCACAGCCCGTCCGGGCCGCGGAAGGTGGGGATGCCGGACTCCTTCGAGATGCCCGCGCCGGTCAGCACGACGTTATGGGTGCATCCGGCAAGCAGGTCGGCAGCGCGTTCAAGCTCCAGGTCGAGGTTCGTTGGATCGGCCACGGCCCGCCCCCTGTTGGCTCGCGTGCATCGTAGTAGGCGTCGATTGCACTCACAACGCCGGGACCCGGCGCGTCGAGGGTTCGTGCGGCGCTCGTGACCTATGCTGGATCGTGCGCTCCCACACATCGAAGGAGGACCGATGTACCTGCGGAGCACCCTGCTCGCGCTCGGGCTGGCCGCCGCCGCGCTCCTCGCCGCCTGCACGGGCGATGACGACGACGCGATGATGGCCGACGACCGGCCCGCCGCGACGTCCGAGGCGACGGCCACCGCCACCGCCACGGCAGCCGCCGAGGCCACGGCCGAGGCCACGCCGACCGCGACACCGACGCCGAGCCCCTCCGCCGAGGCCGCGCGCGAGGCGCAGCGCGAGTTCGTGGCGCGGCGGCTGCAGACGGACTTCCCCTCGCTCGACGTGACGAAGGCGACGGTCGACCTCGCCGACATCATCGCCCTGCTGCCGCCCGACGCGATCCCCTCGATCGACGCGCCGCAGTTCGACACCGTCGAGGACGCGAGCGCGTGGCTGGCGCCGCAAGAGCCGGTGATCTCGTTCGTACACGAGGGTGACGCGCGGGCCTACCCGCTGCACATCCTGACGTGGCACGAGATCGTGAACGACGTGGTCGGTGGCGAGCCGGTGATCGTGACGTACTGCCCGCTCTGCAACTCGGCGATCGTCTTCGCGCGCACCGTGGACGGCGAGGTCCGCGAGTTCGGCGTCTCCGGCAAGCTGCGCCGCAGCGACCTCATCATGTACGACCGCACCAACGAGTCGCTGTGGCAGCAGCTCTCCGGCGAGGCCATCGTCGGCATCGACGCCGGCAGGCTCCTCGACTTCCTGCCAGCGCAGATCGTCTCGTTCGAGGAGTTCGGCGCGGCCTACCCCGGCGGCATGGTGCTGAACCGCGACACCGGGACCATCCGCCCCTACGGCGAGAACCCGTACGTCTTCTACGACACCCAGTCCCGCATGGTCGTGGACGTCCCGGAGTTCGAGGACGCCCGCCTGGACGCCAAGGAGCGCGTGCTGGCCGTCGAGGTCAACGGGGAGGCCGCCGCGTTCGCGTGGAGGGCGCTCAGCGAGCACGTCGTGATCGAGGCGGAGATCGGCGGCCAGGCAGTGGTGGCGTTCTGGCAGTCGGGCGCGGTCTCCGCGCTCGACGACGCGTTCATCGTCGGCAGCCGCAACGTCGGCTCGGCCGGCGCCTTCATCCCGGTGCTCGACGGCGAGCGCCTGGCGTTCGAGGCGCGCGACGGCGCGATCGTCGATGTCGGCACGGGCAGCACGTGGAACGTGCTCGGCCAGGCGGTCGAGGGGCCGCTGGCCGGCTCGCAGCTCGAGGCGGTGGTGTCCGGCAGCCACTTCTGGTTCGCGTGGTCGGTGTTCAAGCCGGAGACACGCGTGATCCTGGCCGGCGGTTAACGCTTCGCTGACCGATTCGGCGCGGCAGCCGATAATGATGGTAGTGGCGAGGGAGCACGAGGCATGGAAGAGTCGCTGACGCGGAGGCTGATCCGCTACACCATCGTCGTCGCGATCGTCGTCGTCCTCGGCGCGATGTACGTGCAGCGCGAGATCCTCACCGACGACGAGGTGATGGTCGCTGTCCCCGTCCCCACCGCCACCCAGACGGCCGACGCCTCCGAGGACGGCACGACGGACGTCAGCGCCACCGACGATGGCGCGACGGACGATGGGGCCGCCGGGGACGACGCGTCCGGAGACGACGCAGTCGAAACCACGATGGTCCAGATCGGCCTCGTGGACGACCGCTCGGTCCAGCTCGACGAGCTTGCGCCGGACTTCCGGCTGACCGATCTCGACGGCAACGTCGTCATGCTCTCCGACTTCCGGGGGAAGACCGTGGTGCTCAACTTCTGGGCCACCTGGTGCCCGCCGTGCCGCGAGGAGATGCCCGAGTTCCAGGAGCTGTGGGACCACCGTGGCGCCGATGGCACGGACGACCTCGTGGTGGTCGCCGTGAACTTCCTCCGCGACGACACCGTGGGCGCGGCCACCAAGTTCATCGAGGCGAACGAGTTCACGTTCGTCGTGGTATTCGACACCACGCGCGGCGACGTCGCCGCGCGCTACGGCGTGCGAGGGCTCCCCGCCACGTTCTTCATCGACCGCAACGGCGTCGTGCGCACCACAGCGCTGGGGCCGGTCGTCGGCAACCTGCTCGAGACCGGCGTCGCCGACGCGGACACCGAGGGGGGCACGGTCGTCCAGTGATCAGGCTCATCGCCAACCCACTCGGTGCGCTCGCCGCGCTGCTCGCGCTCGGGGCGCTCCTCGCCGTGGCGTGCGGCGACAGCGCGTCGGACTCGCAGACGGCGGACCGCGTCGGCGCCTCGCAGGGCCTCCCGAACGGGCCCGCCGTCACGGTGGCCGCGGGGTACACGTCGCCCGAGGACCACGTGCCCTCGACGGGCGCGTGGCTGCCGGACAACGGGCAGCCGACGCTCGTCTTCGTCGATGCGATCTGGTGACCGTTCTGCGCTCCGGCGCGGCCCGTCGTGCACGGGCTCCGCAACGAGTACCAGGACCGCGTGAACTTCGTGATCCTCGACTACGATATCCGCGAGGACCGCGCGCTCGCCGAGCGGCTCGGCATCGCCGCGCACCCCGCCTACGCGACGGTCGGCCCCGGCGCGGACGATGTGGCGACGCGCTTCTTCGGGCCGACGCCGGAGCGAAAGCTGCGCGAGGTCCTCGACGAGCTCATCGCCTCGCTCGGTAGCTAGCGGGCGGGCGAGGGCGGAGGTCCCATGAGCAGGCCCGAGGGCCCACCCAGACGCTCGCTCCTCGCCGTGGCCGCGCTCGCCCTCGCCGCGGCGCTCGTGGTCGCCTGCACCGGCGACGACGAGGAGCCGGCCGAGCCGGAGAGCGTCGCCACGGCGGCGCTGGCGACCCAGACCGCGACGGCGACCGAGACCGAGACGGCGACCACGACCGGGACAGCGACGGCTACGGCCACCGCCACGCAGACCGCGACGGCTACCGCGACCGCCACGCGGACGGCGACGGCAACCGCCGCGCCTACCCCCACCGCAGCGCCGACGCCCCGCCCGACCGCCACGCAGCCGCCAACCATCCGCGTGACGGCCACGCCCGACCCGACGCCGACCTCGACAGCCACGGCAACGGCGACCGCAGTCGCGACGGCCGCGGCGACGACGACGGCAACTCCCGAGGCGACCGCGACAGCCGTCGCGACCGCGACTGCGACCCCCGAGGCCACCTCGACGGCCGTCGCAACGGCGACCGCAACCCCCGAGGCCACCTCGACGGCAACACCCGAGGCGACCGTGACGGCGAGCCCGACGCCCGAGCCCGAGTACGACTTCCCGACCGGCCCAGCAGTCACGGTGACCGCCGACGACCTGTCAGACGACCGTGTCGATTCGACGGGAGCGTGGCTCCCCGTGAACGGGAGGCCGACGCTCGTCGTCGTCAGCTCCGAAACCTGACCCCACTGCCGCAGGGCACGGCCTGTCGTGAACGGGCTCCGACTAGAGTTCCAGGACCGGGTGAACTTCGTGATCCTCGACTACGCCAGGAGCGCGGATCGCGCGCTCGCTCGGGATCTGGAGCTCGACTATCACCCCAACTTTGCCACCATCGCGCCGAACTCGGACGACGTGCAGAGGCGCCTCCACACAGCGCCGCGGCCCGGCGAGCTGCGGGAGATGATCGAGGACATCCTCGAGGAGTACGGCGGCTCGTAGCGCTCGCAGAGGCGTCACCTCGGCCGGGCGGGGTGCTAGCGTGACGCCGTGACGACACCACTCCCCCAGGCTCGCACGCGCATGCAGGTCCGCGAGTGGCTCGCGCTGCTCGTCGGCGTCTCCGCGATTTCGTGGGCGGCGCCGCTGATCCGGCTCGCCGAGGCGCCCGCGCTCACGGTCGCGGCGCTGCGGCTCACGTTCGCCGCCGTCCCGTTCCTCGTCGTCACGGTCCTGCTGCGGCGCGGCGAGCTGCGCTCGCTGGGCCGAGGCGACCTCGCGGTGATCGCGCTGGCGGGGCTGTGCATCGGCGCGCACTTCGGCTTCTGGGTGGCATCGGTGCAGGACACCTCGCTCGTGGCGAGCACGGCGATCGTGGCGACGCAGCCGCTCTTCGCCGGCGTCGGCGGCTGGCTGCTGCTCGGCGAACGCCTCACGCGCCCGCTCATGCTCGGCATCGCCATCTCCACGTCGGGCGCGCTGATGCTCGCGGGCGAGGACTTCGGCGAGGCCACGTCGCTGCGCGGCGACTTCTTCGCGCTGCTCGGCGCGGCGTTCGTCGCCGGGTACTTCCTCGCCGGGCGGCGGGCGCGCGCGAAGCTCTCGAACGTGAGCTACGCGGCGATCGTGAACAGCGTCGGGGCCTGCGCGCTCCTCGTGACGCTCACGCTCACGGGCGGCTCCGTCACGGGGCATCCGGGGGACGCGTACGGGTTCATCGTGCTGCTGGCGCTGGTGCCGCAGCTCATCGGGCACGGCTCGCTGACGTGGGCGCTGGGCTCGCTGCCCGCCGTGATGGTCACCGTGGCGGCGCTCGGCGAGCCCGTGGGCGCGGCGCTGATCGGCGCCACGCTGCTCGATGAGCCCCCTACACTGCTCGAACTGGTCGGGGCAGCCGTGCTGCTCTCGGGGGTCTACGTGGCGCTGCGTGGCGGGCCGGGCGTCCCGCTCGGCGCGGCCACGGGACACGGAAGCGAGGAGACGCGATGACCGGGGACACGAACGGCGGCCCGCTCGCGGGCGTGCGGGTGCTGGACCTCAGCTGGGTGCTCGCCGGCCCCTACTGCACGATGGTGCTCGCCGACCTCGGCGCCGACGTGGTGAAGTGCGAGCGCCCGCCCTTCGGCGACGTGGCGCGCACCACCGGCCCGCTGGTGGACGGCGAGTCGGGCTACTTCTTCAGCATCAACCGCGGCAAGCGCAGCATTGCCATCGACCTCAAGCTCGACGAGGGCCGCGAGCTGTTCCTGCGGCTCGTCCCCGAGTTCGACGTGATCGTCGAGAACTTCCGACCCGGCACCCTCGAACGACTCGGCCTCGGCTACGAGACCCTCGCCGAGGTGCACCCGAAGCTCGTCTACCTCGCCATCTCCGGCTACGGGCAGTCGGGGCCGATGCGCGACCGCCCTGCCCTCGACGTGGTCGTGCAGGGCGCGGGCGGCGTGATGTCGATCACCGGCGAGCCCGGCGGCGGGCCCGTGCGGCCCGGGCTCTCGCTCGGTGACATCGCGGGCGGGCTCTTCGGCGCGGTGGGCGTGCTCTCCGCGCTGCGCGAGCGCGACCAGTCCGGCCTCGGCCAGTTCGTCGACGTCTCGATGCTCGACTGCCAGCTCGCCATCCTCGAGAACGCGTTCCTGCGCTACCACCTCACCGGTCAGACGCCCGAGCCGATGGGCACGAGGCATTCCTGGGCCGTCCCGTTCCAGGCGTTCCCCACTGCCGACGGCCATCTCGTGATCGCGCTCGCGTGGGGAGTGCCCAACCAGTGGGCGCTGCTCTGCTCCGAGCTCGGGCTCGTCGAGCTCATCGACGACCCTCGATTCGCCGAGAGCCACCAGCGCTCGGCGAACCACGCGGAGCTCGAGCCGCTGCTCAACGAGGCGTTCCGCAAGCGCCCGACGGCCGAGTGGCTGGAACGCCTCGAGCCGTACGGGATCCCGTGCGGGCCGGTGAACAACATCGCCGAGGCGGCGGCGCACCCGCAGGTCGCGGCGCGCGAGATGCTGGTGCCGGTCGAGCACCCGAAGCTCGGCACGCTGCCGCTGGTCAACACGCCGGTGAAGCTCTCCCGCACGCCCGGCGGCATCCGCGGCGCGTCCCCCGACATGGGCCAGCACACCCGCGAGGTGCTCGCCGAGCGGCTCGGCCTCGACGCCGACGAGGTGGAGGCCCTCGTCGCCGCCCAGGTCGTATGGGACGAACGCCCCCCGGTCGACCTCGCCTGACCCTCCGGGCCCCTCTCCCCTCCGGCCCTGTCGCGCCCGGAGGGGAGAGGGTTGCTGTCATCGGGTGACGTAATGCTCGACCACGACAAGGTACGCTTTTGGCATGCAAGCGAGAGCGGGCCGCCTCCTGATCGTCGTGACGCTTGCCGCGGCGCTTGTCGCCTGCGACGACGGTTCGCCGACCCCCACTCCCACTCCCACCACGACGGCTGAACCCTCAGAGTCGGGAATCGCGCCATTGCCTACCGCCACCCCGACGGCCACCGCTGTGCCCGCGCCTTCCTCACCTCGTCGACCCACGCCGACGACCTCGACGCCCACACCGGAACCCACCGCCGCCCCAACCTCCACGCCCGACCCGACAGCCAGTCCCACGCCGACCCCAGCTCCTGCTCAACCCGAGGTGCCGAAGGACCTTGTCGAACTTCGTGATCCTCGACTACGCCAGGAGCGCGGATCGCGCGCTCGCTCGGGATCTGGAGCTCGACTATCACCCCAACTTTGCCACCATCGCGCCGAACTCGGACGACGTGCAGAGGCGCCTCCACACAGCGCCGCGGCCCGGCGAGCTGCGGGAGATGATCGAGGACATCCTCGAGGAGTACGGCGGCTCGTAGCGCTCGCAGAGGCGTCACCTCGGCCGGGCGGGGTGCTAGCGTGACGCCGTGACGACACCACTCCCCCAGGCTCGCACGCGCATGCAGGTCCGCGAGTGGCTCGCGCTGCTCGTCGGCGTCTCCGCGATTTCGTGGGCGGCGCCGCTGATCCGGCTCGCCGAGGCGCCCGCGCTCACGGTCGCGGCGCTGCGGCTCACGTTCGCCGCCGTCCCGTTCCTCGTCGTCACGGTCCTGCTGCGGCGCGGCGAGCTGCGCTCGCTGGGCCGAGGCGACCTCGCGGTGATCGCGCTGGCGGGGCTGTGCATCGGCGCGCACTTCGGCTTCTGGGTGGCATCGGTGCAGGACACCTCGCTCGTGGCGAGCACGGCGATCGTGGCGACGCAGCCGCTCTTCGCCGGCGTCGGCGGCTGGCTGCTGCTCGGCGAACGCCTCACGCGCCCGCTCATGCTCGGCATCGCCATCTCCACGTCGGGCGCGCTGATGCTCGCGGGCGAGGACTTCGGCGAGGCCACGTCGCTGCGCGGCGACTTCTTCGCGCTGCTCGGCGCGGCGTTCGTCGCCGGGTACTTCCTCGCCGGGCGGCGGGCGCGCGCGAAGCTCTCGAACGTGAGCTACGCGGCGATCGTGAACAGCGTCGGGGCCTGCGCGCTCCTCGTGACGCTCACGCTCACGGGCGGCTCCGTCACGGGGCATCCGGGGGACGCGTACGGGTTCATCGTGCTGCTGGCGCTGGTGCCGCAGCTCATCGGGCACGGCTCGCTGACGTGGGCGCTGGGCTCGCTGCCCGCCGTGATGGTCACCGTGGCGGCGCTCGGCGAGCCCGTGGGCGCGGCGCTGATCGGCGCCACGCTGCTCGATGAGCCCCCTACACTGCTCGAACTGGTCGGGGCAGCCGTGCTGCTCTCGGGGGTCTACGTGGCGCTGCGTGGCGGGCCGGGCGTCCCGCTCGGCGCGGCCACGGGACACGGAAGCGAGGAGACGCGATGACCGGGGACACGAACGGCGGCCCGCTCGCGGGCGTGCGGGTGCTGGACCTCAGCTGGGTGCTCGCCGGCCCCTACTGCACGATGGTGCTCGCCGACCTCGGCGCCGACGTGGTGAAGTGCGAGCGCCCGCCCTTCGGCGACGTGGCGCGCACCACCGGCCCGCTGGTGGACGGCGAGTCGGGCTACTTCTTCAGCATCAACCGCGGCAAGCGCAGCATTGCCATCGACCTCAAGCTCGACGAGGGCCGCGAGCTGTTCCTGCGGCTCGTCCCCGAGTTCGACGTGATCGTCGAGAACTTCCGACCCGGCACCCTCGAACGACTCGGCCTCGGCTACGAGACCCTCGCCGAGGTGCACCCGAAGCTCGTCTACCTCGCCATCTCCGGCTACGGGCAGTCGGGGCCGATGCGCGACCGCCCTGCCCTCGACGTGGTCGTGCAGGGCGCGGGCGGCGTGATGTCGATCACCGGCGAGCCCGGCGGCGGGCCCGTGCGGCCCGGGCTCTCGCTCGGTGACATCGCGGGCGGGCTCTTCGGCGCGGTGGGCGTGCTCTCCGCGCTGCGCGAGCGCGACCAGTCCGGCCTCGGCCAGTTCGTCGACGTCTCGATGCTCGACTGCCAGCTCGCCATCCTCGAGAACGCGTTCCTGCGCTACCACCTCACCGGTCAGACGCCCGAGCCGATGGGCACGAGGCATTCCTGGGCCGTCCCGTTCCAGGCGTTCCCCACTGCCGACGGCCATCTCGTGATCGCGCTCGCGTGGGGAGTGCCCAACCAGTGGGCGCTGCTCTGCTCCGAGCTCGGGCTCGTCGAGCTCATCGACGACCCTCGATTCGCCGAGAGCCACCAGCGCTCGGCGAACCACGCGGAGCTCGAGCCGCTGCTCAACGAGGCGTTCCGCAAGCGCCCGACGGCCGAGTGGCTGGAACGCCTCGAGCCGTACGGGATCCCGTGCGGGCCGGTGAACAACATCGCCGAGGCGGCGGCGCACCCGCAGGTCGCGGCGCGCGAGATGCTGGTGCCGGTCGAGCACCCGAAGCTCGGCACGCTGCCGCTGGTCAACACGCCGGTGAAGCTCTCCCGCACGCCCGGCGGCATCCGCGGCGCGTCCCCCGACATGGGCCAGCACACCCGCGAGGTGCTCGCCGAGCGGCTCGGCCTCGACGCCGACGAGGTGGAGGCCCTCGTCGCCGCCCAGGTCGTATGGGACGAACGCCCCCCGGTCGACCTCGCCTGACCCTCCGGGCCCCTCTCCCCTCCGGCCCTGTCGCGCCCGGAGGGGAGAGGGTTGCTGTCATCGGGTGACGTAATGCTCGACCACGACAAGGTACGCTTTTGGCATGCAAGCGAGAGCGGGCCGCCTCCTGATCGTCGTGACGCTTGCCGCGGCGCTTGTCGCCTGCGACGACGGTTCGCCGACCCCCACTCCCACTCCCACCACGACGGCTGAACCCTCAGAGTCGGGAATCGCGCCATTGCCTACCGCCACCCCGACGGCCACCGCTGTGCCCGCGCCTTCCTCACCTCGTCGACCCACGCCGACGACCTCGACGCCCACACCGGAACCCACCGCCGCCCCAACCTCCACGCCCGACCCGACAGCCAGTCCCACGCCGACCCCAGCTCCTGCTCAACCCGAGGTGCCGAAGGACCTTGTCGAACCCCACTCGCGCACATCCCGCTTCCCCCAGTCTCCAATCCTCGACGCGCCGGCGGGGGTCTACACCGACATCACGGTCGGTTGGACCCACGCCTGCGCCCTGACCGAGGACGGCGAGGCGGTCTGCTGGGACATTGTCAGCGCCGCGGCGTGGGACACTCCGCCCGGCTCGTACACGTTCATCGAAGCCGAACACGACACTACCTGCGCCATCACAGATGACGGCGAGATCGCGTGTTGGTCGCTGGGGGGAAGCCCGATTGCGGACAACGAACCTGACCCCTCCCGCGATGCGCCGCAGGCGCGCTACACCGCCATCGCGTGGGATATGAGGTATGTCGGTGGCCTCGTCCCCAGTGGTCACTACACGTGTGCGCTGACCGAGGAAGGGGCCATCGTCTGCTGGGGCCTGGAGGGCTCAGACTTCGACCAGGCGCTGTTTCCCCCTGACCCTCCTCCGGGTTCGTACACCGCAATCCGAATGAGGCACGATTCCCCGGGTCTGGGGGCCCACTTTCTGAGGGCTTGCGCTCTCGCTGATGCAGGCGACCTCATCTGTTGGGGGAGCGGGCATGGTCACCTCACCCCTTATGGCCCGGGAACTTCCCGCCTATCTGGCGACTATGCGCTGGTCGGCGATGTCTTCTGCGATCGAAGCGGCGCAGGCGAGCCCTCCTCACTGGTGAACGACTGGTGCCGTCAGTCTGCCGGCGATGACGCAGGTCTTTACGTGGCGGTCAGCCCGGGCGAGTTTCACACGTGCGCAATCACCGGGAGTGGGACGGTCATCTGCGAGGCGGATCGCTCATCTATCTCGTCAGATGTAAGCGGGGCCCTGTCGGTGATGACCCCGCCTGAGCCATCTCCCAGCCCCTATGTGGCCGTCAGCACGGGGGAGTGGTTGTGGATCTCGAGGGACCAGCCGCCCCTCACCTACGCGTGCGCACTCGCGGAGAGCGGCACTGCGGTCTGCTGGGAGAGCGTGCCGAACAAGGTCGATCGCCCCGCACCACCCTCAGGCCCGTACGTTGCGGTGACCGATGGTCTGGGTCACACCTGCGCCCTCACCGCCGAACGGGAAGCCGTCTGCTGGGGCTGGAACAACTTCGGGCAGAGCCAGGTTCCCAGCGGTCGCTACACCACCATCAGCGCCGGCCACGGCAGCACCTGGGCCATCACCGATGAAGGCGGGTTGGTCCGGTGGGGTGGAAACTCCCCTCCATGGCGAGCGCCTCCTGCAGCAGAACCGTACGTCGAGGTCAGTGCGGGCGACTTCGATGGAGGGTGCGCGCTCGCTGCATCGGGGGTGGTGGTCTGCTGGCCCGAAGAGACCGATCTCCCGCAGGGTCTGCTTGAGAACATCAGCCTGGGCTGGGGCGGTCACGGGTGCGCTCTCTCGGAGAGTCGCGAAGTGGTCTGCTTCAGCCGTTACTGGGCTCGCTGGAGCGGCGCCTGCGGTGGCTCCAGGGTCTCCGGTTGCTGGTTCAGAACGTCTCGGGAGGAGGCCACCCACGCGCCGCCGCCCGGCCCGTATCGCATGGTCAGCGTTGGCCGGTTCCACGCCTGCGGTGTGACCGATGCACACACAGTTGCTTGCTGGGACCACGAGCGCGTTTGGCCTCCGTATGTGCCGGCGGGGACGTACGTCGCCGTAGCCACGGGCCTTTACCACGACTGCGCGCTGACCGAGACGGGCGAAGCGCATTGCCGGGGGACGTTCAGCAGCGGGAAGCTCGGGGCTTTTGACTACGGGCCGGTCGACCCGCCTCCGGGTCGCTATCAGGCGATCACGTCGGGCCACGCGCGAGCTTGCGCCCTGACTGGGGCAGGTGAGGTGGTGTGCTGGGGTGACACTGACTACCAGGAGTGGCCGACCTTCTGGCGACCCTGGGAAGAGTGACAACACAAAGATCTCGACCCGGTCTGCCCGACCCCATCCACCCTGCCCCGAAGGTCGTGTGGGCACGACCCTCGGCCGACCTCGGCTGACCCTCCGTCTCCGGCCCCGGGCGCCGGCCCCCGCGCCCGGGGGGGGGAGGGGTGGGGGGGGGGGGGGCCGGCGGCCGCCGCGCCCCCCCCCCGCCCCAGCGCCGCCTAAACAAAGACGAGCCCC
>VXMU01000011.1 GCA_009840945.1 Chloroflexota bacterium | reverse complement strand
GGAGGCGAGGGGATTCGAACCCCTGACCTCGGCATTGCGAACGCCGCGCTCTCCCAACTGAGCTACGCCCCCACGACCAGCGCTGCACGCCGCACGCCCCTCGGCGTCGCGGTGCAGGCCAATCGAGTATGAGACGCGCGCCCCGGAGCGGCAACGCGCGGCCGGGAGGAGCTTCAGGACGTGGGGGCGCTGGTGCACGCTGCTGCACTCTCCGCAGGACGGAGGGAGCGGGTCAACGTGCGGGATCTGCACGTGGCGGCTCCGGCGTCGAGGAGAACGCGGGACCCCCTCACCCCAACCCTCTCCCTCCAGGGAGAGGGGGCCGGATCCTTGGCTGCCGACGGGGCAACGGGCGGGCGAGTCTGATCCCCTCGCCCGTCTGCGGGGGAGAGGGGGCCGGACCTCTAACTGTCGCCGGGGCAACGAGGGGGCGATTCTGATCCCCTCGCCCCCGTCTGCGGGGGAGAGGGCGAGGGTGAGGGGGGGTCGCCTACCGGAGTGTGACGAGCCAGCGAGGAGCCTTCCGGACCCTCACCCAACCCTCTCCCGCAGTGCGGGAGAGGGGCCGGATGCGGCGCCGGCTACTCCGACTCCCCACCGTCGAGGAGTCCGGGGAGCAGCTCCACGACCATCCGCCCGCCAGAGAGGTCGACCTCGGCGATGACGTCGCCGATGGCGGGGATCAGCAGGTCGCGCTCGCCCTTGCGGCGCACGATGTAGACGTCGTTCGCGCCGGTGCGCAGCACCTCCGCGAGCCTGCCGAGGCGCTCGCCCTCCGTGCTCACCACCTCGAGGCCGACGAGGTCGTGGACGTAGTACTCGTCCTGCCCGAGGTCGGGCAGCTCCGCCTCCTCGATCTCGATGAGCGTGCCGCGCAGCGCGTTGGCGGCGGTGGCGTCCTCGTAGCCCTCGAAGACCACGCACGGGAAGCCCTTCGGGTAGCGCACGTCCAGCACCTCGCGCGGCTCGCCGCGGACGAGCAGGACCGCGCCGGGCTGGATGCGCCGAGGGTTCGAGGTGAGTGGGGTCACCTTGACGTGCCCGCGCAGGCCCCACGTCGCGTTGATGCGGCCGACGGCGACGCGCCCACGCGACTCACGCGCCTGGCGCGTGCGCTGATCGGCCCCGCCGTGCCGGGGGCCGTTGCCACGTCGGGCGCGCCGCGGAGGGGCGACCCGGCGCACGGGGCTACTCGATGTTGAGGGAGGCGCGGACGCCCGCGCGCGTGCTGGCGACGTAGAGCAGCGAGCGCATGGCGTTGGCGACACGCCCGTCGCGGCCGATGATGCGGCCCTTGTCGTCCTCGTGGCACTGCACGTGGATCACGATGTGGTCGCCGCGGTCCTCTTCCTCGACCACCACCTCGTCGGGCTGCGAGGCGATCGCACGCACGAGGTACTCGATGAGTGAGACCACGGGCTACTCCTCGGCCTCGGCGGCCGCCGCGGCGGCTTCCTCGCGCTCGGCGCGGCTGGGGTGGGTGAAGCGCTGGCGCGGAGGCTCCTCGATCAGGCCCTGCTTGTGCAGCAGGCGGTGCACGGTCTCGCTCGGCCGGGCGCCTTGCTCCAGCCAGTGGCGGATGCGCTCTTCCTTGAGGACGAGCTCCTTCTCGGTGGAGCGAGGGTTGTAGTGACCCACGATCTCGACGAAGTCGCCATCGCGCGGAGCGCGCTGGTCGGCGACGACGACGCGGTAGTGGGGGGCCTTGGAACGGCCGGTGCGGCGAAGCCGGATGCGGAGCACGGAACCTCCAGGTGACTCCTCGGCGTTGGCTCGCCCGCCCGAGGTCGCGGGTCTGTGGTGGCGTCTAGAGTCCGAGCAGCTTCCCGAGGCCTCCGGGCCCCTTGCCGCTGGTCATGACCTGCATCAGTTTCTTCGCCTCGCGGTACTGGTTCAAGAGACGGTTCACGTCGGCCGGCTGCATCCCGCACCCCGCCGCGATGCGACGCCGCCTCGATCCGTCGATGATCTCCGGCCGCCGGCGCTCGGCGGGGGTCATCGAGAGGATAATCGCCTCGCTATGCTTCCAGAAGCGCTCGTCGATCTCCGGGATCTGCATCTGCTGCTTCATCTGCCCCGCGCCGGGCAGCATGTCGAGCAGGCCGGAGAGCGGGCCCATCTCCTGCACCTGCTGCATCTGGAGCAGGAAGTCCTCGAGATCGAACTCGCCGCGCTGCATGCGCCGGGCGACGTCGCGGACCTCGGTCTCCCCGATCGACTCCTTCGCCTTCTCGACCAGCGAGACCACGTCGCCCATCCCGAGGATGCGCGAGGCGAAGCGGTCCGGGTGGAACACCTCGAGCTCTTCGAGCCGCTCGCCCGTGGTGATGAACTTGATGGGCAGCCCGGTCACCTCGCGCACCGACAGCACGGCGCCGCCGCGCGTGTCCGAGTCGACCTTGGTGACGACGATGCCCGTGCCCTCGACGGCGTCGTCGAAGTCCTGGGCGAGCGTGACGGCCTCCTGGCCGGTCATCGCGTCGACGACGATCAGCACCTCGGTCGGGTCGATCTCGTCCGCCAGGTCGGCCAGCTCGTCGGCGAAGTCGTCGTCGAGGGCGACCGCGCCGCGGGTGTCGACCACGACGGCGGTCGCGCCCGAACGCTGCGCCTCGGCGAGCGCGCGCTTGCCGATCTCCGGCGCGGGCGCCTCGCGCTCCTCAGCGTAGACGGGCACGCCGATCTGGTCGCCGAGCACGCGGAGCTGTTCGGAGGCGGCGGCGCGCTGGAAGTCGGTCGCGACGAGGAGGGGGCGCAGGCCGTCCTGCTGGAGGTGCAGCGCGAGCCGCCCGGCGAGCGTGGTCTTGCCCGAGCCTTGCACGCCGCAGACGAGGATCTTCGTCGGCCCCTTCTCGGCGCGCAGCAGCGGCTCCTCGTTGCCCCCGAGGATCTCGACGAGCTGGTCGTGGACGATGCCGATGACCTGCTGCCCGGGCGTGATCGACTGCAGCACCTCGGCGCCGACGGAGCGCTCCCGCACGCGCGCGATGAAGTCGCGGACGACGCGGAAGTTGACGTCGGCCTCCAGCAGCGCCACGCGCACCTCGCGCATGGCGGAGTCGAGGTCGGCCTCGGTGATGCGCCCGCCGCGCCCGAGTCGGGCGAAGGTGGACTGGAGTCGTTCGCTGAGGGCGTCAAGCATCGCCGAGGGAGTGTATCAGGGCTCCGATCCGGCGACTGACTGCTGTTGAAAGATAAAGTGCGTACTCGATTTTGTTGTGGAAAAGTGCACGGGTTGTGGACAAGACGACTTTTCGAGTCCAGCCATCCCGTGCGAACGTAAGTACGTAGTCCCTGTGAAGTGTGGAGGCGTTCCGCATGTCCGAGACAGTCGCGCACGATGAAATCCGTCGACAGATCCTCAGGTACTTCTACGATCGCAATGCCAATGCGACGAGTCGACGAGGAGCCAAGGGCTCAGCCGCTAAGATCTCGGACGTGAAGAGGGAGTTGAAGGACTTGCACGGACTGCGGCAACAGGAGGTGATGAGTAATCTCAACTACCTTATCGACCATGGCTGGATCAATGAGGAAGTCGAGAGCCGGACATTCCGCACGCCGCGCGGGACACAGCAGAATTCCGAGGCTCGTTACTATGGCATCTCCGCCGACGGCATCGACCTAATGGAAGAGCGCTCATCGGCATTCCGTCCCACGACCGCGTACGACCGAATCAACATCACTGCCGTTGGCAGCACTGTCCAGCTCGGGGATGGGAACGTGGTCAACACGAACCATCAAGATCTACGGGGCGAGCTCGAATCACTGCGCCAGCAGATCGCCGCCGCCGATGGCCTCGACGATGCGGTGAAACTCGATGCAGTGGCTGATATTGAGAGCCTGAAGAGCCAACTTGCTAAGGCTGAGCCCGACCCGTCGGTAGCTGGGCGCCTATGGAGCGCCATCGAGAGGGTGGCCACGGTGGCCGGGCTCGGTTCGAGCATCACCCGGATCGCCGGGCAGCTCGGACCACTGCTCGTCTAACCTTCAGGGAGTAGGAGACTCGGCATGCCTCGGGACAACATACGGCACGTGTTTGCCGACCACGGGAGAGGCGGATGGACCGTAAGAAAGCCGATGAACTTCCGCGTCAGTGCGCGTTGCGCGACAAGGGAGGAGGCTGAAGCGCGGGCGAAGGAGATCGTGTCTAACTTGGGCGGAGGCACGGTCACGGTGCAGGATTGGGACGGCAGCCGGTGGGAGTTCGTCCAGAGTCTCGATGGCAGTTGGCGAGACAGCCGCGAGGGGCCCATTGAGGCCGATGTCGCGATTCCGCCAGGCGAGCTTCTGGCCGAGGAACTCGATGCCCGGGGCATGACCCAACGCGAACTTGCGGCAGCGATGGGCCGACCCCCCGCGACGATTAGCGCGATCGTCCGTGGTCGCAAGGCCCTCACACCACAGACGGCGATCGAGATCGAGCGCGTTCTTCGCATCCCGGCCACGATCTGGGTTGGTCTCGAGGCGCAATACCGCCTCGCACTCGCTCGCCAGGAAGTCGCGTAGCAGCCCTCGACGCCGACTGAGGCGGGCCGAGGGCTCCTCAGAGCCGCTACTCCAGGCCGCGCTCCGCCATCAGCGCGCACACATCCGCCAGCCGACACGCGTAGCCGTACTCGTTGTCGTACCAGGACATCGTCTTCACCATCCGCCCGCCGTCGACGACCATCGTCGCCGGGAGGTCGAAGATCGAGGAGCCGGGGTGGCTCTTGAAGTCCGTCGACACCAGCTCCTCGCGCTCCACGTAGAGCACGCCCTCGAGGTCGCCCGACGCCGCCGACTGGAACGCCTCGTTGATCTCGCCGGCCGAGGCGCTCTGCGCCAGGTCCGTCGCGAGGTCGACGACCGAGACGGTCGGCGTCGGCACGCGGTACGCGAGGCCCGTCAGCTTGCCCTCGAGGTCCGGCATGATCTTCGACACCGCGCTCGCCGCGCCCGTCGAGGTCGGCACGATGTTCAGCGCGGCGGCGCGGGCGCGACGCAGGTCCTTGTGCTTGGCGTCCATCAGGTTCTGGTCGCGCGTGTAGGCGTGGATCGTCGTCATCAGCCCGCGCTCCACCCCGAAGGCGTCGTGCAGCACCTTCACGACGGGCACGACGCAGTTCGTGGTGCACGAGCCGGCGCTGATCACGTGGTGGCTGGCCGGGTCGTACTCCTCGTGGTTGACGCCGTAGATGACCATCCAGTCCTCGCCCCGGCCGGGGGCGGAGATGAGCACCTTCTTCACGCCGTCGCGGAGGTGCAGCGCCGCGCTGTCGCGGTCGCGGAACGCCCCGCTCGACTCCACGACGACGTCGACGCCCGCCGAGGCCCAGTCGATGGTGGCAGGGTCGGAGCCCTCGAAGACGCGCACCTCGTGGCCGTCGATGCGGAAGCAGCCGTCGCCGTCGGTCACCTCGGCGGGGAAGCGGCCGTAGTCGGAGTCGTAGCGCAGCAGGTGGGTATGCACGTCGACGGGGGAGCGGCCGTTGATGGCGACGATCTCGAAGTCCTCGCGGTTGCGCTCCCACCAGGCGCGCAGGAACTGACGCCCGGTGCGGCCGAAGCCGTTGATCCCCACCCGCATCGTCATGGCGTGGACTGTCCTCTCGATTGGGGAAGCTGTGCCTCGATTCTACCGCGCTCCCGCCGTTCGGCGAGGGTCGTCGTCTGATTCGCTCGCCCGAGGGCGGACCCCTCACCCCAGCCCTCTCCCCAGGGAGAGGGAGGCAGACTTCTGATCCCCTCTCCCCCCGCGGGGGGAGAGGGTGAGGGTGAGGGG
>VXMU01000120.1:275-5835 GCA_009840945.1 Chloroflexota bacterium | reverse complement strand
GCCCCCCCCCCCCCGCCCAGCCGGCGCGGCGGCCGGGCGGCCGGCCGGCCGCCGGGGCGGCGCGCCGCCGGGCTGCGCGCGGGCCGCGCGGCCCGCTGCCCCGCGACGGCGGCGCCCACGGCGAAGAGCGACGCGGCGAGCGCCGTCAGCAGCGCCGAGGCGCCGAGCGTGGCGACGAGGTTCATTGACCCTCGGAGGTCTGGTCGGGCGACTTCGGGGCGGCGATCGAAGCGTCTTCGGGGTCGGTCACGAACTCCGGCTCGTGGCGCACGATCACGCTCGACGCCTCCAGGCCGCCGGCGCCGTCGGCGACGCCCTCGACGACCACGAAGGCGCGCGGCGTGAACAGGTCGGGGATCGAGACGCCTGAGTCCCCGACCGTGATGTCCATGCGGTCGCCCTGCTCGCCCTCCACCACCCAGGCGATGGGCCGGCCGCGCGCGTCCTCGACGATCGTCCCGTCGACCACGCGCCCGCCGACGCGCCAGCGGCGCCCCTCCGGGTCGAGTTCCTGCGCGAACTCCTCGGGCGTGACGTAGTAGGAGAGCGACGAGTCGGCGGCCTGCACCGCCAGCACGGCGATCACCACGGTCGCGAGGGCGAGCACGGCGAGGAGCCGCGCGCGCGTGCTGCCAAGCGTGCGCGCGAGCGCTGCGCGGTTCACGAGACCGGCCGGATGTCTTCGAGCATGTCGCGGAAGTCCTGCTCGCGGAGTTCGCCGATGTACTTGCGGGCCACCTCGAGACCCGCGCGGAGGAAGAAGGCCTCCGGGACGCCGTTCACCCCGAAATCAAAATACACGTCGCCGTCACGGTCGATCAGCACCGGGAACGTCAGGCCGTACTGCTCGACGAAGCGCCGCGCCCCCGCGTCACTGTCGAGGATGTTGATACCGATGAAGGTGTAGCCGAGCGTTTCGTACTCCGCCCACAGCCGCTCGATCAGGGGCGCCTCGTTCGCACAGGGAGCGCACCACGACGCCCAGAAGTAGACGAACACCGGCCCCTCGGCGTAGTCGGCGATGCCGACGAGGTCGCCGTCGAGGGTGGGCAGCGTGAACTCGCGCACGCGCTCGATGCCGGGGTCGACGGAGCCCAGGCGCTCCTCGCCGATGTCGCGCGTCATCGCCACGGCGAGGACCGCGAGGAGGGCAAGCAGGCCCGCGCCGGTGCCGATCACGAGCAGGCGGCCCTGTATTACGTGCAGAATGGTTGCCATGGGAGCCCGTCATCGAGGCTAGTTGCGGCGGGTGCGGCGATCAACGATCGAGCCCGTCGGGAGCGCCTCGGAGCCCCGATCGAGGGGCCTTCGGCCTTGACCACTGATCGGCCCGATGATAATCGTACCGGGGCGCAGGGGGACTGCGCTGTGCGGAGCCCGCACGCGGGCGCTACGATAGCCGCAGCACACCGTAGCGGGACGCGTGCCGAGTGACCGAGGAGGCCCTGTTGCGCATCTCCCAACGTTGGGCGCGTCGACTGCTCATCCTCGCACCGGCGGCGCTGACCATTCTGTTCGCCGCCTGCTCCGACCCACAGACCACTATCGAGCCCCGCTCCGACATGACGGAGGCCATCCAGGGCGTCTACGAGATCGTCTTCTGGCTCTCCATGTTCGTGTTCGTCGCGATCATGCTCCTCACGCTCTGGCTCGCCGTCCGCTACCGCGAGCAGCCGGGCCGCGAGGCCATCCAGATCCACGGCCATCAGCGCCTCGAGATCCTGTGGACCATCATCCCGGTCGCGATCGTGCTGATCATGCTCGTCCCCACCTGGCAGGTCATCGCCGACACCACCGACACCCCGCCCGAGAACTCGATGGTGGTCGAGGCCACCGGCAAGCAGTGGTGGTTCGAGTTCAAGTACCCCGACCTGGGCATCACCACCGCCAACGAGTTGCACGTCCAGGCCGGCCGCCCGGTCCACGTCAAGCTCTACGCCGACGACGTGATCCACTCCTTCTGGATCCCGCAGCTCGCCGGCAAGGTCGACATGGTGCCGGGCCACGAGAACGACCTCTGGTTCACGCCCAACGACGACTCCGCGCGCGAGGAGGCCTACCTCGGCCAGTGCGTCGAGTTCTGCGGCGCCTCGCACGCCAACATGCGCTTCCGCGTCTTCGTCCACGACGAGGCCGGCTTCAACGCCTGGGCGGAGAACGAGCTCTCCGACGCGCTGGAGCCAACCACCGAGCTCGGCCAGCTCGGCGCGACGCTCTTCGTCGTGCGCTGCGCCGAGTGCCACACGGTGCGCGGCACCGCGGCGAGCATCGCGGACTTCGGTCCGGACCTCACGCACATCGGCAGCCGCGAGACCATCGCGGCGGGTATCCTCGACAACAACTTCGAGAACCTCGTGAAGTGGATCAGCAACCCGGCGGAGATCAAGCCCGGCATCGAACCCGAGAACGACATCATCGACAAGGACCCGCCGCTCCGGTTCATGCGGGCCTTCGAGGATGAGATCTCGGCCGAGGACATCCAGGCTATCGCCCAGTACCTGACCGAACTGAAGTAGCAGCGAGCTACCCAGCGGCCTAGCGGAAGGCACCGAAGATGGCGACCGCAGCAGGCACCATTGCCGCCCCCACCACCGAAAGCGTGGTCTGGTCGTGGATCACGACCGTCGACCACAAGCGCATCGGCGCCCTCTACGGGGTGACCGCCTTCATCTTCTTCCTCATCGGCGGCGTCGAGGCGCTGCTCATCCGCACGCAGCTCGCAGTCCCGAACGGCACCGTCATCGACGCGCAGCTGTACAACCAGCTCTTCACGATGCACGCGCTGACGATGATCTTCCTGGCGATCATGCCGCTGGGAGCGGCGTTCTTTAACTACATGGTCCCGCTCATGATCGGCGCGCGGGACGTGGCCTTCCCCCGGCTGAACGCCCTCTCCTACTGGATCTTCCTCTTCGGCGGCCTCGTGCTGACCAGCAGCTTCTTCTTCGGCGGCGCGCCGGACACCGGCTGGTTCGCGTACCAGCCCATCAGCAGCAGCCAGTTCGCCGGATCGGGCATGGACTTCTACGTCATTGGCCTGATGATCCTCGGCATCTCGTCGCTGGCCGCCGCGCTGAACTTCGCGGTGACGATCATCAACCTGCGCGCGCCCGGCATGACGATGATGCGGCTCCCGGTCTTCATCTGGATGACGTTCATCGTCATGTTCCTGCTGATCCTCGCGCTGCCGGTCCTGACCGTGGCGCTGATCCAGATGCTCTTCGACCGCCAGTTCACGACGAGCTTCTTCCTGCCCGACGGCGGCGGCGACCCGATCCTGTGGCAGCACCTCTTCTGGGTGTTCGGCCACCCCGAGGTCTACATCCTCATCCTCCCCGCCATGGGCGTGGTCTCCGAGGTGCTCCCGACGTTCTCCCGCAAGCCGCTCTTCGGCTACGCGGCCATCGTCTTCGCCGGCATCGCCATCGGCTTCCTCGGCTGGGCGGTGTGGAGCCACCACATGTTCACCACCGGCCTCGGCGCCGTGCAGCAGGCCGTTTTCTCGGCCAGCACGATGGCGATCGGCATCCCGACCGGCATCAAGGTCTTCAACTGGCTGGCGACGATGTGGGGCGGCAGCATCCGCTTCACCACCGCGATGTACTTCGCGATCGCCTTCGTCGCGATGTTCACCATCGGCGGGATCTCCGGCGTCATGCACGCCTCGCCGCCGGTCGACCAGCAGCAGCAGGACACGTACTTCATCGTCGCGCACATCCACTACGTGCTGGTGGGCGGCGCGCTGTTCGGCGTCTTCTCCGGCCTCTACTACTGGTGGCCGAAGATGACCGGCCGGCTGCTGGGCGAGACGCTGGGCAAGTGGAACTTCTGGCTGATGTTCGCCGGCCTGAACATCGCCTTCTTCCCCATGCACTTCCTGGGCGTGAGCGGGATGCCGCGGCGCATCTACACCTACGACCCCAACCTCGGCTGGGACTTCTGGAACCTCGTCGCCACCGTGGGCGCGTTCATCCTCGCGCTGGGCGTGCTGTTCTTCATCATCAACGTCTTCAAGACGCAGCAGCGCGAGCCCGACGCGGGCGACAACCCGTGGGACGCCCCCACGCTCGAGTGGGCGACGACCTCGCCGCCGCCGGAGCATGACTTCGACGTCATCCCCGAGGTCCACTCGCGCGAGCCGGTGTGGTACATGCGCGACCACAACATGACGACGCCGGACCCCGAGCCGGGCACGCACATCCACCTGCCGCCGCCGTCGTACTACCCGATCATCATCGCCTTCGGTGTACTGCTGCTCGGCCTCGGGCCGCTCTCACACCTCGCGGTCACGGCACTGGGCGTGCCGGTCATCATCTACGGGATCTGGGGCTGGACCCTGGAACCCACCGAATAGAACCGGGACGGGACACTCGTGGCAGCAGCTGAGCATCAGGTAGAGCACCACACCACCACCGGCATCGACAGCCGGAAGCTCCTCATGTGGATCTTCCTCGGCTCGGAGTGCCTGTTCTTCGGCTCGCTCATCGCGACCTACCTGATCTTCAAGGGCGAGATCGACCTCCCGCCCTTCCCCAGCGAGACCTTCATCGAGACCGCCTACCTCGAAGAGGCCGTGGCCAGCGGCGAGATCACCGAGGTGGCATCGCACCTCTGCCATGAGTCGAGCGAAGCCGGCATCTCCGTCTGTGAAGGCATCTTCGACATCCCGCTGACCTCGCAGAGCACGTTCGTCCTGCTGATGAGCAGTGTCGCCATGGTGCTCGCGGTCTACGGAGCGCAGCACAACCGGCCGATGATGATGAAGTTCTGGCTGCTCGCCACGATGCTGCTGGGCGTGATCTTCCTCGGCTACCAGGTCTACGAGTTCCGCACCTTCGGTCAGGAGGGGCTGACGCTCGAGACGAGCCAGTTCGGGGCGTCATTCTTCGTGCTGACGGGGTTCCACGGCACCCACGTCGCCGTGGGCGTGCTGATCCTCGGCTCGCTCCTGCTCGCCTCGTTCCGGCGGCGCGGGCTGGGCTCGGAGCCCGGCTTCCAGGTGGAGACCGCGGGGCTGTACTGGCACTTTGTCGACATCGTCTGGATCGTGATCTTCACGGTCTTGTACCTCATCCCGGCGTAGGCGAGCCGAGCAGCAGGGACGGGAGCGCACGATGAGCATGCATGACGAACACGGCGTCGAGGAGGAACATGGCCTCCAGCCGATGCAGTACGTCTGGATCGGCGTCCTCCTCACCATCATCACGATCGTGGAGCTCGGCGCCTCGCTGTGGGTGGACCTCGGCAACGCGCTGATCCCGATCCTCATCGTCCTCTCGGCGGTGAAGTTCTACATCGTCGTGGCGTTCTATATGCACCTGCGGTTCGAGCATCGGCTGCTGAGCCAGGTGTTCACCGGCTCGTTCCTGCTCGCAGCCGGCGTCCTGATCGCGCTTATCGCGCTGTTCTGGACGGACATCACCGACATCATCTAGCCCGCCTCGCTCGCTCGCGCGAGCGGCGGACGCCCCGACCGCGGCCCCCCCCACCGGGGCCCGTGGCGGGCGTGGGAGGGGTGGCAGGCGTGGGTGGGGCGACCGCGGCGGGCGCCGGGGGGGGG
>VXMU01000120.1:0-265 GCA_009840945.1 Chloroflexota bacterium | reverse complement strand
TTAAACACCCCACACCCACCACGCCCCCCCCCCCCCCGCCGGGCGGGCGGGCCGCCCCCCCCCCCCGCGCCCCCCCCCCGGGCCCCTCTTCGCTGCCTTCGATCGGTTCGCTGCCGTGGATGGCGCTCCAGCGGCGGGCACGGGGTGAGGGTCCGGCTGCCTCCTCGGACGTCCTTCGCACCCCGCAGACCCCCTCACCCTCACCACTCTCGCGCACTGTCCGGCCCCCTCTCCCGCAGTGCGGGAGAGGGCGGGGGGGTGGGGG
>VXMU01000014.1 GCA_009840945.1 Chloroflexota bacterium | reverse complement strand
GTCGGCGACGATGCGGTCGAGGACCGTGCCGGTCTCGCGCGCGGCGTCGGCCGCGCTGGCCGAGATGCGGGCCGAACGGCTGGCGCCGGTGAGCTTCTCCGAGCGACTCAGGGCGGGGCGCTCCGCCTCGCCCGCCGCCGCACGGCTGCGCCTCATCGCCGAGATCAAGCGCGCCTCGCCCTCCCGGGGGGTCATCGACGCCGACCTCGACGCAGCGGCCCAGGCGCGCGAGTACGCCGGGGCGGGCGCCTCGGGGGTCTCGGTGCTGACGGAGCCGACGTTCTTCGGCGGGAGCATCGACGACCTCGCGGCGGCCGCCGATGCGGTCACCGGCGACGCCGACCGCCCGGCGCTGCTGCGCAAGGACTTCGTCTTCGACCCGTATCAGGTGGCCGAGGCGCGTGCGCACGGCGCAGACGCCGTGCTGCTCATCGTGATGATGCTCGGGCCCTCGGCGCTTGCGGACCTCATCGCCCGCATCGAGGGGCACGGCATGGAGGCGCTGGTTGAGGTGCACGACGAGGACGAGCTGCGCGCGGCGCTCGACGCGGGCGCGCGCGTGCTCGGCGTCAACAACCGCGACCTCCGCACCTTCGACGAGGACCTCGGCACCTTCGAGCGGCTCGCGCCGCTCGCACTCGACGCGGCCCCCGCCGTGACACTCGTCGCCGAGTCCGCCATCGGCAGCGACGCCGACGCGCGCCGCATGGCGGCGGCGGGCGCGCACGCCCTCCTCGTCGGCGAGGCGCTGGTACGGACCGGCGACGTCCGGGCGAAGGCGCACGAGCTGATGCTCGTGCCTGCGGCGCAGCGGGCGGGCGCACCGTGACGCGCGTCAAGATCTGCGGCAACCGCCAGCCCGCCGACGTGCTCGCGGCGGCCGAAGCCGGCGCGGACTTCGTCGGCATCATCTTCGCCGACGCACCACGTCGCGTGCAGGTCGAGACCGCGCAGGCGATGGTGCGCGCGCTCGGCAGGCCCCTCGAGGTGCACGAGATCGCGATGCCGCCTCCGGCGCGCGGCCACGCCCGCGAGGATGAGCGCGAGTGGTTCCGCCACGGCTCGCGCGTCCTGGACGCCTACCTGGAGGCGAAGCGGCCGCTCACCGTCGGCGTCTTCGCCGACCAGCCGATCGACGAGGTCAACGAGATCGCCCAGGAGACCGGCATCGACCTCGTGCAGCTCTCGGGGGATGAGACCTGGGAGGACTGCCTGCTGGTGACGAAGCAGACGATCCAGGTCGTCCACGTCTCCGCCCTCGACTCCCCCTCGGACCCCCTCGCGCGCGTCGAGCCGGGGTTTGCCGTTGCGCTCATGCTGGACTCGGCCCACGGGCCCTACCGCGGCGGGAGCGGGCAGCCGTTCGACTGGGAGGTCGCGCGGGCGGTCTCGGCGGAGCTGCCGATGTTCCTCGCGGGCGGCCTGAACCCGGAGAACGTCGCGCAGGCCATCGACCAGGTCCACCCGTGGGCCGTCGACGTCTCCAGCGGGACCGAGCGCGACGGCCGGAAGGACCACGACCTGGTCCGCGCGTTCGTCGACGCCGTCCGCCGGCACGACGCTGCCGACTGACCGGGCGGCGGGACGCTCCAGCCCTCGCCCCCATCGAGTGGGCGCTCAAGCAGGACGGGCAGGGACGCGATCCGGCTGGACGGGCAAGCACACGGGGGACACCGCTGCGGCGGCGTCCCCCGTGCATGTGAGGCCTTTCGTCGCTGATCCGGCGCGTGCCGGATCAGCCGGAGGATCCCCTCCGTGCTCGTCCTCCCTCTAGTGGGCGTGCTCCTCTCGGTCGACGACCCCGACGAACGCGAGGCTCGACGGCGCGCCGCCGACGTCCCACTCCTCCTCGATCTCCATGTGTTCGAGGTGGACACCGAGGACGTGACCGCTGCTCGGGTCGGCGGCGTAGAGCCACTCGCCGACCACGACCATCGCGGGCGAGGGACTTCCGAACACCATCTCGAACGGGTCGACCAACTGCATGGTCCCAACCACTTCGCCGTCGTGCGTGTCGAACGCGCGCAGGGCGCCGTCGGCGGCGAGCACGTAGAAGGTCTCGCCGTCGCTTGAGAACGCAGCCGCGGCACTGGGCTCAGCCAGCACCTCGCGCAGTTCGCCGTGGGTCACGTCAACCAGCCAGACGCCGCCCTGAACGCAGCACTCTCCGTTGGGGAAGAGGGTCGACTGGCCGAAGAAGTGGTCGCTGTGCGGATGTCCGAAGTACTGGCCGAGTGCGAACTCTCCCTCTTCGCCCGCCTCCGGCGGGTAGGGGATGACCTCATGCTCGTACTGCCCGTCGTGCGCGTGTACGAAGAGCACGCCTTCCCAGCACCCGAAGACGGCGCCGTGTTCGTTGTTCGCTTCGCCGTGCAGGTTCGTGCAGGAGCGGTTGGCTGCGTCGTAGACGACTTCGTCGTTGAAGGTGCGCACTTCGACGCCGAGCGGCAGGCACTCCCATGTGCCCGGGATGAACTCGGTGCAGGCCGGGTTGTTGCTGCTGAGGATGACGTGGTCCTCGGCAATGACGAGCGCCGCGCCGTGCTGGTACCCGGCCTCGAGCACGATCGGTTCGTAGTCGCCGTCCGAGCCGGCCAGGTCGTGCTCGTTGATCAGGACCACGTGGCCGTTGGTGTCGGCGAAGATCGCGGTCCAGCCGTGGCTGTTGACGTAGTGGACCGGCCATTCTTCGGCGATCTCCAGCGCGTGGCGTGAGACCGGCCGCCGGACCAGGTCGTAGTGGTCGCCGTGCTCGACGAGGAAGACGCCCCCGTCGAAGACGTGGATGCGGTCGTCGCCCTGCTCCGGCCCGCGGGACAGGACGATGGCGTAGCGGTGGGTGGGACTGGCGTACACGGTCGCGCCGGGCGCGGCGACCTCGAACGCTCCGCTGTCGACTTCGTCCGTGCCGAGGTCGATGACGGAGAGGTGCGCTGCTGCCGCGTCCGCGACGAGCAGGCGCCCCACGGTCGTCCCGTCGTCGTGGCCGTCATCCTCATCGCCGTGGTCGTCGCCATGGTCATGGTCGTCGCCATCGTCGTGGTCGTCGCCATCGTCGTGGTCGTCCCCCTGGTCGGCCGCGGCGGGGGCGGTCGTGGGCGTTGGCGTTGCCTGCTGCGTAGCGGTCGGAGCCGGAGGGGTGGCGGTCGCGGCCTGCTCCGTGGCCGTCGCTGCCTGCTCCGGCGGCTCCGCGGGATCCGATCCGTCTTCACAGGCGGCCACGAGCGCGATCGCGGCCGCCGCCAGGAGCCCGCCGAGGAGCGTCCGCCTGATTCCTCTCACCATGGGGTGCAGTCCTCTCATGACTGATACGTAGTATCAATAGCGCGACGCCGATGGTACGGACCCGTTTACGGACGTGTCAAACGGACGCCCCATACCCGGGACGGAGGCGGGGATCAGCAGGGCGGTGACAACGACACGACGAAGCCTGACCCCGGGGCATCACGACCAATCGCGAACGGCGCCTCCCGGTGCCGTCCTGTGGTGCGTGCCGTTGAGTGGGGGAGCTAGCGCTCGAAGAGTGCGAGCAGGCTCCGGTGCTCCCGCTCCGCGGCCGAGCGGTGCATGAGGTGCCCGACGTGGTGGTCCTCGGTGCAGCCGTCCAGTGTGGACTCCACCTGGATGGTCACGTGCTCGATGCCGTAGCGGTTGTGGGCGATGTCCTGCATCTCGGTGATCATCACGTCCACGTCGCCCTCGTGGGAGGGGTCGATGAGCACGTGGGCGCTGAACGACTCGCTCTGGGACGTGATCGTCCAGACATGGACGTCGTGGATGAGCGTGACGCCCTCGACCTCCTCGATGTCGTTGCACAGCTCGTAGACGTCGATGTGCTCCGGGGTGCCCTCGATGAGGACGTGGAACACCTGGAGGAGCAGGCCGCGCGAGGCGACGAGGATAAGCACGCCGATGATCATGCTGATGATCGGGTCGGCCAGGTGCCACTCGAACGCCAGGATCAGGACCGCCGCGACGATGACGCCGACCGAGCCGAGGAGGTCCGCGAGGACGTGCTGGAACGCGCCCTCGGCGTTCAGGCTGTGCCCGGAGGAGCGGTGCAGGATGAGCGCGGCGATGATGTTCACGATCAGGCCGCCCGTGCCGACGATCAGCACCGGGCCACCGTCGACGTGCGTCTCCTCGATGGTGAAGCGGTGGTACGCCTCGAAGAAGATCCACGCCACGATCAGCCAGAGGGCGATGACGTTGAGCATCGCCGCGAGCACCTCGACACGGTAGAAGCCGAAGGTGCGCTCCGGCGATGCCTCGCGCTGGGAGATCCACATCGCGCCGAGCGCCAGGCCGATGGCGCCCGCGTCGGTCGCCATGTGACCGGCGTCGGCGAGCAGCGCGAGGCTGCCTGAGAGGATGCCGCCGACGATCTCGGCGAACATGTAGCCCGTGATCAGCACCAGGCTGATCAGCAGGTTCCTGCGACTGGCCTCCCGCAGGTCGTGGGCGTGGCTGTGTTCCCCGTGGCCGTGTCCGGCGTGGTCATCGTGATCGTCGTGGCCATGGTCGTCGTGGTCATGCCCGGCGTGCTCGTCGTGGGCATCGTGGTCATGCCCGGCGTGCTCGTCGTGCGCATCGTGGTCATGCCCGGCGTGCTCGTCGTGGGCATCGTGGTCGTGGCCGGCGTGCTCGTCGTGGTCGTGCCCGGCGTGCGAGTCGTGGCTGTGACCTCGATCCTCGGGCATGAGCGGATTTCCTGCGGGTGTGCGACGGAGCCGATGTGCGCCCGCCCCACGGGGTACGGGCCCCGCGACGGCTCAGTCTACACAGTTGTGCCCGTGCGATGACAGCCGGAGCGCCGTCCCGCTACGGGACGGGCTCCGGTCTGCGTGTGATTCCCGGCGGACGAGACGTACGAGCTACGCGGCGTGCGAGTGGTGCTCGTGGTCGTCGCACTCGTGCGGGTCGTGGATGTGGGCGTGGTGCTCGTGCTCGTCGCACTCGTGCATGTCGTGCACGTGGCCCGGCTCGCCGTGGTGCTCGTGCTCGTCGCACTCGTGCGTCTCGTGGACGTGAGCGTGGTGCTCGTGGTCGTCGCACTCGTGCGAGTCGTGCGCGCCCTCGGCGTGGTCGTGCGCCTCGTGGTCATGGGCGTGGTGCTCATGGTCGTCGCACTCGTGCGCATCGTGGACGTGCCCGGGCTCGCCGTGATGCTCGTGCTCGTCGCACTCATGGATGTCGTGTGCAGTCTGTACCATCGCGATAGCTCCACTCCGTATGTGTGTGTCCAGTTCGGAATGTTACTACATGCAGGATGCGGCGCAACGGATCGACGCGCGCCCGCCGCTCAAGCCCGCGCCCTCGTATCATCGATTGACCGTGCCGCGACGGCGCGCTGCGAGGTGCCGCATGACCATGACCACGGGCCCGTCCGCGCTCCCCGACGCACGCGGCTACTTCGGCGACTTCGGCGGGCGCTACGTCCCCGAGACGCTCATGCCCGCGCTCGCCGAACTCGAAGCGGCGTACGAGGAAGCCCGCGCCGACGAGGCGTTCGCGGCCGAGCTCGCGGAGCTGCTCCGCACCTACGTCGGGAGGCCCACCGCGCTCACCCGCGCACGACGCCTCGAGGAGCGCCTCGGCGGCGCGGATGCCCCTCGCATCTACCTCAAGCGCGAGGACCTGGCCCACACGGGCGCGCACAAGATCAACGCGGCGCTCGCGCAGGGGCTGCTCGCGCGGCGCATGGGCAAGCACCGCATCGTCGCCGAGACTGGCGCCGGCCAGCACGGCGTCGCCACTGCGACGACCTGCGCGCTGCTCGGCCTCGAGTGCGTCGTCTACATGGGGGCCGAGGACGTGCGCCGGCAGGCGCTCAACGTCTTCCGCATGAAGCTGCT
>VXMU01000094.1 GCA_009840945.1 Chloroflexota bacterium | reverse complement strand
GCGCGCGCTCCCACCCCCCGCGCAGCCGCGGCGCCGCCGCGGCCGGGGGCGGCACCCCCCCGGACATCGTGCCGCGCCGGTGGCCCAGCGGGGTGCCGGCGTTGGCGGGGGTGCGGTTCGCGATCGTGAGCCGCGCGGCGCCCTCGGCGCGCATCGCGACGACCACCGCCCGGGCCGCTCCGCCCGCGCCGATGAGGACCACCTCCGCGCCGGCGACATCGACGCCGGCATCGGCGAGCGTGCGCAGCACGCCGGCGACGTCCGTGTTCGCGCCGTGCAGCCGCCCGTCGCGCGGGACGATGGTGTTGACGGCGCCGACCTGCCGCGCAAGCGCGTCGACCTCGTCGGCGCGCCGCAGCAGCTCGACCTTGTGCGGCACGGTCACGTTCGCGCCGAGCACCCCCTCGCCGCGCAGGCGCTCGACGGCCGCCGCCACCTCGCCGGGTGCGACGTCCCACGCCTCGTAGCGGGCGTCGACGCCGAGCGCGTCGAGGGCCGCCTGCTGCATCGGCGGCGAGATCGAGTGCGCGACGGGATGGCCAAGCAGCGCGATGGTCGAGGTCACGGGACGTCCGGGCGGCTCACGGCCGTGCGTAGCGCTCGACGTTCGCCTCGTGCTCGGCGAGCGTCTCGGCGAAGGCGTGCGATCCGTCGCCCTTGGCGACGAAGTAGAAGAAGTCGGTCTCCGCGGGCCGCAGCACGGCCAGGATCGCCCCGAGTCCGGGGTTCGCGATCGGCCCCGGCGGCAGCCCCGGTACGAGGTATGTGTTGTACGGCGAGTCGTATGCGAGGTCGTCGATCGTGAGCTCGACCTTCCACCAGCCGTCCTCGGGCTCCTCGTCGGCTCCCTCGGTGATGGCGAACTGCACCGTGGGGTCGGCATAGAGCGCGATGCCGGAGTCGAGCCGGTTCAGGAACACCGAGGCGATCAGCGGGCGCTCCTCGGGCAGCAGCGCCTCCCGCTCGATGATCGAGGCGAGCGTGACCACCTCGTGCAGCGTCATGCCGCGCGCCTCGATCTGGGAACGGATGGCGGGGCTCACGGCCTCGATGAACGCGTCGACCATCGCCTCGACGAGGGTCTCGGCGGTCGTGTCCTCCTCGAGGGGGTACGTCGCGGGGTAGAGGTAGCCGGTCAGGTCCGCGCCCACGGGCCGGGCGCGCAGCATCGGCTCCAGGCGCGGCAGCGCCAGGGCTTCATCCCACTCCTCGGCGGTCGCGAGCCCGAGGTCGATGACGATCTCGCCGACCTCCTCGACACGCAGGCCCTCGGGGATCACCAGCACCACCTCGCGCGTGAGGCCAAGGCGCATCTTGCGGATGACCTCGGGCGCCGGTGTGTTGAGCGCGAACTCGTAGCGCCCGGAGCGCAGCTGCGCGCCGACGCCCGTGTAGCCGAGCAGCGTATGGAATCGACCCGTCTCGGCGAGCACGCCGCGCGCGAAGAGCTGCGTCGCGATCGCGTCCGCGCCCGACCCGGGGAGGACCTCGACGGCGACGGTCTCGCCGGCCTCCGCGGCTGCCGGGCTGATGGCGACGGCCGCGCCGCCGCCCTCGCTCGCATCGACCGCGATCACGGCCTGCGTGCCGTCGAGGTTCTCAGAGGCAACAGAGACGACGAAGAGCGCCCATGCCGCGAGCATCGCGTAGACGAGGAGGATCGGGTCCAGGAACCGCGTCATCGTTCCTCCTCGCCGCTCCGCGCGCGCCGGACGCGCCGGCGGTCGATGAACTGTTGGAGCAACAGCGCCGCCGCGAGGTCGTCGGCGGACTCACCGCGCGGCGCTCCCCGCTCGGCGGCCACGGACGTCAGGCGCTCGTCCTCGTACTCGATCGGCAGGTCGAGCCGCGCGAGGCGGTCGCCGAGCTTGCGGGCGGCGCGCGCCGCCGCGCCCTCGACGCCTTCGAGGGTGCGCGGTAGGCCGATCACGATCCCGCCGATCTGCTCGCGGCGCACGATCGCCCGGATCGCCGGGAACGCCGCCGTCGCCGGGACGACCTCGATCGGCACCGCGACGCGCTCCTCGGGGTCGCACGCGGCGAGGCCCACGCGGACGCTGCCCGGGTCCACGCCGAGCCAGCGCATCGCCTCGTCGTGGTGCTCACTCATCCTCGACGTCCTCGTCCCCGGTGTCTTCCTCGTCGTCCGGGAGTCCCGCGATCTCGGCGGCGAGGTCCTCCTCGCTGAGGAACACGACGGAGATGCGGTCCTCGCGCTGCGGCATCCGGATGGCCGGGAGCCACCCGGGGTGGACGCGGATCAGCGGCTCCACGTCGAGGTCGAGTTGCTCGCGCAGCCGCGTCGCCGCGGTGGCCGGCGCCACTCCCGTCAGGACGCCTCGCAGCGTGGTGGGGTCGAACAGCTCCGTGGCGAGACCCGTCGCGGTGAGCGTCGCAACCAGCCGGCTGCCGTCGAACGTCGGGGCGTCGGCGACGACCTCCGCGCTCCCAGGGATCAGCGCCATGCCGTCCGGCAGCACGTTCACGAGGATCTGCTCGGCGGCGCGTTCGGCGGCATCGTCGGGTAGCACCACCGCGGAGACGATCGCGGTGTACTCCATCAGGAACGCCTCGGCCGGCTCGCCGGGCTCGACGAGGGGCTCCTGGCTCAGGATGGCGACGGTCACGGTCTCCGGGAACACCGTGCCATCCTCGACGATCCGCTCCAGCGCGCGCGTCCCCGCCCGGCGCAGCACGTCCTCGGCGATGTCGCCCACGCGCACCGCGTCGTCCGCGGCCGCGGCAGGCACCTCGATGTCCTCGCCGCCCCGGGCGGCGACCGGGTTGGTGACGGCCAGCGTGGCCGGGAAGCCGATCATGAAGCGCAGTGTCTCGGCCTCCACGTTGCCGACAGTCCCCGCCTGGATCGCCGTGGCGCCGACGTACGCGGTCTCACCAGCGGGGACCGTGACCGCCTCGTCGGTGGTGAACGTGAGCTCGTCCGGGTCCTCGACGGCCGTGCCGACGGGCAGCCGCACGTCGGCGGTCCCGGTGTTCGTGAACTCCAGCTCGACCGTCGCCGGCACGTCGCCGACGCTCGTCGTCCCGGTCGTGACCGTCGAGGCGACCGCCACGATCGTCTCGCTCACCGAGGTCGCCCCCACCACGCCCTCGGCGATGCTGGTCTCGCCGACGGGGCTGATGTGGACGCGCACGGACGTGGTGAGCGGCTCGCCCGGCGGCGCGATGAAGATGTCCGCCGAGGGCACGTAGTACGCGAAGGCGCCGAACGCGAGCACCGGGATCGCGGCGAAGGCCGCGAGCCGTAGCAGCGGCGTCAGCGACGGGGGCCGCAGCGTCAGCTCGCGCGGCCCGAGTGGTATGCGCAGCGTGGGCATCTCCCGGAGGCCGGTCGAGGTGCGCGCGGCCCGCAGCCCCGCGTTCAGCGCGTGCTGCCGCACGTCGCGCCGGCTCGCGAGCACGTGGACGGAGATCCCGCGCTGCCGCGCGAAGGCCGCGATGCGCGGCCACGCCATCGCCTCGCGCAGCCCGCGCGCGCGGCGCGGCACCACCAGCAGCACCTCGACCTCGCTCGCGGTGTCGATGCGGCCGATGATCGAGCTGGCGTCGTCCTCCCGGCGTGCGACGACCGTCGCGGCGCCCGCCCGGTACGGCACGCTGCGCGGGACGCCTCGAGGCCGCCTGCGCCGCCGTATCCGGGGTGGGGCCGTCGGGTCTCCGCGCCGTGATGCGCGCCAGTCGGCGACGAACTGCCGCGACTCGTCGCGCACCCGACCCGGGATGCCGCGCACCCACGCCGTCCAGCGGCCGAGCAGCGAGTCCCCGCCGGTCACGTCGGGGCGGGCGCCCGGGGGTTCGGCTTCGCGCGCGCTGTCGTCCGGCTCGCGCGAGGTCACGGGCGGCTACGCCTCGCCGAGGCTGTCGCGCGCCGCCTGCCGCGCCACGTCCAGCGCTTCGTCGAGCTTCGACGCATCGGGGCCCCCGGCCTGTGCCATCACGGGGCGGCCGCCCCCGCCGCCGCCGACGACGGCGCCGGCCGCCTGCACCACCTCGTCGGCCCGCAGGCCGCGCTCGGCCACGTCGTCGGTGGCGAGGGCGAGCAGCACCGGGCGGTCGTTGAGGACGGCGCCGAGCATGACGAACGCGCTGTCCAGGCGCTCGCGCAGGCGGTCGCCCATGCCGCGCAGGGCGTCCTGCGACTCCGCCTCCACGCGCGCCACCACCACGCTCACCCCGGCGATCTCCTCAGCCTGCCCGGCGAGGTCGTCCGCCGCCCCGAGCGAGCGGCTCGCGGACTGCTGCCGCGCCCGGCGGCGCTCCTCGGCCAGCTGCTCCTCGAGCGCGTCGATGCGTCCCGCAAGCTCCTCCGGCGGGGCCTTGAAGCGCTGCGACAGCTCGGTCACGAGGTCCAGGCGCTCCTCGATGTACTGTTCGGCCTCCGGCCCGCTCAGCGCCTCGATGCGGCGCAGCCCGGCACCGATACTGGAGTCGGCGACGATCACGAAGTTGCCGAGCGCCCCCGTCGAGTGCAGGTGCGTCCCGCCGCACAGCTCGCGGCTGAAGCATGCCGCGGTGTGCTCGTGGTCCTGCGCACGCGCCTCGCAGTACTCGACCATGCGCACGTCGGCGGAGTAGCGGTCCTCGAAGAACGCGATCGCGCCGCGGTCGATGGCCTCCTCGTACGGGAGGATGAACGTCTCCTGCGCGATGTCCTCGCGCACCTTGGCGTTGACGATGCGCTGCGCCTCGCGCAGCTCGTCCGCCGAGGGCGCCTGCGGGTGCGAGTAGTCGAAGCGCAGGCGGTCCGGCGCGACGAGCGAGCCGGCCTGCCGCACGTGCTCGCCCAGCACCTGGCGCAGCGCCGCGTGGAGCAGGTGCGTCCCCGTGTGGTTGCGACGGCACCCGGCGCGCCACGCGGCGTCGACCCGCGCCTCGGCGGCCTCCCCCACGGCGATCGCGCCATCTGCGACCTCGCCTCGATGCACGATCGCGCCGCCCAGCTCCTGCGTGTCCTCGACCACGAAGCGCCCCGAGGGCGTCACGATCTCCCCGCGGTCGCCCACCTGCCCGCCGCTCTCCGCGTAGAACGCGGTGCGCGGCAGCACCACCTCGCCGCCCTGTCCCGCCTCGAGCCGCTCGACGGCCGCCTCGTCCGCCACGATCGCGGCGACGACGGACTCGGCCACGAGGGCGTCGTAGCCGACGAACTCGCTGGAGATGCCCAGCTCGGCGTAGCGGCCCGCATCCTCATCGCCGTAGACCCCGAAGGTGCCCTCGCCCTTGGAGCGCTCGCGCTGCGCCTCCATCTCGGCGTCGAAGCCCGCCTGGTCGACCTCGTAGCCACGGGCCGCGGCGACCTCGACCGTGAGCTCGGGCGGGAGGCCGTGGGTGTCGTAGAGGACGAACATGTCGCGGCCGGGCACGCGGCGGCTCGCCGCCTCGCGGTCGATGACTTGCTCCAGCAGCTCGAGGCCGCGCGCGAGCGTGCCCTGGAAGCGCCGCTCCTCTTCCGCGATCACCCCGGCGATGAAGTCGTGGTGCTCCTCGAGCGCGGGGTGCGCCGTCCTCGACGCCGCGATCGCCGCGTCGACCACGCCGCCGAGGAACGCGTCGCGCACGCCCAGCATGTGGCCGAAGTAGACGGCGCGCCGCAGCACGCGGCGCAGCACGTAGCCGCGCCCCTCGTTGCCCGGGAGCACGCCGTCCTCGATCAGGAACGCGGCGGCGCGGGTGTGCTCGGTGATGACGCGCAGCGCGCGCGCCTCGTCGGGTGCGTCATCGGGGTCGTAGGAGCGGCCGGTCGCCTCCTCGGCGGCGGCGAGGATGCCGCGGAGCTGGTCGGTCTCGTAGGCCGAGCCCGCGTCCTGGAGCACCCACGCGACGCGCTCGAGGCCCGCGCCGGTGTCGATGTTCTGCGCGGGCAACGGCTCCATCGTGCCGTCCGGCTTGAGGTCGAACGCCATGAAGACGAGGTTCCAGATCTCGAGGAAGTTCCCGGAGTCGAGGTCCACCTGCCCGTCGGGCAGCTTCGGCTCGGCGTCGGCGTCGTCGCCGAAGTAGTAGTGCAGCTCGGAACACGGCCCGCAGGGGCCTGTCTCGCCGGAGTACCAGAAGTTCCCCTGCTCGGAGCCGTAGCGCAGGATGCGCTCCGCCGGGACGCCCTGCTCCAGCCACAGGTCGTGCGCCTCGTCGTCATCGGTATAGACGGTGATCCACAGGCGGTCCGGGTCGATGCCGAGCACCCCGGTCAGGAAGTCCCACGCCGAGTCGATGGCGTCTGCCTTGAAGTAGTCGCCGAGCGAGAAGTTGCCGAGCATCTCGAAGAACGTGAGGTGCGAGTCGTCCCCGACCTCCTCGATGTCCGTGGCGCGGAAGCACTTCTGGACGGAGGTCAGGCGGTTCGCCGGGGGCTGCTCCAGGCCGAGGAAGTACGGCTTGAACTGCACCATCCCGGCGGACGTGAAGAGCAGCGACGGGTCCCCGTACGGGATCAACGAGGAGGACGGGATGCGGCGGTGCCGACGCTCCTCGAAGTACTGGAGGAACGCCGCGCGCAGTTCTTCGACGGTCAACCTGATGCCCTTGCTGCGGAGTCTGGCCGCTGTGGATCGAGGGGTCTTCCAGTGGAGACAGGGCCGAGGGCGAGTGTAGAATGAGGCTTGGCAGGGGGTCAATTTTCGAGTCTCTGCACACGCGCCGCCTGGGCTGATGCCCGGCGGGCCGCGCCGTGGAGCACCACGATCGACACATCCGACGCTCAGCCGTCCGCGGAAAGCGACCACCCTCCTTCGCCCAGCCGGCACAGGCCGGCGCACACGACGAACGTGCGCGCCAATGAGTCCACGCCCGACCGGTCCGCCGACGGCTGGACCGCGATCGTGCTCGCCGCCGGGCGCGGGACGCGCATGCGCTCCCGCACCCCGAAGGTGCTCCACCCCGTCGCCGGCCGCCCGATGCTCCACCTGGTCCTCGACGCCCTCGCCGCGGCGGGCTTCGACCGCCGCGTGGTCGTCGCGGCCAACGCCGACAACGGGGTAGCCGGGGCAGCCAGCCCACACGCCACCGTCGCTGTGCAGGATGCGCCGCTCGGCACGGGCCACGCCGTGCTCGCCGCTCGTGACGCCGCAGGCGACGCCGAGCGCGTGCTCATCGTGAACGGCGACCTGCCGCTGCTGAAAGCGGACACCCTCGCCGCGCTCGCCGAAGCGCACTGCGCCGAGCGGGCCGCGCTCTCCTTCCTGACCGTCGAGGTCGACGACCCCACCGGCTACGGGCGCGTCGTCCGCGACGCGGGGGGCGAGCGGGTGGCGGGCATCGTCGAGGAGTCCGACACCGACGAGCAGACGCGCGCCATTGGCGAGGTCAACGCGGGCGTCTACACCGCCGAGGCCGCCTGGCTCTGGGGCACCCTCGCGGCGCTGCCGCCCGCACCGAACGGCGAGGTCTACCTCACCGACGCCGTCCGTAGCGCCGTCGACTCGGGGTGCCGCGTCCACGCGCAGCGCCTCGGCGACGAGACCGAGGCGCAGCAGGTCAACACGCGCGCCGAGCTCGCAGCGGCCGACACGGCCATGCGCGACCGAATCCGCGCTTCGCTGATGGCGAACGGCGTCACGCTCGTGGGCCCCGAGACGATTTATGTCGACGCCGGTGTAGAGGTCGGCGAGGACACCACGCTGCTGCCCGGCACGCACCTCATGGGCGACACCGTCGTCGGCCGCGAGTGCGAGATCGGCCCGAACGCCGTGCTGCGCGACATGCGCGTCGGCGACCGCTGCACCATCGGCGGCTCGACCCTCGAGGGCTCGACGGTCGCCGACGGCGTGGACATCGGCGCGTACTGCCGCGTGCGGCCCGGCTCGGTGATCGAGGCGGACGTGCACCTCGGGACGTACGCCGAGGTGAAGGCGTCGCGCATTGGCGCACGCACGCAGATCGGGCACTTCTCGTACACGGGCGACGCCGACGTGGGCGAGGACGTGAACATCGGCGCGGGCGCGATCACCGCCAACTACGACGGCACGTCGAAGCACCGCACCGAGATCGGCGACGGCGCGTTCATCGGCAGCGACACGATGATGATCGCGCCGGTCCGCGTCGGCGCGGGCGCCCGCACCGCCGCCGGCGCCGTTGTGACGCACGACGTCCCGGACGGCGCACAGGTCATCGGCGCCCCGGCCCGCATCCGCGAGGCCGAGGGCGAGAGCAACGAACTGCGACAGCGAGAGGAGCCATAGGGCCGCCCGGCGGTCCTGCAGGTTTGAGTACCGACGCAATCATCGGCCTCGTCATTGCCGTCGCCGCCGGCGGCATGCTCCTGCTCGTCTCGGCGGCCGAGGCGGGCGTGACGGCCATCAGCCGCAGGCGCACGCGCGCCCACGCGGGCAACGGCGTCGCCGGACTCCTCGACAGCTACATCCGCCAGCGGCAGCGCCTGCTGCGCGCGCTCAGCGCGGCGGCCACGTTCGCGACCGTCGCGCTGACGCTCGGCCTCACGGTGCTGTTCCTCAACGGCCGCGAGGTCGGTGTTGCCGCGGCAGTGCTGGCCGGCCTCGCCGTGCTGATCGTGGCCGGCGTGCTGCGCGAGAACGCGCGCGCGATCGCGCTCGTCAGCCCGGAGACGACCGGGCTGCGCCTTGCGAGCATCATCGCCGTCCTGCACCTCGCCCTCGAACCCCTCGCGTGGCTCCTCAGCGCGCCCTCGCGGGGCCTCCTCCGGCTCGTCGGCCGGAGCCCGGAGATCGCCGACGAGGACCCGGCCAGCGAGCTGCTCGGCGTCCTCGAGGCCCCCGCCGACCCGGAAGCGCAGGAGTCGCTCTCCGAGGAGCGGCGCATGATGCGCGGCATCCTCGACATGTCGGACCAGACCGTGCGCGAGGTGATGTCGCCGCGCATCGACATCGTCGCCGTCTCCGTGGGGGCCTCGATCGGCGACGTGATGAAGCTGATCATCAGCTCCGGCTTCAGCCGCATCCCCCTCTACGAGGAGTCCATCGACCGCATCGTCGGCGTGATCTACGCGAAGGACTTGCTCGCCTACCTGCAGACCGGCGCGGCGACGCCCAGCCTGGAGGACATCGCGCGTCCGCCCTACTTCGTGCCCGAGACGAAGCGCGCCGACCAGCTCCTCGCGGACCTGCGCCGCGACCAGACCCACGTCGCCATCGTCGTCGACGAGTACGGCGGCACCGCAGGCCTCGTCACCGTCGAGGACGTGCTCGAGGAGATCGTCGGCGAGATCGTCGACGAGTACGACACCGACGAAGTCGAGGTCGAGCGGGTCTCCGCCGACGAGGCCATCGTCGACGCGAGGCTGGCGATCGACGACCTCAACGAGATGTTCGGCACGGAGATCGAGAACGAGGACTTCGACACGGTCGGCGGCCTCGTCTTCTCGCTCCTCGGGCGGCTCGCCACCCCGGGCGACCAGGTCGAAAGCGACGAACACGGGCTGGCGCTGCAGGTGCTGTCCGTGCAGGGCCGCCGCATCCGCCGCGTGCGGATATCGACCGTCAACGCGGCCAGCGAGGCCGCCGCGGTCTGATACTCCCACGGCCATGTCCGGCCGCCCCCACTTGCCTTCTTGCCTGCGCCTGCTACGCTTGTGCCCGTGGACGACGTACGAACAAATGATCTTCCGTACTGGGTCGGCCTGCATCGCATCAGCCGCCTCGGCGCCGCGCGCTTCGCGCTCCTCGAAGCCGCCTTCGACTCCATGGAGGAGGCCTGGCTCGCCGGGACCGAGGAGCTGGTGGCCGCCGGGCTCGACGCCCGCACCGCCGAGGAGGTTATGCGGCGCCGCCCGGACATCGACGTGCGCGCGGAGTACGAGCGCCTGACGGAGGCCGGGGTGCGCGCCCTGCACCGCCCGCATCCCGCCTACCCGGCGCGGCTCCGTGAGATCGACGACGCACCGCCCGTCATCTACATCCGCGGCTCCTGGGAGCCGCAGGACGACTGGTCCGTCTCCGTCGTCGGCACGCGGCGCGCCACCGCCTACGGCCGGCAGGCCGCCGATGAGCTTGCACGTGGCCTCGCCGTACACGGCGTGACCGTGGTGTCCGGCCTCGCGCGCGGCGTCGACACCATCGCGCACCGCGCCGCCCTCGATGCGGGCGGGCGCACGGTCGCGGTGCTCGCGAACGGGCTCGACACCATCTACCCGCCCGAGAACCGCGGCCTCGCCGCCGAGGTGGCCGAGCGCGGCGCGCTGATCACCGACTACCCGCTCGGCACGAAGCCGCGCGCCGAGTTCTTCCCTCGACGCAATCGGATTATGTCGGGACTGTCGCTCGGCACGCTCATCGTGGAGGGCGACGTGAAGAGCGGCGCGATGATCACCGCGCGCCTCGCCGGCGAGCAGAACCGCGAGGTCTTCGCCGTCCCCGGCTCGATCTTCTCGCCGCAGTCGCGCGGGCCGCTGTCGCTGCTACGCGACGGCGCGACGCCGGTCACGGGCGTCGAGGACGTCCTCGAAGCGCTCAACCTGACGATGATCGGGGCGCAGATGGACTTCGGCCGGGCGGCCCCCGCGACCACCCCCGGGGAGCAGTCGCTGATGGATGCCCTGACCCGCGAACCGAGGCACATCGACGAGGTCGCGCGGGGGGCGGGTTTGGCGGCAGCCGAGGTGTCGGCTACGCTCGCCTTGCTGGAATTGAAGGGTCTGGTGCGCGACGTCGGCGGCATGCACTACGTGCGAGTCCGCGAGTTGCCCGCGCCATATGACCCCGATGCGGGGGCGGAACCGGCCGCCGAACCGGCCGAGGAGAGCGAACTGCGTTGACCACTGATGCAGCCACCGGGCGCACTCGCAACGGCGAGGGATCGCGCCTCGTCATCGTCGAGTCGCCGGCGAAGGCACGCACCATCGAGCGCTTCCTGAACCGCGCCGACACCGGCTCGGAGTGGGTCGTCGAGTCCTCGATCGGCCACATCCGCGACCTGCCGGAGCGCGCGGCGCAGGCGCCCGCCGACGTGAAGGCGCTGGCCAAGGAGCGCAACCAGCCGTGGTTCCGCCTCGCCGCCGGAGTGGAGAGCGACTTCGAGCCGCTCTACATCATCCCGGCCGACAAGCGGCAGCAGGTCACCAAGCTCCGCAAGCTCTCGCGCGACGCCAGCGAGATCTACCTCGCGACGGACGAGGACCGCGAGGGTGAGGCGATCGCCTGGCACCTCAAGGAGGTGCTGAAGCCGCGCGTCCCCGTGCGCCGCATGGTCTTCCACGAGATCACCGAGCAGGCCATCCAGGAAGCCCTCGAACACCCGCGCGAGATCGACGACGACCTCGTCTCCGCGCAGGAGGCGCGCCGCGTCCTCGACTACCTCTACGGCTACGAGGTCTCCCCCGTGCTGTGGAAGAAGGTCCGTCCCCGGCTCTCCGCCGGGCGCGTCCAGTCCGTCGCCATCCGGCTGATCGTCGAGCGCGAGCGCGAGCGCATGCGCTTCGTCAGCTCCTCGTTCTGGGACGTGCGCTCGCTGGTCCGCAGCACCGAGGACGCCGCTCCGCCGGAGCCGTTCGCCGCACGCCTCGTCGAGCTCGACGGCGCCCGCGTCGCCACCGGGCGGGACTTCGACGCCGCGACGGGGCAGCTCTCCGCGCGCGGCAACGTCGTGCAGCTCGGCGAGGAGCGCGCGACGGCCGTCGCGGGCGCCGTGGCCGAGGCCGACTACCGAGTCGCCGAGGTCAACGAGCGGCCCTACACGCAGCGGCCACCCGCGCCGTTCATCACCTCAAGCCTGCAGCAGGAGGCGGCGCGCAAGCTGCGCTTCACCGCGCAGCGCACGATGGGCGTGGCGCAGAACCTCTACCAGAACGGCTACATCACCTACATGCGGACGGACTCGACGAACCTGTCCCACCAGGCGCTGAACGCCGCGCGCCGCCAGGCCAGCGACCTCTACGGCCCCGAGTACGTCCCGGACAAGCCTCGCTTCTACCGGGCCCGTGCGAAGGGCGCGCAGGAGGCGCACGAGGCGATCCGGCCAGCCGGTGACATCTTCCGCACGCCGGACAGCCTGCGCCGCGAGCTGAACACGGACGAGCACAGGCTCTACGACCTGATCTGGAAGCGCACGGTCGCCTCGCAGATGAAGGACGCGCAGGGGCTGCGCACCAACGCGCGCCTGGAGGCCGACGCGGGCGCGGAGGGCAAGGCCGCCTTCTCCGTCTCCGGCAAGGTGATCACGTTCCCCGGCTTCCTCCGCGCCTACGTCGAGGGCTCCGACGACCCCGACGCCGAGCTCGAGGACCAGGAGCGCATCCTGCCGCCGCTACGCGAGGGCCAGGTGCTGCGCGGCGTCTCCGCCGAGGCCGAGGGCCACGAGACCCGGCCGCCCGCCCGCTACACCGAGGCGAGCCTGGTGCGCGAGTTGGAGCAGCGCGGCATCGGCCGCCCCTCGACCTACGCGACGATCCTCCAGAAGGTGCAGGAGCGCGACTACGTCTGGAAGAACGGCACCGCGCTGACTCCGACGCTGACCGCGTTCGCCGTCGTGAACCTGCTGGAGCAGCACTTCCCCAACCACGTCGACTTCGACTTCACCGCGCGCATGGAGGGTGATCTCGACCGCGTCGCCGAGGGCGACATGGAGGCGCAGCCGTGGCTGCGACGCTTCTACTTCGGCAACGACGAGATGCCCTCGATCGACCCGGGCGACGGCGGGCTCGTGCAGCTCATCGAGTCGGCGCTGGAGGAGACCGACGCACGCGCGATCTCCTCGATCCCGCTCGGCGAGGACGCCGAGGGGAACACGGTGGTGGCGCGCGTCGGGCGTTACGGCGCCTACGTGCAGCGCGGCGACGACGGCACGCGCGCCTCGCTCCCCGACGACCTGCCGCCCGACGAGCTGACGCTCGACCACGCGCTCGCGATGCTGGCCGAGGCGGCCCTCGGTGACCGAGTCGTGATGCAGGACGAGGCGAGCGGGCGGCCGGTATACGTGAAGTCCGGCCCCAACGGCCCGTACGTGCAGGTCGGCGAGAACGACGACGACAAGGGCAAGCCGAAGCGCGCCAGCCTCTGGCCCGGCATGACCATCGAGGCGCTCACGCCCGAGCAGGCGACCGAGTTGCTCTCGTATCCGCGCGTGCTCGGCGCGCACCCGGAGTCCGGCGACGAGATCGTGGTCCAAGACGGCCCGTACGGCCCGTACGTGAAGGCGGGCAAGGAAACGCGCAGCCTCAACGACCACGAGCACATGCGCGGCGTCGACCTCGACGAGGCGGTCGCGCTGCTCAACGCGCCGAAGCGGCGCGGGCGCGCCGCGCAGGCCGCCCTCGCGACGCTCGGCAAACACCCCGACAGCGCCGCGCCGATCGAGGTGCGGAACGGGCGCTGGGGGCCGTACGTGACGGACGGCACCGTGAACGCCTCGCTGCCGCGCGGCCGCGACCCCTCGACCGTGACGCTCGACGAGGCGGTGGACCTGATCGCCGCACGCGAGGCGAAGCTGCGCGAGCAGGGCAAGGACCCGCGCGCGCCAAAGCCCGCCCGCGGCCGGTCGCGCGGTGGATCGGGCGGCCGGTCGCGCTCGACGCGCGGACGCGGGAGCCGACGCCGCTCGGCCTGACGCGCGCCCATCGTCCGCCCGCGTGCTACGCTCGACCCCGGCGGGGGGATGGGTGGAACGCCCATGTCCCGGGCACACACGGACTCACGGACCGAGTTGGACGAGCGCGCAACGCGGGCGCTCGGCGACTACCTGCACTACCTCGAGGCGGTGCGGCGGCGCTCCGCGCACACGGTGCGCAACTACCGCAACGACCTCGAAGGCTTCCTCCACTTCCTCGCCGGCCGCGACGTGGCGTTCGACGAGGCCGGGCGCGAGCTGGCGCGGGAGTACCTCGGCGTGCTGCGCATCGAACAGGAGCGCGCCCCGGCTTCGGTGAAGCGCATCGCGTCGACGATCCGCACGTTCTACGGCTGGCTGGACAACGACGGCCGCCTGCCGGCGGCCAGGCCCGGCGACTCGATCCTGCGCCTGCGCTACCCGAAGGCCCCCAAGCGCCTCCCGCACTTCCTCACCGAGGACGAGACCGAGGCGCTCATGCGCGCCCCCGAGGGCGACGAGGCCGACTCGGACGCCGACCGCGCGCGGGCGCTGCGGGACACGGCGCTCCTCGAGCTGCTCTACGGCGCGGGGCTGCGCGTCAGCGAGGTCGCATCGCTCGACAGCGGCGACCTCGACCTCACCAACCGGCAGGTCTCGGTGATGGGCAAGGGCGACCGCCCGCGCGTTGCGCTGTTCGGGCTACCGGCGCGCGACGCGCTCCGGGCGTGGCTCGACGAAGGCCGGCCGCTGATGGCGCGCGGCGCCGCGGAGGCGCTGTTCCTCAACCGCTCCGGCGGGCGGCTCTCGACGCGGTCGGTGCAGCGCATCGTGCGTGACGCGGGGGTGGCTGCCGCCATCCGCCAGCGCGTCCACCCCCACCGGCTGCGTCACAGCTTCGCGACGCATATGCTGGAACGCGAGGCAGACTTGCGCATCGTGCAGCAGCTGCTCGGGCACGCCTCCGCCGACACGACGCAGATCTACACGGCGGTCACGAGCGCGCGGCAGCACGCGCTCGTCTCGACGGCGCTCGAACGCTCGCGAGAGGTGGAGCGCGAGCGCGAGGCGGACTGAACGCACGGCGTTACCGGGGAGCCCCATGCGCATCCTGATCCTGAACGGGCCGAACCTGAACCTCCTCGGGCAGCGCGAGCCGGAGATCTACGGCCGCGAGACCCTGCGCGACATCGAGCTGCTCTGCGAGGGCCGCGCCGAGGAACTCGGCATCGAGATCGCGTGCGTGCAGTCGAACTCCGAGGGCGCCCTCGTCGACGCCCTGCACGCGCACCGCGACTGGGACGGCGTGGTCATCAACGCCGCCGCGTACACCCACACCTCGCTCGCCATCGCCGACGCGATCGCCGCGATCCAGGTCCCGACGGTCGAGGTGCACCTCAGCAACGTCCACGCGCGCGAGGCGGTCCGCCACACCTCGCTCATTTCCCCCGTGGTGTGGGGCCAGGTGAGCGGCTTCGGGTACCGCGGCTACCTCGCCGCGCTCGACCTCCTGCACAGCCGGCTGAGCGAGCTGGAGTAGCGCCCGTGACCGAGGCGACCGGCACCGGCGCACGCCTCGCGCGGCTCCGCGAACGCCTCGACGCGCTCGACGTGGACGCGCTGCTCGTGAGCGCGCCGTCGAACCGGCGCTGGCTCTCCGGGTTCACCGGGTCGGCGGGCGTGCTCGTCGTCGACGCGCGGCGCGCGCGCATCGCGACCGACGGCCGCTACCACGAGCAGGCGCAGCGCCAGTCGCCGGAGTTCGAGTTGGTCCCCGCGCCGCTGCGCAGCGTCGCGAGCTTCGTCGCCCCGCTCCTTGACGGCCTCGGGGGCGCGCGGCTCGGATTCGAGCCCGGCGGCCTGACAGTCGCCGAGCACATGGAGTGGGTCGGGGCGATCGAGGGGCTCCCGGCGGGCGACCGCCCGCGGCTGGTCCCGGCTCCAGGCGCCGTCGAGCCGCTGCGCGCGATCAAGGACGCCGCCGAGGTCGAGGCGTTGACCGTGGCCGTGTACCTCGGCGACGAGGTCTGGGCGCACGCCGCCTCGTGCCTGCGGGACGGTGTGACCGAGCGCGAGGTGGCGTGGGAGGCACAGCGTCACGCCTACGAGCACGGCGCGGACGGCATGGCGTTCGAGACGATCATCGCCGCCGGTCCCAACGGCGCGATGGCGCACCACCGCCCGAGCGACGCCGCCATCGCGGCGGGACAGCCCGTGGTGATGGACCTCGGCGTCATCGTCGGCGGGTATCGGTCCGACCTCACGCGCACGGTGTGCGTGGGTGAGCCGGACGAGGCGTTCCCGCGCGTTTACGACGCCGTCCTCGCGGCGCAGGAGATGGCCGAGGAGCGCATCGAGGCGGGGATGACGGGCGGACAGGCGCACGCGATCGCTGCTACGGTGCTGGCCGAGGCCGGCTACGGCGACCGCTTCACGCACGGGCTCGGCCACGGCGTCGGCCTCGACATTCACGAGGCGCCGCGGCTGTCGGCGGACTCGGAGGACCTGCTCGCCGACGGGCAGGTCGTCACCGTCGAGCCGGGGGTCTACATTCCGGGGTGGGGGGGCGTGCGCATCGAGGATCAGTGCGTGATGGAGGACGGCAGGCTGCGCGTAATCTCGCGCGCCGCGAAGCTGGACCTGGAAGTCGGGGGTGGCTCGTGATCGGTACCGGAGACATCAAGCGCGGCGTGTCGGTGGAAGTCGACGGCTCGCTCTACCAGGTCGTCGACGTCCACCACGTCAAGACGAAGAAGTCCGCCGTCTACCGCGTCAAGATGCGCGACCTGCGCGGCGGCCACATCATCGAGCGCACCTTCAACGCCGGCGAGAAGCTGACCGCTGCCCGCGTCGAGCGCCGCGAGATGCAGTACCTCTACGCCGACGGCGACAGCTACACGTTCATGAACACCGAGACCTACGACCAGATCGCGGTCCCGCACGACGCCATCGAGGGTGCCCTGCCGTATCTCAAGGAGGGCGACCTGGTGCAGGTCCAGCTCTACGGCGAGGAGGCGCTCGGCATCGAGCTTGCCGCCGCGGTGAACCTCGAGATCGTGCAGTCCGACCCCGGCGTGAAGGGCGACACCGCCACCGGCGCGACGAAGCCCGCGACGCTCGAGACGGGCCTCGTCGTCGACGTGCCGCTGTTCATCAACCCCGGCGACACCATCAAGGTTTCGACCTCGACCGGGACGTACATCGAGCGGACCTCGACCCGCTAGGTCGGCCGCCGGAGGCGAGCACGATGCCGCCCGAGGTCTACCCGGTCCGCCAGGTCACCCGCTACCTGCGGGAGCTGATCGAGGCCAACCGCCACCTCTCCGACATCTGGATCTCGGGCGAGGTCTCGAACCTCACCCGCGCCTCCTCGGGCCACGTCTACTTCACGCTCGGCGACGGCGGCGCCGCGCTGCGCTGCGTGCTGTTCCGCAGCCGCAATGTCGGCCAGGGGCAGCGCATCGCCGAGGGCATCTCGGTGGTCGTCTACGGCTCGCTCTCACTCTACGAGCAGCGCGGCGACCTCTCGTTCATCGTCGACTTCGTGCAGCCGGAGGGTGTCGGCGCGCTGGCGGCGGAGTTCGAGCGCCTGCGCGCGAAGTTCGAGGAGGAGGGGCTGCTCGCGCCCGAACGCAAGCGGCCGCTGCCCGCCTTCCCGCAGCGCGTCGGCCTCGTGACCTCGCCGACCGGCGCGGTGCTCCACGACGTGACCGATGTGCTTGGCCGTCGCTGGCCCCTCGCGCGCCTGGTCGTCGCCCCCGCGCGCGTGCAGGGCGAGGGCGCCTCGGGGCTCATCGCCGACGCGCTGCGGCGACTCGGCGAGGAGCACCTCGACGCGATCATCCTCGCGCGCGGGGGCGGAGCGGCCGAGGACCTGTGGCCGTTCAACGAGGAGCCGGTGAGCCGCGCCATCTACGCCTCGCCCGTCCCCGTCATCTCCGCCGTCGGCCACGAGACCGACACCACGCTCGCCGACCTCGTCGCCGACGTGCGCGCGCCCACGCCGTCGGCCGCGGCCGAGCTCGTCGCGCCCGACCGCGCCGAGGTCTCGCAGCGCGTCGGCGTCCTCGCCCGCCACGCCGACACGGCGATGAGCCGCCGCCTCGACGCCGCGACCACCCGCACCGAGCGCTCCGCCACGGCGCTTGCGGCAGGGCTCCCGGACCTGGCGGCAGCGTCGCGCCGCATCGAGGAGCGCGCCGCCGCGGGCGGGCGCGCGCTCGAGCTCGCCATCGCGCGCGCGGGCGAGCGCACGGGCGCCCTCGGCGGCCGCCTTGCCGCGCTCTCGCCCCTCGCCACGCTCGACCGCGGCTACGCGGTCGTGACGCGCGAGGACGGCTCGGTGGTGACATCAGCGGCGGCGCTGCGGCCGGACGACGCGGTACAGTTGCGGCTGCGCGACGGCACGCGCTCCGCGCGCATCACCGGCTAAGAACGCAACGAGGAGCCTCGATGCCAGACGCCACGCCCGAAGCAGCCGCAGGCGACGGCGACGACTCGTTCGAGGCGCTCTTCGCGAGGCTGGAGGCGATCACGGCGCAACTCGAGGCCGGCGACCTGCCCCTCGAACGCTCCGTCGAGCTCTACGCCGAGGGGATGCGCATCGCCGAGCGCTGCCAGCGGATGCTCGCCGACGCCTCGCAGCGCGTCGAGCGGCTGCGCGAGGCCTACGACGAGGCGACGCAAAGCTCGCTGCTGTGACACTCCGCATCGGCTGGTTCACGACAGCGCGCGGCCCCGGCTCGCGCGGGATGTTCGAGTACGTTGAGCGCGCCGTCCGCGAGGGCGACCTCGACGCCGAGTTCGCGTTCGTCTTCTCGAACCGCGAGCGCGGCGAGTCCGAGGCGACCGACTCGTTCTTCGACCTCGTCGAGGGCGCGGGCATCCCGCTCGTGAGCTGCTCGTCGGTCGCGTTCCGGCGGTCCGTCGGCGGCGAGCGCTCGCGTCCCGACGCGCCGCTGCCCGAGTGGCGGCTCGCGTACGACCGCCGCGTCGCCGAGGCGATCGAGGAGCACTCGTTCGACCTCGGCGTGCTCGCCGGCTACATGCTGATCGTGGAGCGCGAGCTGGTAACGCGGCACGCGCTGCTCAACCTCCACCCCGCCTTGCCTGACGGCCCGGCGGGCGTCTGGCAGGCCGTGATCCGCGAGCTCATCCGCGAGGGCGCCGACGAGAGCGGGGTGATGGTCCACCTCGCCATCCCCGAGGTGGACGAGGGCCCGGCGGTCGCCTACTGCCGCTACCCGCTGCGCGACCCTGCGCTCGAAGCGCTCCGCGAGGCGCTTCCCGGCCCCCCCGGCGACCTCGACGACGCAACCCTGGACGCCACACCGCTGTTCGCGGCGATCCGCGCGCGCGGCGTCGAGCGCGAGGCGCCCTTGCTCGCCGCGGCGATCGCCGAGTTCGCCAGCGGCGCGCTCCGCGTCGCGGGCGCGCGCGTCGTCGACGCCACAGGCCGCCCCGCACCCCCGGCCGACGTGACCGATCGCGTCGAGGCGCAGCTCGCCGCCCGCTGAACGCGGGCGCGACTGGCCGCGCCCCGCCCGTACCCGTTAGGCTGTCGGCACTCCCCGAGACGAGGACCGCGTGCCGGACTCCACGCCACGACCCGGCGGCCCCGTGCCCCGTGAGCGCGCGCTCGCACGCATCGAGCAGCGGCTGCCGCTGCCGTGGGCGGTGCGCACCCGCGCCCTCACCGTCGTCGGGTCGCGCGCGCTGGTCGCCGCCGCCGAGTCGGCGCTGCCGGTGGTCGCGCGCTCGGTGGCCGTGGCCGTCGTCGCACTGGCGGCGGAGCAGGCGCTGCGGGCGAGCCTCGGCGGCGTCATCGAGCGGTTCGTCGGCCGCATGGGCCGCACCGGTCCGGCCACGCGCGTCGACATCACCGAGTGGATCGTCATCGAGCGGATGCGCCGCCGCTAGGCGGGCAACGCGTGCCCACCGATACCGACTCCGGCGACCCTGGCGAACGCCTCCAGAAGATCCTCGCGCGACGCGGCTACGGCAGCCGCCGCAAGGCCGAGGAGCTGATCCGCGCCGGCCGCGTCCGCGTCGACGGCCACCCCGCGACCATTGGCCAGCGCGCCGCCCCCTCCGCGCGCATCACCGTCGACGGCACGCCGCTCGACGACGAGCAGGCCGCGCTCACGCTGATGCTGCACAAGCCGCCCGACGTCATCGTCGCCGCCTCGGACCATCGAGGGCGACCCACGGTCTTCGACCTGCTGGGCGACGTTCCGGCCGGCCTCCGCCACGTCGGCCGCCTCGACCGCGACAGCGAGGGGCTGCTGCTGCTCACCACGGACGGCGAGCTGGCGCACCGCGTCGCGCACCCGCGCTTCGAGGTGGCGAAGACCTACGAGGCGCTGGTCGACGGCCGCCCCGGCGACGAGGCGCTCGCGCGGCTGCGCGCCGGCATCGACCTCGACGACGGCCCGACGAGCCCGGCCGAGGCGGAGCGGCTGCGCCCCGACGGCGACTGCTGGTGGGTGCGGCTGGTGCTGCACGAGGGGCGCAAGCGTCAGGTGCGGCGCATGCTGGCCGCCGTCGGGCACCCGGTGCGTCGCCTGGTCCGCACGCGCCTCGGTCCGCTCGAGCTGGGCACCCTGGAGCCAGGCGCGGCGCGTGCGCTCACCGGCGGCGAACTCGCCGGGCTGCGGGCGCAGTGCGGGCTCGACGGCCCGTAAGTGGACGCCGCCGAGGAGCCGTTCCTATGATCGCGAGGCCACTGAGGGGCGGTGCGGCGGTGGAGCGCGCAATGCCGGCCGACGCATCGGATCCCGACACACCCGCGGGCTCGATCGGGCGCAGCGTCGCCATCGACGGTCCCACCGCCTCCGGCAAGAGCGCCGTCGGCCGCGCGCTGGCGCGCCGCCTCGACTACGGCTTCCTCGACACCGGCCTGATGTACCGGGCCTGCACGCTGGCGGTCCTCGAGTCGCCCGTCGACCCGGACGACGAGGCGGCCGTCGCGGCGCTCGTGCGCGGGCTGGACCTCGACGTGCGGTGGCCCGACCCGGAGACGCCCCGCGTCGTCATCGCCGGCAGCGACGTGAGCGACCGGCTGCGCGAGCCGGAGATCGAGGCGACCGTCTCGCTGATCTCGCGCGTCCCGGCGGTGCGCGACGAGCTGGTGCGGCGTCAGCGCGCCTTCGCCGAGCGGACCCCGATCGTGATGGCGGGGCGCGACATCGGCACGCGCGTCCTCACGGAGGCCCGCACCAAGCTCTTCCTGCACGCATCGCTCGAGGTGCGCGCCGCGCGCCGCCTCGCCGAGGAGCGGGCCGCGGGCCGCGCGAGCGACCTCGGCAGCGTGAGCGCGGAGACCGACCGCCGCGACCAGCTCGACTCGACCGGCCACCGCGCGATCCGCCCCGAGCAGGCGGCCGACGACGCGGTCGTAATCGTCACCGACGACCTCGACGTGGACGGCGTCGTGGCCCGGGCCGTCGAGGCGTACGAACGGGCGAACGCCCCGTGAGGCGGCTCTGGCTGCTCTGGGGAAGGCTCTTCTACGGCTTCAGCCGCATCGCGCTGCCCATCGCACTGCGACTCGGCGGCAGCCTCAGGATCGAGCACGCCGACCGCGTCCCCCTCGATGGCGGGGTCGTGATCGTCGCCAACCACGCAGCCCTCGTCGACCCGATCCTGGTGTGCGCCGCCGCGCCCCGGCGGCTGCACCCCATCGCCAAGCGCGAGCTGTTCGAGACGCCGCTCATCGGTTGGACGGTGTGGCTCTACGGCGCGTTCCCCGTGCGGCGGCACTCGGGCGACCTCGGCGCGCTGCGGGCAGGCCGCAACCACCTCCGGGCGGGCCGCGCCGTGCTCGTGCACCCCGAGGGCACGCGGTCGCCGGACGGCCGGCTCACGCCGGGCCTGCCCGGCTCGGCCGTCATGGCGCTGCTCGGCGGCGCCCCGATCGTGCCGTGCGCCATCACGGGCACCTCCCCCATCAAGGGGCCTCGGTCGATCCTGCGCGCGCTGCTCACGCGCAGCCTCTCGATCCGCGTCGTCTTCGGCGAGCCCTTCGACCTCGACGAGGGCCGGCCGACGGCCGAGCGCGCCGAGGTGGCCACGGATCTGATCATGCGCCGCATCGCGGAACTCATGCCGGAGGAGTACCGGGGCGCCTACGGCGCAGGCTCCGAGGGCGAGCTCGTCGTCGCCCGCCACCGCGACGACGACCACCCCGAGTAGCCGCGGGGCCGCCACCTGGCGCTAGCCATCGCTCGGGCAGCCGCGCTACGCTAGCTGTCGGCGGGGCCGGACGCGAGGACTGCGCGCATGTGCGGCATCATCGGCTATACCGGCTCGCGGCCCGCCGGGCCGCTCCTCCTCGAATGCCTCAGGCGGCTTGAGTACCGCGGCTACGACTCGGCGGGCATCGCGCTCTTCGACGAGCAGCAGCAGCTCTACCTCGCGCGCGCCGAGGGCAAGCTCGACAACCTCGCGAACCGCGTCGAGGGGCGGTTGCCCCCCGCCGCCGCCGGCATCGGCCACACGCGCTGGGCCACCCACGGCGCGCCGTCCGACCGCAACGCGCACCCTCAGCTCGACCCCTCGGGCCGCGTCGCCGTGGTGCACAACGGCATCGTCGAGAATTTCGAGGCGCTCCGGCAGCGCTTCACCGACCGCGGCGACAGCTTCGCCTCCGACACGGACACCGAGGTGCTCGCGCACCTCATCGTCGACGCGCTCGACGGCGGAGCCGACCTCGCGGACGCCGTGCGCCGCGTGATCGGCGAGACCGAGGGTGCCTACTCATTGGTCGCCATCACGGTCGACGAGCCCGGGCGGCTCGTCGCGGCGCGCGTCGGGAACGCGGGCGGCATCGTCGTCGGGCACGGCGAGGGCGGCGCGGACGAGCAGTTCGTGTCGTCGGACCTGGCGGCGATCCTGCCGCTGACGCGCACCGTCACGTTCCTCGGACCCGGCGAGGTCGTCGACGTGCGTGCGGACGGCGTCACGCTCACGGACGCGGACGGGCGCGCCATCGAGCGCGCGCCGGAAGTGCAGCCGTTCGACCCCGTCGCAGCGGCCAAGGGCCGGTTCCGCCACTTCATGCTGAAGGAGATCCACGAGCAGCCGGACGCCGCGCTCGACGCGATACGCGGGCGCTACCTCCTCGACCCGCCGCGTGTGGAGATCGAGAGCTTCGGGTTCGACGAGGCGCGCGTGCGGGACATCAACCGCGTCGTGCTGGTCGGCATGGGCACCTCGCTCTACGCGGCGATGATCGCGCGCCACTACATCGAGCGCTTCGCGCGCGTCCCCGCCGAGGTCGACAACGCCTCGGAGTTCCGCTACCGCCGGCCCGTCCTGGACGAGCACACGCTCGTGATTTCAGTTGGCCAGTCCGGCGAGACGGTAGACACCCTCGCGGCCATGGAGGAGGCGCAGCGCGCCGGGTGCGCGCAGCTCACCATCTGCAACACGCCGGGCTCGCAGGCGACGAGGCTCGCCGACAGCACGGTGCTGATCCGCGTCGGCCCCGAGATCGCCGTCGCGAGCACGAAGTGCCTGATCGGCTCGATCATCGCGCTGCACGCCGCCGCGCTGCAGCTCGGCCGCCTGCGCGGCGTCCTCGACGAGTCGACCGCGCGCGAGGAGATCGAGAGCGCGCTGCACCTCCCGGCGGCGCTCGGCGAAGCGCTGCTGCTGGAGGACCGCGTACGCGAGCTCGCGGCGCGGTACGCGCAGTTCGACGACTTCCTGTTCCTCGGCCGCGGGCTCTCCTACCCCGTCGCGCTCGAGGGCGCCCTCAAGCTCAAGGAGGTCTCCTACATCCACGCCGAGGGCTACGCCGCCGGCGAGATGAAGCACGGCCCCATCGCGCTCATCGACGAGCGCATGGCCACAGTCGCCATCGCGGTGCGCGACGAGGTGCGGGAGAAGATGCGCTCGAACATCGAGCAGGTGCGGGCGCGCCGCGGCCCGGTGCTCGCCCTCACCTCGGCGGGCGACGAGAGCCTCGAAGGCGTCGCCGACGACGTGCTCGTGATCCCCGCGTTCGACGGAGCGCTCGCCCCGGCCGTCTCGCTGATCCCGCTCCAGCTGCTGGCGTACCACATCGCCCTCGAACGCGGCGCCGACGTGGACCAGCCGAGGAACCTCGCGAAGACCGTGACGGTGGAGTAGTGGACCCTTGCGGCCATGGTGGCAACAACCTACGATAGCGGAACATAGGTTCTCCCCCGAGTAGGTGCGTAGTGGTGGCAAGCCAAGCGTCGCTCGTGCTGGTCGAGGAATCGGGAGACCAGAAGGCGCGTGGTGCCTTCTTCACACCCAAGCCGATCGCGGAGTTCCTCGCGGCGTGGGCCATCGACGGTGACCCGAGCGCAAGGATCCTCGACCCGACGTGTGGCGAGGCAGTCTTCCTACAGTCGGCCGGTGCAACGCTCCGAGAGTTAGGAGTGCCGACCAAAGACCTCGCCGAGCAAGTGTTCGGCGTTGACGTCCACTCGCAGTCACTTGTCAGGGCTGCTCGTGCTCTCAAATCCGAGGGCCTCGACGCTCACTTGCTGAATCAGGACTTCTTCACAGTACAGGGGCCTGGCGAATTCCCTGGCGCACTCCCGCAGTTCGACGCGGTTGTGGGCAACCCTCCATTCATTCGTTATCAACTGCACACGGGAGCAGCCCGTCATCGCGCTGCCGAGGCCGCCCTTGCTCAAGGAGTAAGGCTCTCCGGGCTAGCATCCTCGTGGGCAGCCTTAGTCGTGCATGCATGCTCCTTCCTCAAGCCTGAGGGGCGCTTGGCAATGGTGTTGCCAGCGGAACTCCTTTCGGTTCACTACGCAGAACCCGTCCGACGTTGGCTCCGGCAGAGATTCGGGACCGTACATCTTGTTATGTTCGAGCGTCTTCAGTTTGAGGGCGCTCTAGAAAATGTGGTGCTGGTGCTTGCTCAAGGCACGGGCGGGTGCGGTGCGTTCTCCCTCTCTTACGTTCAAGACGCCGCCGACCTGGTCAGCATTCGGCGCTCTGATCGTGTCAACGTCATCCCAGCGGATGCCGGCAAATGGACGGATCTGCTTCTCCCGGCTCATCAGCGGCAGTTATTCCGCTCAGTCGTTGACGAGCACTTCACGAGTTTGGACGCCTACGGCTCCCCAGAGTTGGGGGCTGTAACCGGAGCGAATCACTTTTTTGCGATGTCGGAGGCAACGAGGGCTGAGTACGGGCTTTCGGACAGCCACGTAGTGGAGATAAGCCCACCGGGAACGCGGCACCTGCAAGGCCTCTCGTTCAGAGCACGCGACTGGGAGCGGCTACGAGACTCTGGCGAATCGGTTTGGTTGCTGCATCCCGCCACGGACGAAGTCAACGATCACTTGCAACGGTATCTGGATCACGGAGAGGCGCTTGGCGTTCCCGACGCTTACAAGTGTCAAGTCAGAACTCCTTGGTGGAGGCCGCCGTTGGTTGCTGCGCCCGACCTGTTCTTCACGTACATGAGCCATCGCTACCCACGACTGATTGCGAACCATGCTGGCGCGAGACATTTGAATTCAATGCACGGGGTGCGACTCCGAGAGGACGTGCCAAGGATCGCCAAGTCGGCGCTCCCGGTTCTTGCCCTCAACTCTGTCACGATGCTCGGTGCGGAGGTATTCGGAAGGTCTTATGGCGGGGGTGTCCTGAAGATGGAGCCTCGCGAGGCGGCCGAATTGCCTGTCGCATCCGCCCGCGACATGTCCCACGCATGGAATATACTGAAACCGGAGCGTCAATCGATCGACAGGCAGCTCCGCAAGGGCCTTTGGACGAATGTTGCCAAGAGAGTTGATGACGCACTCCTTCATCGGACGATGGGCCTCAGCCACAACGACGTTGCAGAACTCCATGAGGCATCACGTTCGCTCCGGAGACGCCGAATAGGCAGGGATTGATGAGCCCCGGGGGCAAAAATGGCGAGTCGAGCTCGCGACATCGAGGAGCGCGTGGGCCATCCAGGCGACAAGTGGGATGCGCTCATCGAACGAGTCCAATCTGATGCACTTCTTTGGTTCTCGGATATCCAAGAAGAGTGGCTTGACCTTCTCTGGACACTAGACGCCTACCGTAGAGAGAGCACACCGCCCGCCCGGATGGGGAATCCCAAGGCGCGGCCACGCCCGCGGCTAGCTGGCATCTACCGCGGTAAGGGCAACTGGTTCGCACAGATCGTCGCATTGTTACTTGAGAATCAGACGACTCAAGTCATAGCGCCGAGGAATCGAATACAGGGATTCTCCCAGACGCATCAGATTGATGTGGCTTGGCCCGACCGGAAGGTCGACCCCCTGATTTGTGTGGAGACGAAAGTAACGGGTGGGCCGCCGTATGGGTCGCACAACGCGCGCGGGGCTCTCAATGATTGGTCGAACCGTCGGAAAGAGCTGAAGTTCGCGGCGACTGACCTCAAGCTCTACCGTCGCGGAATGGAGACCCGGATCGATCATTGGGACCAGTGGCGGACCAATGAGTCACCAAGCGTATATTTGTTGTGGGCAGCTCGCTTGGGGCCTTCGGAGACAGTCGAGGACATCGTTCAGGAGGCACAATCGCTCACGAATTCGTATCTCGATGGAGCTGGTGTACTCTGCTGGCAAGAGGCCGTCGACGGCACCTCCTATGAGCTCGTCAACCTGCCTAACCAGGCGCGAGTACACGAGCTCGACGACGTGCTGTACAGAATCGCAACTGCGATCCAACAAGGCACGACCTAACAACAAGCCGCCTCCACCCGCTACGCCTGCGTACGATCATGTGATCAGCGTGGCGCCCGGCGCTTCCTCGCATCTGCCGGGGCGTGCATCGTGACGAGCGCTGGGGGGCGTGACCCATGACGGGACCGGAGCTGACGCTCGCGAACTGGGTGCTCGCGGCCGCGCCGGTCGTCGTGCTGATGGTCGCGATCTTCTTCGTCGGGTGGAGCGCGCCGCGCGCGGGCTCCACCGCCTGGGTGCTGGCGCTCGCGCTCGCGTTCCTCGTCTTCGGCGCGGCCAGCGACCACGTCGCGATCGCCAGCGCCAAGGGGCTGAGCCTCTCCGTCTTCGTGCTCAGCATCGTCTGGACGTCCGTCTACATGTTCAACCTCGTCGACCACCTCGACGGCATCGACGGCATCGGGCGCGCGATGGCGCGGCTGTCCGAGGACCGGCTGGCTCAGGCGCTGCTCATCGGGTGGGGGTTCTCGAGCTTCGTGCAGGGCGTGACGGGCTTCGGCGTGCCGATCGCCGTCGCCGCGCCGCTGCTGATCATGCTCGGCTTCTCGCCGGCGCGCGCCGCGGGCATGGCGCTGGTCGGCCACGGCTGGGCCGTGACCTTCGGCTCGATGGGCTCCTCGTACTACACGATCCAGCTGGTCACGGGCATCGAGGGCGACGTGATCGCGCCGCACATGGCGCTACTCTTCGCGCCGGTCATCGTCGTGAGCGGCATGCTGGTGGCGCACATCTACGGCGGCTTCGGCGCCGTACGACGCAGCCTGCCGCTGGTGGTCGTGGCGGGCGCGGTGATGGCCGCGGGGATGTACCTCCTCGCCGAGGCCGACGCACCGCAGATCGCGTCGAGCGTGCCGGCGATCCTCGGCATGGTGACGATGGCGCTGCTGGCGCGCACGCCCCTGCTGGTGAGGGAGCCCCGAGGCCCGGCGCCCGAGGCGCCCGAGGACGGCGAGAGCGCCGACCCGCTGCCGTTCTGGCTCGCGTTCCTGCCCTACACGCTGCTGATCTCGCTGAGCGTGATCGCGCAGATCGGGCCGATCAAGGAGGCCTCGGCGGGGCTGCGCTGGGCGCTCGACTACCCCGGCTTCGTGACCGGCGAGGGCTTCGTGGTGGCCGCGGCGGACGACTTCGCGCCGATCCGGCTGCTCAACCACCCGGCGCCGCTGATCGTCATCTCGCTGCTCGTCAGCGTCGCGCTCTACGTGGCGACCTCGCGCTGGCGGCGCGGCGTGGCGGCCGAGGCGCTGCGGCTGACCTACTCGCAGTGCCTCGCGACCAGCATCGGGGTGGCCTCGATGGCGATGATGGCCGTGGTGATGGCCGACACGGGGATGACGGTGCTGCTGGCGCGCGGCCTGGCGGACGCGTCCGGGCCGGTGTTCCCGCTGGTCTCGCCGTTCATCGGGATGCTCGGCGCGTTCATGAGCGGTAGCAACACCAACTCGAACGTGATGTTCGGGCTCCTGCAACTCGAGACGGCGAGGGCGCTGGACATCGGCCCCGTCACGATCTCGAGCATCCAGTCGGTCGGGGCGTCGGTCGGCAGCGCGATGGCGCCCGCGAAAGTGCTGGTCGGCGCGGCGGTCGTGGGGCTGTCGGACAGCGAGCGCGACATCTTCCGTATCGTGATCCCGTACATCCTGCTGCTCGTGCTGCTCGCCGGGATCGAAGCGTGGATCGTGATAGAGCTGCTCACCGGGCTATCGAGGTGATCATGCTGTCCGACGAGACTCGTGGCCGGCTGCAACACGTCGCTCTCGCGGGCATCGCCGCGAGCTTCCCGCTGCTGTACGTCGGCGCGGTCACGCTGGAGAGCGGCGCCGTGACGGCCGTCGGCCTCGCGACGGCCGGGTGCACGGCGATCCTGGCATGGGTGGCGTTCTAGCGACGCGCTCCCCTCAATCTCCCACGGTGCCCGTGGTGATCGCGATGATGACGAGCACGGGCGCGAGGGGTGTGACCAGCGCGCCCGCCGGCATGCCCTCGTCCGCGTCGAAGGCCGTGCCCTGTCGCCAGCGACGCAGCAGGCCGGCCCGCGCGCGGTCCCACCACTCACGCTGGAGTAGCACGGTCAGCCCGACGGCCAGCAGGACGAAGCCCGCGACCGCCAGCATCACCCAGTACGGCACGACGTCCGTGTTGCGGTTGACCCACAGGAAGCGCAGCGCGACCCCGGACAGCGTCACGACCGCGGAGACGGCGAGCCAGCGCGTGTTGAGCGCCATCGCGACGCCGAGGAGCACGAGACCCTCGATCAGCAGCACAAGGCCCCACCGGGCGCCGCCGGGCTCGAACCCCTGCTCGGCCTGCGGGATCACAAGCAGCCCCGCGGCCGTGACCTGGAGCACCTCGTGCCACCCGATGTCGTCGTTGAGCCGGTCCCGGCTGCGCATCGTCAGCCCGACCGCGGCGATGTAGACGGCGGCGGGGAGCGTGTAGGCCTGCACGTTGCCGGGCTCGAGGGTCGCAATCGCAAGCTCCAGCGCGACCACGACGATCGCCGAGGCGGGGAGGTGCGCCCAGCGCACGCCCAGCCGGTAGCCCTCGAACGAGACGGCCGCCGCGATGGGTAGCAGCAGCAGCGTGAGCGCGCGGAACTCGACGAGCGTGGGGGCGTCAACCCGGAGCTCGTCGACGCGCACACCGAGCACGAGCAGCGCCGCCACGGGGCCCAGCACGAGGCCGCCCCACGCGATGATCTGGATCGCGATGTCGGCGCCGTCGAGGCCGGGGCGTCGCCACCTCGTGAGCACGCCGAAGACCGCGACGCCAATCGCCGAGTAGGTGACGGCGAGGACCCACCCCGGCCAGCCCGAGACCGGCCAGAGGGCGGCCATCACACCGAGCGCGATCGCGTAGGCGGCCACCACGGGCTCCCATCGCCCCAAGCGGCGCGCCTCGACGGCGATGAGCGCGCCGAGCGCGAGTACCAGCAGGAACAGCGCGCGGTACTCCACCGTGGCAGCCGCGTCGACCTCGGGGTCCCGGGTGAGCGGGATGAGCGATACGTACGTCACGCCGATGGCGCACAGCGCCGGAACCCACGAGAGCACCTGCACGGCGACGGGCGTCTCCGCGTCGGGGGCGGAGACCACCCGGTCGTAGCGCCGCAGCGGCGCGAGCAGGCCGAACAGCACCGCGCCCGTCGCCGCATAGCCCGCGGCGAGGACCCACCACGCCCAGTCCTGCACCTCCCACAGCACGCCCGCCGCGAGCATCGCGAGCGCGACCCCGACGACCGCGAGGCTCCAGCGGCGCAGCACGACGAACGCGCCGAGGGTGTGCGCCGCGGCCACCGCGAGCAGGGCCGCGTCGTGCCCCACGAACTCCTCGAGCGGGTGCAGCGACGCCGCGGCGGCGACGAGGATGGCGGGCAGCATCGCCCACACGAGGCGAGGGCGCTCACGCGCGGTGATCACCATCACGACCGAGACGCCCACGCCGACCACGGCGGGCGCCCAGCCGGTGTCCGGCGGGCTCAGGTCTAGTCCCCGCTGCGCGAACCCGATCGCGATGAGCGCGGCCCCGAGGGCGAGCCAGCCGAACAGGGCGCGCTCCCCGTCCGGGGTCGCGCCCGGGTCGTCCTCCGGCTCACCGCCGACCCCGATCCACGTCGAGATGCCGTCCGCGGTATTCAGCCAGGTGCTGGCGGCGAGGAGGATCGCGGAGCCGAGGAAGGCGCCCGCGGCGACCCAGCTGTCGCCGTCGAGGTGCGAGTTGACCAGCAGCAGGGGCCAGAGGCCGGCGGCGGCGGCCAGCAACAGCGCTCCGAACGCCAGCTGCGGGCTCGATACGAGCCAGCCTCGCCGCGAGGCGAGCAGCAGCGCACCCGTCACGAGCGGCGGGAAGCTGTACCACCCGGCCTCGGCGCCGCCCGCCCACAACCCCGCGATAGCGGCGGCCGTCGCGAGCACCGCAGCGCCGAGGACGGCCATCGGTTCGCGCTGCGACGCCCCCACCATCCCGACGACCGCCGTCAGCAGCGCCAGCGTCACCGGCAGCTGCCACGCATGCATGTCCGCGAACTGGCCGACGAGCACCGCGAAGAGCGTCGCGAGGGCGGCGATGACGGTGACGACGATGGTTGCGGCGTCGCTCCATCGCCGCACCGCGAGGAGCGCGTCGACGCCGACGAACGCGAACACCATCCACCACGCGCCGCCCCACTCGACCGGTATGCCGGCGGTGACCGCCAGCGAGCCCCACGCGCTCAGCACCGCGGCCCCGGTCGGGATGGCGTAGAGCCTCCCGGCGCCTCCTCGGAACAGCAGTGCGTAGAACGCGGCGCTGTAGAGCGACGCGAGGAACCAGACGAGCGCGCCCGAGACCTCGCGCTCGCTCAGCACCTCGTCGTGGAGCAGGACGAAGTTGAGCGGCGTCATCAGCGCGCCGATGGCGAGGAACGCCGGTCCCGCCTCGCGCACCCTCGGCCACCGCCGCAGCACCCACCCGGCGACCATGAAGGCGACCGTGTAGACGGCGAGGATCGCGACGCGCCACCCGCCGGCCAGCGCCTCGTCCTGGCTGGACACGAAGATCAGCGCCGAGATCACGAGCAGGAACGCCCCGAGGTACAGCAGCACATCGGCCTGCCGCCGCGCGGCCCACTCGCCGACGCTCACCCCGGACGGGCGCGCGTCCGCCCTCGGCTGCTCGGCGCGCCGCGCGGGCGGAACGGGTGCGGCGGCAGCGGGCGGGGCAGCGGCCGGCGGAGGCTCGCCGCCCGCAGGCGGCGTGAGCGCCGGCGCGGTCAGCGCCGCGCGGCGCTCGTCGTAGTGTTCCCGCAGCCGCCGCGCCGAGGCGTTGTCGATGAGGCCATCGAGGCGCCATGTCTCGATGGCGTTGAGCAGCGTCGCTATCGACTCCGGGTCATCGGCGAGGCCGGCGGGTTCCCAGCGTGCGCCGCAGTTCGGGCACCGTTCCGCCTCGGCGGGCCGGATCGCGCCACAGGCCGCGCAGTACTGCGGACGTGATCCCCTCGGACCGGTGATGGGTCACCTCCGCAGGGGCGAGCCGGGCTAGGCCTCGCCTCGCAGCGCCGCCTGCGCCGCCGCCAGGCGGGCGATGGGGACGCGGTAGGGGGAGCACGAGACGTAGTTCAGGCCGACGCTGTGGAAGAACTCCACCGAGGCCGGGTCGCCGCCATGCTCGCCGCAGACGCCGATCTTCAGCGACGGTTTCGTCGAGCGCCCGCGCTCGACGCCCATCCGCACGAGTCCGCCGACGCCGTCCGCGTCGACCTCGACGAACGGGTCGCGTGGCAACAGTCCCTGACTGACGTAGTCCGGGAGGAAGCGCCCGGCGTCGTCGCGGGAGAGCCCAAACGTGGTCTGCGTGAGGTCGTTCGTGCCGAACGAGAAAAAGTCCGCGTGGTGCGCGATGCGGTCCGCGACGACGCACGCGCGAGGCAGCTCGATCATCGTGCCGATGAGGTACGGCGGCCGCACGCCACGCTCCTCGATGACCTGCTCGGCGACGGCCGCGGTCTGCGCGCGCAGCCGCTCCAGCTCCGACTCCGCGCCGACGAGCGGGATCATGATCTCCGGCTCCACCTCGACGCCCTCGGCGGCGAGGATGCACGCGGCCTCCATGATGGCGCGGGTCTGCACCTCGTAGATCTCCGGGAACGTGATGGCGAGCCGCACCCCGCGGTGGCCGAGCATCGGGTTGAACTCGTGGAGCTGCTCGACGCGCCGCTCCGTCTCCTCGAGGGTCACGCCGAGGGCGGCCGCGACGTCGGCCAGCTCCGCCTCGCCCTGCGGCAGGAACTCGTGCAGCGGCGGGTCGAGTAGGCGGATGGTGACCGGGTAGCCGGCCATGGCCCGCAGGATGCCCTCGAAGTCGGAGCGCTGCATCGGCAGGATCAGCGCCAGCGCCTCGCGGCGTCCCGCCTCGTCGGCGGCGAGGATCATCTGCCGCACCGCGAGGATGCGGTCCTCGCCGAAGAACATGTGCTCCGTGCGGCACAGCCCAATGCCCTCCGCGCCGAACGAGCGGGCGCGCGCCGTGTCCTCGGGCGTGTCGGCGTTGGTGCGGACGTTGAGGCGGCGGGCGGAGTCGGCCCAGCCCATCAGGCGCTCATACTCCTCGGGCAGGCCGCCCTCGGTCAGCGCGACGGCGCCGAGGAACACCTCGCCGGTAGTCCCGTCGATGGAGATCGTCTCGCCGGTGCGGACCGTGACGGTCTCGCCGTCCGGCGCCTCGACGCTGAACAGGCCGGCGTCGTAGTCCACCTGCAGCGCGCCGCAGCCCGCGACGCAGCACGTGCCCATGCCGCGCGCGACGACCGCCGCGTGCGAGGTCATCCCGCCGCGCGCCGTCAGCACGCCCTCGGCGACCTGCATGCCCGCCACGTCCTCCGGGCTCGTCTCAACGCGGACGAGCACCACCTGCTCACCGCGCGCCGCCCACTCCTCGGCCTCCCCGGCCGAGAAGACGACGCGGCCGACGGCCGCGCCGGGAGAGGCGCCGAGGCCCGTCGCGACCACGCGCCGGTCGGCGGCCGGGTCGAAGTTGGGGTGGAGCAGCTCGTCGAGCTTCTCGGGCTCCTGGCGCAGCAGCGCCTCGCGCTCGTCGATGACGCCCTCGCCGACGAGGTCGGCGGCGATCTTGACCATCGCACGCCCGGTGCGCTTGCCGGAGCGTGTCTGGAGCACCCAGAGCCGGTGCTGCTGGATGGTGAACTCGATGTCCTGCATGTCGCCGAAGTGCTGCTCCAGGCGCTCGCACGCCTCGACCAGCTCGCGGTGGGCGTCCGGCATGATCTCCTCGAGCGACGTGCCGGCCGCGCCGTCGCCGATGCTGAGGCCGTCGGGCGTGCGGATGCCCGCGACGACGTCCTCGCCCTGCGCGTTCAGCAGGTACTCGCCGCTCAGCCGGCGCTCGCCGGTCGCGGGGTCGCGCGTGAAGACGACGCCCGTGGCGCAGTCCTCGCCGAGGTTGCCGAAGACCATCGCCTGCACGTTGACGGCGGTGCCCCAGCCGGCGGGGTAGCCGTACATCTCCCGGTAGACGGCGGCGCGAGGGTTCTCCCAGGAGCTGAAGACCGCGCCGATCGCGCCCCACAGCTGCTCCCACGGGTCCTCGGGGAACTCGACGCCGAGCCCCGTGCGGATCGCGTCCTTGAACTCGCCGACCAGCTCGCGCAGCGCGTCGGCGTCCAGCTCCGTGTCGAGCTCGACGCCGCGCGACTCCTTCTTGGCCTCGAGGAGCGCCTCGAAGGGGTCGGCCGCGGTGTCACTCTCGGGCCGGAGGCCGAGCACCACGTCGCCGTACATCTGCACGAAGCGGCGGTAGGAGTCGTAGGCGAAGCGAGGGCTGCCGGAGCGGCGGGCGAGTCCCTCGGCGGTCTCGTCGTTGAGGCCGAGGTTGAGGACGGTGTCCATCATGCCCGGCATGGAGACGCGCGCGCCGGAGCGCACGGAGAGCAGGAGCGGGTTGGCGGGGTCGCCGAAGCGGGTGCCGGTGATGTCCTCGGTGTCCGCGACGGCGGAGCGGACGGCGTCGTCGAGGCCGTCCGGGTAGGTGCGGTCGAGGGCGTAGTAGGCGTTGCAGACCTCGGTGGTGATGGTGAAGCCCGGCGGGACGGGGATGCCGAGGTTGCTCATCTCGGCGAGGCCGGCGCCCTTGCCGCCGAGTAGGTTGCGCATCGAGGCGTCGCCGTCCGTGGCGCTTCCGCCGAAGCGGAAGACGGGCGGCGCCTCGAGGGCTACAGCCGCAGGCGTGTCGGGTGCAGTGGTGGTCATCGGTGCGTCTCCCGCCGCTCGCCGCGCGCGAGTTCGTCCGCAGAACCCCGGGGAGAGGGCGGTCGAGGCCGCACTGGCGATGGGCCGGAGCGCGCGCTGCGGGGATTATACGGCAGCCGCGTACCGACCCGAATCGCGTCGCTACACCGGCAGCCGGGCCCGGCGGCTCCTCAGTACGGAGCCTCGAGGTCCGCGAACATGGGGAAGTGCCGCACGTTGCGCGTCCAGAGCCGCGCGTCGAGGTGCTCGACCGTCGCCGCGATCACGTAGTCGACCGGATCGATGCCGGGATGCGAGCGGAGGTACCGGTTCGCCAGGACGCCGGCCCGCTCGGCGAGGTCGTGGTCGACCTCGACCCAGTCGAGGCTGTCGAGGAGGCGGCGCGTGGCGACCTCCTCGTGCGGGCGCATGCCGGCCAGCACCTCGACCCGCGTGAGCACGGAAGCGGCGAGGCGTTCGCCGGTGGTCGCGGCATCGCGCAGCGCGTCGCGGGCCGCCTCGTCGCCCCGGAGATGGTCGATCAGCACCGAGGTGTCGACGACGATCGCCATCACTCCGCCAGCCGTCGCGGCATGCCGCGACGCAACCCCTCGACGTAGCGTTCGCCGTCGAAGTCACGGTCATCCCACGACGCGAAGCTCGCGTCGAGGGCTCTGCGCACCTCGGGGCCGGCAGACGGTCCATAGCTGCGGTCCAGCGCCCGCCGGACGAGCTCGGCGAGGCCGAGGCCCGAGCGCCGGGACTCCTCGCGTAGCCGCGCGTACTGCTGGTCGGTCAGGGTGATCTGCGTGCGATGGCTCATGATGTAAGTCTACATCAGTCCGCCGGGCTCAGGCGTCGGGCGAGCGCCTCAGTTCACGTCGGGGAGGCTCGACCACTCGCCCTGTCGCTCGAAGAGCAGGTCGTGCATCTCCCAGAACTTGCCCTGGCTCCCCGCACACTCGGCGGCCGCGTGGGCCATCGCCGCGTTGGCGTGGATCCGGGTGAGCGGGAAGTGCAGGAACGTGATGGCGACGTCATCGCCCACCAGGGCGCGGATCTCGGGGAGCGTGTCGACGTACCAGCGCTGGCAGAACGGGCACTGAAAGTCGCTGAACTCCACGATCATCACCGGGGCGTCCGGGCTGCCCTCGATGGGCGCGCCGCTGCCGTCGGGGTGTTCGAGGAGGATGGCGAACCCCGGTGGATCGCGGTCGGCGAGCTGACGGAACACCTCCCGGTACTCGTCGGGGTAGTCCTCGATCCGGGTTGGACTGCCTGCGAGCTCCGCGTCGATCAGGACCGCGAAGAGCGCGGCGGGCTGGGCGCCCGAGATCATCTTGTTGTTCACGAAGAACGTCGGCGTCCCGTTCACGCCGAGGTCGATGCCACGCTGGAGCTGCGCGCGGATGGCGTCGAACGTGGCGTCGTCCGCGAGGCACTCGTCGAAGCGCGCGGCGTCGAGGTCCAGCGAGGCGGCGTAGCCGTCGAGCGCCTGGCGCAGCGTGCGCGGGCCCGAGGGGTCAACCTGCGTCTGGTCGAGGGCGGCGGACAGCTCCACCTCCATCGCCAGCAGCTCGACCTCAGCCGAGAGCGACTCGACCTCCTCGGAGAGCGCGAGCACTTCGGCCGACAGTGAGCCGACGGCGGTCGTGAGGTCGGTGAGTGCGGGCGTCACGGAGTCGGCGGGGGCGGAGCGCGCGTCGGCGGCGAGGATGGCCGCGACGATCACCGCCGCGCTGACCAGGACGGAGATCGGCAGCAGGAACACCGTCCACAGCGGCGCGCGGTCCGGCTCGGGCTCGGAGGGCGGCGCGGCGCGCTCGGAGGGCGGCGTGTCGCGCTCCGCGTCCCCAGCAGTCGGGGGCGGTTCCGCCTCGGGCTCCTGCGGGTCGGCGTCCTCGTTCACGCGGCGATGCTAGAGCGGCGGTGGACGCAGCGGCAAACGAGGGCGGCGCTTGCCGCACTCCCCCGGCCCGGCGGACACTCGGTACATGGTCTCTCCCACCACCGCCCGCGTCCGCGCCGCCCTCGAAGCGCGCGAGGCGCTGCTCGCGCCGGGCGCGGCGCGCGAGGGCGACTCGCCGGGGCGCGAGCGGCCCGAGCCTCCCGACCCGCTGCGGCTCGCCTGGCAAGTCGACCGCGACCGCATCATCCACACCCGCGCGTTCCGGCGGCTCAAGCACAAGACCCAGGTCTTCGTCGCGCCCGACTCCGACCACGTCGTGATGCGCATGACCCACACCATTGAGGTGCAGCAGATCGCCCGCACCATCGCCCGCGCGCTCGGCCTCGACGAGGATCTGACCGAGGCGATCGCGCTCGGCCACGACCTCGGGCACACGCCGTTCGGGCACGCCGGCGAGGAGCAACTCGCGCGGCTGCTGCCGGACGGCTTCCGCCACAACGTGCAGTCGCTGCGCATCGTCGAGGTCCTCGAACGCGACGGGCGGGGGCTCAACCTCATGCCCGAGACGCGCGAGGGCATCGTCAAGCACTCCAAGGAGCTGGCCTCGGTCGCGGCCGAGGGTTGGGGCGTCGCCTCGACGCTCGAAGGCCAGGTCGTGAAGCTCGCGGACTCGATCGCGTACCTCAACCACGACATCGAGGACGCCGTGCGCGCGGGGCTGCTCCACGAAGCAGACCTCCCGGACGCCGTACACGCGACGCTGGGCGCGACCCACTCGCAGCGCATCGACCGGCTCGTCACCGACTGCGTCGAAACGTCGCAGGAGGCCGCGAGCCGGCCACGCACCGCCGAGGGGCGGATAGAGCTCAGCGGCGCTGTGCTGCACGCCACCGACGAGCTGCGCGCCTTCCTCTTCGACCGCGTCTACCTCGCGCCGCCCGTAATGGCGGCGGCCGAGCACGGGCAGCGCGTGATCGAGGCGCTGTTCACGCACTACGAGCGCCACCCCGAGCAGATCGAGGGCTTCTCCCTGCCCGACGACCCACCGTGGCGGCGCGCTGCCGACTACGTCTCGGGCATGACAGACGGGTACGCGCTGCGCCGCGCCGCCGACCTCGGGCTGGCCGGGGAGTGACCGCGGCGGGGGCGAGACCGGCGGGGCTGTAGATGCGGGCCGTCCGATCGTGCCTGGTCCGACTCCTGGTCGTCCTCGTCGCCTTCGCGCTGGCAGCCGCGCTCACCGCGGGCGCCGCGATCCTGTTCCTCGACGGCGACGAGGTCGTTGCGCCGACCGCGCCGGTCGAGCCCACCGAGTCGGCGACACCGGCGACCCCAGAGGCCGCGAACCCCCGGGCGGCGCGGAGCGCCGACACGCTGGACGCGCCGGGGAGCGGCGGACGGCTGCTCGGCACGCTCGCGGCAGGTGCACTCCTGCGCATCGAGGGGCGATCGGCGGACGGCGCGTGGCTCGCCGTCACCGAGCTCGGGGGCGATGGCGTCGAGTCGCCCTCGATAGTCACGGGCTGGGTGCCCGCCGAGGCGGTCGCGGGCGTCGGCGACATCGAGGCGCTTCCCGTCGTCGACGCGCGCGCGTACCGGCTGCTCGTCGAGACGCCCACGGCGCGCCCGGGCGCCGAGGCCACCGCGACGCCGCCGGGCGACCCGCCGGACCTCGTCGTGCGCGAGGTGTTCGCGCGCGAGAACCATCTCGTCGTGGTCGTCGCCAACGAGGGTAGCGGCGACGCCGACGCGGACGGCGTGATCGAGGTGAGCGTCAACGGCGGCCGCTTCGTACGGGTCGACACCGGCAAGGCGCTGCGGCCGGGTGACGAGCTCGAACGCGTCGTCGACGGGCAGTACGTGCAGCGGCGCTCGCGCGTCGCGGTCACGCTCCGCGCGTGGGGGCTCCTCGAGGGGCGCACGGACAACAACACCTTCGAAAGCGAGATCGCGCCCGACACCTTCAACGACATCGAGGTCTCCGGTGTCGGCGTCGACCCCGACGAGGGTCACGTGGTCGTCGAGGTACGCAACAACAGCCCGATCCCGCTGCTGGGGGAGGTGACGCTCACCGTGCGCGACGCCGGGGCGGACAGGGGGACGCTGTTCAGCGCGGACTTCACGCTCGAGGTGGCGGCAGGCGGTGTGAGCCGCTATGACCTGAGGGAGCTCACGGGCATCGAGGCCGACTCGCTCTCCGTGACCGTCTCCACCGACGCGATCAGTGACGCGGACAGCGCCAACAACACGTACCCGCGATGACCATGACTCCCGACACCGCCGCCCTCCGCGATCGCCTCGAGGCTTCGCGCGCCGCGATGCTCGACGCCATCGCGCGGCTCACCGAGCAGGACTTCGCCTCCGACCTCGGCGACGGGCAGAGCGTTGTCGAGACCCTCGCAGCTCTCGCCGCCGAGGAGCGCGCGACGGTGGCCGAGGTGGGCGGCGAAGCCGCCGTGCTCCCGGGGCGCGAGTCGACCGCGTCGCTCGCCCCGCAGGCGGTGCATGACCTCGCGGGCGCGCGCTTCGAGACGCTGCGCGTCCTCGACGCCATCGAGGGCTCGGACGAGCCCGGCGACGCGGCGCTGGCGGCGATCGCCGTCACGGCCGGGCGCGAGGAGGCGGCGGCGGAGCGCATTCGCGCGAGATTCGCCACCGAGTGACGCGCACCCGTAACGATCCGGCCGGGTTGGTGTCTTAACAGACAGAGCATGAGCACCATCGAAGACGTCAAGGCGCGACTCGACATCGTCGAGACCGTCGGGAGCTACGTCCCCAACCTCAAGCGCAGCGGGCGCACGTGGAAGGCCAACTGTCCCTTCCACAACGAGCGCACGCCCTCCTTCATCGTCGACCCCTCGCGCGGCAGCTGGCACTGCTTCGGCGCCTGCTCGACCGGCGGCGACGTGATCGAGTTCGTGCGCCGCATCGAGGGGCTCGACTTCCGCGAGGCGCTCGGCCGCTGCGCCGAGCGCGCCGGCGTCGAGCTGCGCCCGCCCACGCGCCGCGAGGTCGAGCGTCGCGAGGAGCACGAGCGCCTGCTGGCCGCCAACGACGCGGCGACGCTGTTCTACCAGGCACAGCTCGCCGGGCCTCAGGGCGCCGAGGCGCGCGCATACGCCGAGCGCCGCGGCCTCGACACCGCCACGCAGCGCGAGTGGCAGCTCGGCTACGCCCCGGACGAGTGGAGCGCGCTGACGGACCACCTCACCGCGCGGGGCTTCCAGGACCGCGAACTCGTCGCGGCCGGACTCGCCATCGAGGGGCAGCGCGGCCTCTACGACCGCTTCCGGGGCCGCTTCATCTTCCCCACCCGCGACGTACGCGGACGCATGGTCGGCTTCGGCGGGCGCGCCCTCGGCGCCGACCAGGAGCCGAAGTACCTCAACACGCCGCGCACACCGCTCTTCGATAAGAGCGGGACCATGTACGGCCTCGACCGAGGCGGCATCGAGGCCCGCCGCGAGGACCGGCTGATCGTCGTCGAGGGCTACATGGACGTGATCGCCTGCCACCAGGCGGGCATCGAGAACGTCGCGGCCTCGATGGGTACGGCCATCACCGAGGCGCAGATGCAGCTCATCAAGCGCTTCACTCCGAACGTCGTGCTCGCGCTCGACGCCGACAACGCCGGCTCCGAGGCGACCATCCGCGCCGTCGAGGTCGCCTCGGGCGCGGCCGACCAGGATACGGTCGCGACGATCGACTGGCGCGGCCTCGTCTCGTACCAGAACGTGCTGCAGGCCGACATCCGCATCGCCGCGCTGCCCGAGGGGGAGGACCCGGACTCCCTGGTGCGCTCCGACCCCGCGCGGCTGCGCGCGCTCATCGACGAGGCGAAGCCCGTTGCCGACCACCTCTTCGAGGCGATCGCCGAGCGCACCAACCTGGACGACGCCCGGGCGCGCTCACAGGCCGTCGAGGCGATCGTGCCGACGGTGGCCGTGATGGCGGACCCGATCGTGCGGGCGGAGTACGTCCAGCGCCTCGCGCGCCTCGGCCGCGTCGACGAGCGCACGGTGCTCGAGCTGCTCGCCTGGCGAGCGCCGTCGCAGCGGCGCGCGCGCAGCGCCGGCGGCGAGCCGCCGCCGCCCGAGCCCGACGACGGGCCCGCCCGCCCCACGCCGGTGCCGTCCGCGCGCGAGGTCGCGCAGGCGGCACGTCGGACCTCGAGCGCCGCGCAATCCGATCCCGCGCTCACCGACGTACACCCAGGAGAAGTGCAGTTGCTGCGGCTGCTGCTGCTCCGCCCCGAGTGCCGCGAGGCGGGCCTCGAGCTGGACGCCGACACGTTCGAGCACGGCCTGAATCGCCAGCTCTTCGAGGCGTGGGCGCAGACCGGCGGCCTCGACGACGAGGCGTTCGAGCACGACGAGGACCTGCACGCGCATCGCGCGGCCATCGAGGGCTCGGGGCTGTCCGAGGCGTACGGGAGCATGACGGGGCTGCAGCTCGCCGAGGCGGTGCGCAGCACGGCGTGGAACCTGCGCGTGCGCCGCCGGCAGGAGCGCCTCCGCGCTGCTGCCTCGGCCGCCGCGCACGAGCGCGCCGAGGGCCGCCGCAACGGCGAGGGCGACGAGCAGCCCGATCTGGCCGAGAGCCTCGCCGGCATGGCGGAGCGCCAGCGCGAGCTGGTGCAGGTGTTCAGGAACGGCGGCGAGGTCGCGGCCGGACTCGAGAACGGCGATAATGGGTCTATCACCCAGACCCACGACACGACACACGAGCAGGCGCACGTCGGCGCGCCCTCACGGGACGCGCCGGAAGTGATGGAGGAGCCAGATGACGCAGACGTTTGAGCCCGCGGGCATCGAGGAGCTGTTGCGGAAGGGCCGCCGCTCCGGCCAGGTCACCGCCGAAGACGTGCTCGCCGCCATCCCCGAGGCCGAGACGAGCCGTGACCGGCTCTCCTCGATCGTCGCGCAGCTCTCCGAGAACGGCATCGCCGTGCGCATCGACTCCGACTCCGGCCGGGGCGCCAGCGCGGCCGTCGAGGAGGCGCGCCGCATCGTCGACGAGGCGGTCGGCATCGACGACCCGGTACGCATGTACCTGCGCGAGATCGGCAAGGTGCCGCTGCTCACCGCCGCCGACGAGAAGCGCCTGGCGCGCGCGATGGAGGAGTGGCTCCGCATCGACGCGATCCAGAAGCGGTTCGAGGAGGACAACGAGCGCGAGCCGACCTACGGCGAGATCCTTGCCGAGCTGCTGCGCGAGTTCCACCGCGAGCGGCCCGTCTACCAGTCCGTGGCGCGCCACCTCAAGCTGCCTCGCCAGGCCGTCTCCGAGCGGATCATCGACCCGACGTTCCGCGCGACGGTGGACTACGAGCTGGACGAGGACGCCCACGTCGCGCTGCAGAAGGACATGGGGTGGGAAGAGGACATCGCCCACAAGGCGCTGATCGACATCTCGATCATCACCCACATCATGCGCCCCGAGCACGTGAAGTGGGCCGCGGCGTTCGCGGGCAGCGAGGCGAAGGTGTTCCCGCCCAAGCCCGGCCTCGCCGAGCACCTGCAGGAGACCCACGGCGGCGCGATCAAGTACTACCTCGAGAAGATCATCTACGACGGCGTGCGCTCCGAGCGGCAGCTGACCGAGGCGAACCTGCGCCTGGTCGTCTCCGTCGCGAAGAAGTACATCGGCCGTGGCATGTCGCTGCTGGACCTCATCCAGGAAGGCAACATCGGCCTGATCCGCGCGGTCGAGAAGTTCGACTACCGCAAGGGCTACAAGTTCTCGACGTACGCGACGTGGTGGATCCGCCAGGCCATCACGCGCGCCATCGCCGACCAGGCGCGGACGATCCGCATCCCGGTACACATGGTCGAGACCATCAACAAGCTCGTCCGCGTCTCGCGCCGCCTCGTGCAGGAGTACGGCCGCGAGCCCACCTCCGAGGAGATCGGGCGCGAGCTGGAGCTGCCGCCGGAGCGCGTGCGCGAGATCATGAAGGTCTCGCAGGAGCCGGTCTCGCTGGAGACGCCGATCGGCGAGGAGGAGGACTCCCACCTCGGCGACTTCCTGCCGGACGAGTCCGCGCTCGCCCCGGCCGACGCCGCCTCGCACCAGCTGCTCAAGGAGCAGGTCATCGACGTGCTCTCCTCGCTCACGCCGCGTGAGCGCAAGGTGCTGGAGCTGCGCTTCGGGCTGGGCGACGGCCGCTCGCGCACCCTCGAGGAGGTCGGCCGCGAGTTCAACGTGACGCGCGAGCGCATCCGCCAGATCGAGGCGAAGGCGCTGCGCAAGCTGCGCCACCCGACCCGCTCGCGGAAGCTCAAGGACTACCTCGACTAGCTCGGGTAGACTCGTCCCCGACGGGGACCGGAAAGGGAGCCAACGTGCCGATCTACGAGTACCGCTGCCTCGAGGAAGCCTGCGACGCGGAGTACGAGGAGCGCCGCTCCATCGCCGCCATGGACGAGGCGCGCCCCTGCCCGACCTGCGGCTCCAAGTCGACCGAGCGCAAGCTCAACATGAGCTTCGCGTACGTCGGCAGCTACAACACCGGCGACGTCGGCCCGCCGCTCGACGACACGTTCGACCCCGAGGGCGGGCTGGACGACGACTTCGAGTTCGACGACTTCTAGACGCGGGCGGCACGGAGGCCGACCAATGCCCATCTACGAGTACCGTTGCCACGCCTGCGGGTCCGAGTACGACCAGCTCCGGTCGATGTCCACGATGGACGAGGTCCGGGCGTGCCCCGAGTGCGGCTCGATGGAGACCGAGCGCCGGCTCCCCTCGCGCTTCGCGATCCCCACCGGCGCGCAGCGCGCCGACCGCGGCGCCGACGACCCCGGCGTGGCCGCCGAGTACGCCCGCATCCAGAAGCAGCCCGACCCGGACCAGATGACCGTCGAGGAGTGGTTCCACGACCCGTAGGCCGCTTCGCCAACCCACTCACTGACGAGTCCGGCCTCACTTCGCGCCGATGCGGACCCCTCTCCCCTGGGAGAGGGCTGGGGTGAGGGGTCCGGCTGGCTTCTCGATCACTCGACGCGCTCCGCAGACCCCCCTCACCCTCACCCTCTCCCCCCACAGGGGGGGCGAGGGGATCAGATTCCGGCGGGTGAGGGTCTGACAGCTGTTCGATGGCGGATCGCGCCCCGCAGATCCAGCTAACCGCCAGGCTCCGTCGCCGCATCACCATCCACGACGGGCGCATCGGTCGGAGGCGGCTCCGGCGCCTCGCGCCGCACGTATCGCTCGTAGCCGAACGCGGCCAGCCACAGCAGGCCGCCGCACGCGGCCGCGAGGAGCCCGACGGCGAGTGTGACGTCGAACCAGAACCCCTGCGGGTACATCTGCACCAGGTGATCCCGCTTCGGGTCGAGCTGCCAGAAGTCGTTCGCGAACGACAGCACGTGGAACTGCCGGAACAACGCATCGAAGCCCACCACCACAGCCGACGCGGCCACGACAAGCAGCACGACGGTAGCGATCCCGGCGACACGCACGTCGCGGGCCAGCTCCTCCATCGGCCGCACCCGGTTCCAGGCGAGCACGCCCACGACGAACGCCACGAGGTACAGGAACGCAAGCTCGTGCACCCCGAACGCGAGGCGGATCAGGTCCTTCACGTCCTTCATGTGCAGCACTTCGCGCTCGTTGAACAGCTCGCGCTCCTCGCCGTCGACGGTGACGGCGATGGCGAGCAGCTCATCGTCGTTGCGGAAGTAGCGGATGATCTCGCGCGCGGCGCGGTCGATCTCGGCGCGGTCGATGCCCGTGCGCTGCTCGGCGTCGTAGCGGCTGAAGCCGTACTCGTGCACGCGCGGCTCGACCGCCGCGATGCGGACGAAGCTGAGCACGAGGAACACGGGCACCGCGACGATGAAGAGCGCGGTCGCGAGGCTGCGGAGTATCAGCACCCCGCGAGTATACTGCCGGGCATGGCGCGAGCCCCCACGAGCAGGTGCGCACCGTGACGTCCCCGGACGGCGCCACCCCATCCCTCGACGCCGTCATCGCGGCGTTCGGGCTGCGCCCCAGCCAGGTCCAGGCCTTCGACCCCGACCACCCGCACATCGATGCGCAGCGCCCGCTGCTCGTGCTCGCCGCGCAGCGCGAGGGGGCGTCGAGCGTCGTCGCCGAGCGCTATCCGCCCGGGCATGCGGTTATGTCGCTTCATGGCGGCGCGGTCACCGAAACGACGGTGGGCGCCCTCGCCGCGCTCGACGGGGGCGAGGCGTGGCTCGTCGCGCCGCTCGCGCCCGAGCAGGACGCCCGCTCCCTGGCCGGGCTGCGCGCCATCATGGAGCGGCTCTACAGCCCCGACGGCTGCCCGTGGGACTACGACCAGACCCACGAGTCGCTGCGCGGATACCTCATCGAGGAGACCTACGAGGCCATCGAGGCGATCGACCGGGGCGACCTGGAGGGGTTGCGCGAGGAACTGGGCGACATCCTGCTCCAGGTCTTCTTCCACGCCGTGGTCGCCCAGACGAGCGGTGCGTTCACACTCGACGACGTGGCCGAGACGATCGCCCGCAAGATGGTGCGCCGCCACCCGCACGTCTTCGGTGACGCCGACCACGGCTCGACCGCCGAGGAGCAGTGGGAGCGCTGGGACGCCATCAAGGCCGCCGAGCGCGCCGAGGCCGGCAAGAGTGGCGAGGACGACTCGCCGTTCGCCTCGCTGCCCCTCGCGCTGCCCGCACTCCAGCGCGCTCAGTCCTTGATCGGCCGCGCCGCGCGGGCGGGCCTCGCCGACGCTCCGACGTCCGACGCCGCCCTGCCCGCGCTGAGCGATGCCGTCGAGGCGCTCGTGGACGCGCCGGCCGCCGGGCGCGGCGAACGGCTGGGCGCGCTGCTGTGGGCCGCGGCCGCCTACGCGCGCGCCGAGGACCTGGACGCGGAGAGCGCGCTGCGCGAGCAGGCGGCGCGATTCGTCGACGAGGCGACCTCGGACGCCTCGCGCGGCAACGCGTAGGACGAATTGGGGATACCGGGGGGTGGTACACTCTCCCGCAGTCAGCAGGTACACGCCGCGCAGGGCGCGGCTTCGACCGGGAAGGACACCATCGATGGCCAGTGAGACGTCCGTAGTCACGCCCGAGCGCTTCGCCGAGGGGATCCCCACGTTCGAGGAGTGGATGGGCCAGATCGAGGTGCGGCAGGCCGAGTTCCGCCGCCACTACGAGGAGTTCGACCCCGACTCCGCCGACATCGCGGCGATCAAGACGATGGTCGAGGAGCGCGGCGTGAAGGCGCTGTGCCTCGGCGAGGACTGGTGCCCGGACGTGTGGCGCGGCATCCCGGTGATCGCCAAGATCGCCGAGCAGACCGGCATGGAGCTGCGGATCTTCTTCCGCGACAAGAACAAGGACATCATGTCCGAGTTCCTCAACCAGGGTGAGTTCGAGTCGATCCCGACCATCGTCTTCTACGACGGCGACCACAACTACCTCGGCCACTGGATCGAGCGCCCCGTGGTCGCGAACGAGGAGATGGATGGCCTGCGGCACATCCTCAGCGGCGTGGAGCGGAACACGCCGGAGTTCGACGAGGCCCGCGCACGCTACAACGAGGAGACCTGGAAGCTCGCCCCCGGCTGGCGCCACGCCTCGGCTTCCGAGATGCGTGCGCTGATCGAGGAAGGGCTCTCCTAGCTCGCATGAGAGCGGACGGGAGCGCAACGCCATGACGCTCGGGCCCTTCGGCCCCATGTCGCAGCAGCACGCGGACGAGGAAGTCCGGCGCGTGGGCGAGCGCGAGCGGATGCACGGCGAGGGCCGCACGTTCGGGCACGACCTGCTCAACGCCGTCTTCCTGGTGCGACGGCTGGCGGGGCGCGTGGCGCGGCTGTTCAGGCGCTGAGGGGCGGGATCGCAGCAAGGGAGGTCGCCATGGCCTTCGGACCCGGCGGATCGATGTCGGAGTTGCACGCCAACGCCGGCGCACGGCGCGCCCGCGAGCGTCACGAACTCCGCGGGCAACGTCGTACGTTCATGTACGACATGCTCAACGCGGTGTTCCTCATGCGCAGGCTCACGCGGCGACTGCGCCGGATGCTCCGGCGCTGACCACCAGCCACCGGCAACCAACGAGGCGGCCCCGGCGGGCCGCCTCTTGCTATGGCGTGCGTGACTCGATGCGCTCGGCAGCAGGCCCGGCTAGCCGGAGCGCCGCCGGGACGGACCCCGGCCGGGACGCCCGGAGATGGGCACGGTCTCGGCAGCCGGTGGTCGTGCCGCGGGCTCCGCGACATCCTCGACGTGCGCTCCGTCCAGGGGCTCGTCCGGGGGTTCGGGCTGCTCACGCGTGCGGGCGTCCGACGCCACGCGCGCCCGCGGGCGCGTGGCCGAGCAGTACGGACAGTGACGCCAGGCGTTCTGCAGCAAGCGCCCGCACTCCACGCACGGCTCCTTCAGGTGGTAGCTACAGAAGGCGCAGAGCGCCCAGTCCTGGTCGACGGGGCGTTGGCACTCCGGGCACGTCGGTACGGCGTGGAGGTCGGACAGGATCGCTTCCTGCTCCAGCTGGCGGTCATACGCCTCGCGCAGCGTCTCGCGAGGCCGTGCGATGAGGTACGCGGGCACGCCGACGAGCGGCAGCAGGATGATGATCGACATGCCGATCGTCTGCGAGGCGATGTCGCGCGTGCGGCTGCGGATGTCGCGGTACGCCCACAGGACCGAGGCGATCCAGATCAGGAAGAGGTACGAGCCGATGATGAAGCCGACGAGCTTCGCGGTCGTCTGCCAGTCGCCGCCGGGCCAGCCGAAGGGTAGCTCCACGTACGCCTCGCAGTCCGCTTGGGGGAGCCCGCAAGTGAGCGTACCATGAGCCATCGGGACGGTCGCCGAAGCCGTCCCGCCGTCCTCCCCCGCACCTCCGGACGCCGATGACCACGACGCATGACGTGCTGCAAGGGCTGAACGACGCGCAGCGGCGCGCCGTCGAGGTGCCAGGCGGGGCGCTGCTGATCCTCGCCGGGCCCGGCTCGGGCAAGACCCGCGTGATCGCGCACCGCATCGCCTACGTCGTGCGCGAGCGTGACGTCGCGCCGTGGCGCGTGCTGGCCGTGACCTTCACCAACAAGGCCGCCAACGAGATGCGCGAGCGCGTCGAGGACCTCCTCGGCACCGAGGGGCTCGACGTGGCGATGGGCACCTTCCACTCGTTCTGCGCGCGCGTGCTGCGTCGCGACGGCGAGACCATCGGGGTCCCCTCGGACTACGCGATCTACGCCACCGACGACCAGCTCGCCGTGGTGCGCGAGGCGATGGAGACGCTGCACATCGACCCGAAGCGCTGGACGCCGCGCGCCGTGTTGTCCGCCATCTCACGGGCGAAGAACGAGCGTCGTGACGCCTCGGCAACGCTGCGCGACGCCGGCTCGTACTTCGAGGAGATCGTGGGGCGCGTCTTCGAGCGCTACCAGGTGATGCTGCGCGAGTACGACGCGCTCGACTTCGACGACCTGCTGGGGGAGGCGCTGCGGCTCTTCGAGGAGCACCCCGACGTCCGCGAGCGCCACGGCGACCGCTACCGGCACATCCTCATCGACGAGTTCCAGGACACGAACCTCACCCAGTACCGGCTCGCGGGCCTGCTCGCCGAGGTACACGGCAACATCACCGCCGTCGGCGACCCCGACCAGTCGATCTACTCGTGGCGCGCGGCCGACCTGCGCAACCTGCTGCACTTCGAGCGCGACTTCCCGGACGCGCAGGTGATCCTGCTGGAGCAGAACTACCGCTCCACCGGCCGCATCCTCCGCTCGGCGCACGCGGTCATCTCCGGCGCGAAGGACCGACGCGAGCGCTCGCTGTGGACCAACAACCCCGACGGCGAACCCGTGGTCGTCGAGGAGCTCTTCGACGCCGACGAGGAGGGACACTTCGTCGCGCTCGAGATCGGGCGGCTGATGAGCGATCAGCGCCGCCAGTTCGCCGACTTCGCGGTGATGTACCGCACCAATGCGCAGTCGCGCGCCTTCGAGGAGGCGTGCATCCAGCAGGGCATCCGCTACCGCATCGTCGGCGGCACGCGCTTCTACGACCGCCGCGAGGTGCGCGACCTGCTGGCGTACCTGCGGCTGATCCGCAACCACGCCGACGCCGTCGCCTTCCGCCGCATCGTCAACGTCCCCGGCCGCGGCATCGGCGACCGCACGCTGGAGCGGCTGCGTGAGGCCGCGGAGCAGCTCGAGCTGCCGCTGCTGGCCGTCGCGGCCCGCATCGCGCGGGGCGACGACGACCTGGCGCTGCCGCAGCTCCGCGGCGACATCCGCCTCGCGCTGCGCGACTTCGTCGCGCTCGTCGACCGGCTCACCGCCGCCGCCGAGGAGCAGTCCGTCGCCACACTGCTGGAGACCGTGCTCGCCGAGACGCGCTACCAGCAGTACCTCGAACGCAACGACGAGGACCACGCCGAGGTGCGCTGGGAGAACGTGCAGGAGCTCATCAACGTCGCCTCGCAGTACCAGGACCTCGACCCCTCCGCCTCGCTGACCTCGTTCCTCGAGGAGGTGGCGCTCGTCGCCGACGTCGACGACCCGGCCGCCGACGCCCCCGACGCGGTGACGTTGACCACGCTCCACGCCGCGAAGGGCCTCGAGTTCCCCGTGGTATTCATGCCGGGCATGGAGGAGGGGCTGCTCCCCCACTCGCTCTCGATGGACGACCCGTCGCAGATAGAAGAGGAGCGCCGTGTCTGCTACGTCGGCATGACGCGGGCACGCGAGCGCCTCTACCTCACCCACGCGCGACGCCGCATGCGGCAGGGCCGCTACGCCGGCGCCATCGCGTCGCGCTTCCTCGATGACCTGCCGCTCGAGGAGACGGCCCGCGCCCGCACGACGCGGGGGACGCGCCCCGCCGAGACGGCCCGCGAGCGCCGCGCCGCCTACGCCGCCCGCCAGGCCGAGGGCTGGGGCGACGACGGCCCCGCCGAGGACGAGGAGCCCCGCTACAGCCCGGGCGACCGCGTGCGCCACGCCACGTTCGGCGTCGGCGTCGTGGTCTCGTGCGAGGTCGAGCGCGGCGACCAGCGCGTCACCGTGGCGTTCGAGGGGCAGGGCGTGAAGAAGCTGCTGCTCTCGATCGCGCCCCTGGAGCCTGAGTAGCTGGAGTCGGCGCTACCCGCCGAGGAGCGTCGCGAGCGCGTCGTCGTCGACGGCCGCGGCCATCAGCTCGCCGATGCGCTCGACCTTCGCCTCGTGGCCGAACGGCGAGCGCCCGAAGCTGCCCTCGATGTCCCGCACGGTCTCGACCGTGCCCTCGGGCGCGACAAGCAGCGTCGTGCTGCGCGAGGCGGCGACGCGGTCGAGCAGGTACGGGCTCGGCTCTGAGCCGCCGCTCAGGATCAGGCACACGGGGTCGACGCGCATCGCCGCGAGGGCCACGTCGACCTTCTCGGCGCGGGTCACGACGGCGCTGTCCGGATAGCGGCCGAAGTAGTCGTCCCCGACGACGGGGGCGATCGGTCCGACGACGATGTGCCGGCAGATGGCCGCGTCACCCTCGATCGAGCGGACCACGACCTGTGCGCGGCTCGCCTCGACGAGCTCACCCACCATGGGCGCAGCCAGCGTGCGGTCCTCGGGGATGCGCAGCGGGCCCGCACCGTCGGCGTGCGTCATGAGGTGCAGGACGGCACCTCCCGGCGCCTCGGAGTCCCCTCGGCCCACGGTGACGAGTCGAGCGCCCTGTTGCGCGGCGAGCGTGCCCGCGTCGGCACCGGCGGGCACCTCGACGACGGTCACCGCGTCGCTGCCCGAGGCGATGTCCGCCCCGTCGACGGCCTCGGCGAAGTCGAGCAGGCCGAAGGTAGCGGCGTCGGCGGCCGCGCGGCCGTCGTCGCCCAGGCGGGCGAGGCGCACGCTGCGGCCGGAGTGCGCGATACGGTGCGCGAGGCCGACGGCGACCGTCGTCGCGCCCGCCCCCGGCTCCCCTGCCACGACGATCACCGGCATGTCGGCATCCTGTCGGAATGGTTGGTGCCGAGGGGCAGAGTCGAACTGCCGACACCACGATTTTCAGTCGTGTGCTCTACCAACTGAGCTACCTCGGCGCAGCCCGGACAGCGTAGTTTACGCCGATCTCGCGGACAACAGCGGAGGGCCCCGAGGGCGTACCATGGATCGTGCAATCGCGCGTATCCGCGCCCGCTCCCACCGAGTGATCGGAGACCGTCATGGTGTGGTTCTACCAGAAGCAGATCGAGATGCCCTCGCCCGAGGAGGCGCTGCGCGGCCGCGAGACGCCGATCCCGGTGCCGGAGATGCACTTCGTCAACGGCAACCCCCTCGAGCCACCGTTCCCGGAGGGGCTGGAGATGGCCCTGTTCGGCATGGGCTGCTTCTGGGGCGCGGAACGCGTCTTCTGGCAGGCGCCGGGCGTCTACACCACCGCCGTCGGCTACGCGGCCGGCTACACCCCCAACCCCACGTACGAGGAGGTCTGCAGCGGCCGCACCGGCCACAACGAGGTCGTGCTCGCCGTCTTCGACCCCTCGGTCATCAGCTACGACGAGATCCTGAAGCTGTTCTGGGAGAACCACGACCCGACGCAGGGCATGCGCCAGGGCAACGACGTCGGCACGCAGTACCGTTCTGGCATCTACTGCTACTCGCCGGAGCAGTTCGAGGCGGCCGAGCGCTCGCGCGACATCTTCCAGGAGGTGCTGAGCGCCCACCGCTACGGCCCCATCACCACGGAGATCATCGACGTGCCGGAGTTCTACTACGCCGAGGACTACCACCAGCAGTACCTGGCGAAGGTGCCGAACGGCTACTGCGGCCTCGGCGGCACCGGCCTGAGCTGTCCCGTCGGCGTGGCGGAACTGGGGTAGCGCTCCTCGTCCACGCCCTCGCGCCCTGTTAGAATGCATGCAGTGATTGCAATGCAATCATACGTGGGACAGCCTAGGGGGTGCCGCGTGGCCAGCATCACCATCCGCAACCTCGACGACGGGGTGAAGCAGCGCCTGCGCGTTCGCGCGGCCGAGCACGGCAACTCGATGGAACAGGAGGCGCGAGACATCCTGAGCGCTGCAGTGGCCCGGCCCGAGACGGGCGAGGATGTCGTCCGCAGGGCTCGTGCCAGGGCTGCAGCGGGTGAAGGTCCCCAGACCGGCGAGGAGCTGTACCGCGCGATTCGCGCCAGGTTCGCGGCGATTGGGTTCGTCGAACCGGACGAGTTGCAGATCCCGCCGCGCGAACCGATGCGCGACCCGCCCCAGTTCGATTGAGATCCCGCCCGTGATCGTTCTCGACACGAATGTCGTCTCGGAACTGATGCGGGAGAATTCCGCACCAGAGGTCCGGGAGTGGTTCTTCGCGCAGTCGTCGTCCGACGTGTACCTCTCGGCTGTGACCGAGGCCGAGTTGCGATACGGAATCGCGATCATGCCGGCTGGACGTAGGCGCGACACCCTCGCGATTGCCCTCGAGGGATTCGTGGAGGGTGATCTTGAAGGGCGCGTCCTCTCGTTCGACACCATTGCAGCCAAGGCCTACGCAACGATCGGTGCGGAGCGACGAGCTGCGGGAAGGCCGATTGGGCACGCTGACGCTCAGATAGCAGCCATCGCCCGTTCTCAGGGCGCGTCTGTAGCGACGCGCGACCGGGGAGGGTTCGAGGGTACGGGGGTCGATCTCATCAACCCCTGGGCCGACTGAGCGCTACGGCGCGAGCGCGTCGGCGACCTCCTCGAAGTCCCGCAGGCGTGGCAGCAGCAGCGGGTGCTCGACGCCCGCCTCGCGGTACTCCTCGATGCGCTCGCGGATGCGCCCGGCGTCGCCCACGAGCGCGCACGCCTCGGCCACCTCATCGCTGACGAGCTGAGCCGCCGCCTCCCGGTCGCCCGACGCGTCGGCGGCGCGCAGCGCGTCGAGGTCCCCGAGGTCCAGCCCGCCCCAGTCCGCCATCAGCTCGCCGACGTGCGGCTCGGCCATGATGCCGGCGAGGCGCGCGCGCAGCTGCGGGAGTATCGGGGCGGGGTCGCCGGTCAGCCGCACCACGAGCATGCACGCGATCTCGACCGCGTCCGGGTCGCGGCCCGCTTCCTCGGCGCCCGCACGCACCTCGGTCACAGCGCGTGGGATGTACGCGGCCGGGACGTAGGCGTTCAGGAGCACTCCGTCGGCGACCGCGCCGGCGAGCCGCAGTGCGCGCGGCCCGATTGCCGCGAGGTAGATGGGCGTCGGGCGCAGCGGCCGCACGGCCAGGCTCGCGTCGCGCAGCGCGAAACGGCCGTCGGGCTGGTCGACGGTCTCGCGCGCGAGCAGGCGGCGGATGACGTCGACCGCCTCGCTCAGCGTCTCGCGAGGGTCCTCGTACGGCATGCCGAGTGTGCCCTCGATCACGCCCGGATCGCTACGGCCGAGTCCGAGCAGCACCCGGCCGGCGGAGAGCCGGTCGACGGTCGCCGCCGCCATGGCCGTCAGGCCGGGGTGCCGCGTGTACGGGTTCACCACCCCCACGCCCAGCTCGATCCGCTCGGTCGCGGCGGCGAGGAAGCCGAGGAGCGAGAAGGTCTCCTCCTGGAAGTAGCGCTCCGTCACCCACAGCGAGTCGTACCCGCGGTACTCCGCAAGCCTGGCGCGCCGCGCCATGGCGGTGCCGCCCTCGATGCCGTGGTGCAGGACCATCCCGAGCCGCGCCATGACGCCTCCCGTCGAGCGCCCGCAGCGTCCGGCAGGCGTCGGCTCGCGTCAACGACGGGCGATGCGCCGACGCGTCAGCGGCGGATGAGGCTGCCGCCGACGTCCGGCGCCGGCCGGTCGAACGGCTGGTAGTCCGCGCTCGGCCGCCCGAGCGCGACGAGGGCCTGCGGTCGCCAGCCGTCCGGCAGGTCGAGCACCTCGCGGACCGCGTCCTGCGCGTAGAGCGGCGCGGCCATCCAGTACGCGCCAAGGCCGCGTGCGCTCGCCTCCAGCAGCAGGTTCTGCAGCGCCGCGCCGAACGAGTGCGCCGCCATCGTCCACTCCG
>VXMU01000004.1 GCA_009840945.1 Chloroflexota bacterium | reverse complement strand
GGGGGCCCGCCCCCCCCCCCCGGGCCCCCCCCCCCCTCGGCCCCCGGCAGCGCGCGCGCTAGGTTGTCTCGCGCCCAGCCGCGCAGCCGGCGCAGTGCGTCGGCGATGTCGTTGCCGGCGTCGCGGTCGAGCAGCTCCCAGCGCTCGGGATACGCCGCCACCGCGTGGATGCCGCGCGAGCGCAGGAACGCCGCGTAGTCGAAGTCGTCGAAGCGCGGCGCGCGCTCGAGCTCCGCCGTGACCGCGATGCGGTCGCCCTCGCGCAGCGGCTCGCGCGGCGCGGGCATGGTGAGCCGCAGGCCACCTTCGTGCCTGACGCCGCCGACGCTCTCGACGCGCAGGTCGAGGCGGGCGAGCGTCCCGGAGAGCCGCGGGTCCGAGCGCACGACGCCGACGACCTCGTGCGTACCGGTGAGCCGGGCGAGTGGCGGTGGCGGGCGCGACTCGGCCTCCTCAAGGCGCGCGTGGCCCGCCGCCGCGGCGGCCACCAGCGCCACGAGCAGCACGAGGGGCGCACCGAGCGCGGCTCGCCCCGCCACGGCAGCGACGACCGCCGCGCCGAGCGCGGCAACGGCGAGCGTCGCCCACCACGGCCCGCCGAGCACCGCTCCGCCGGCCGTCCCGGCGATGAAGCTCGCGGCCACCAGTGGCAGCGCGGGGAGCAGCGCGCGTCCCTCGATCCGCCGGGTTGCCATCAGCGCGCCGCGATCAGTCCGCGGATGCGGTCGTAGACGTGCTCGGGGATCACCTCGCGCCCGACGAGGTCCTCGGTGGTCGCGTACGGGCCGCCCAGCTCGCGCGCCTCGACGATCGCCGCCGAGTAGACGGGGCCGATGCCCGGAAGCTCGTCGAGCTCCTCGGCCGTCGCGGTGTTGATGTCGAGCAGCGGCGAGCGCTCGCCGAGGCGGGGGACGACCACGCGATCCTCGTCGCGCAGCCGCATGGCGAGGTTCAGCGCGGCGCTGTCTGCGTCCGGTTCGAGGCCGCCCGCGAGCGCGATCGCCTCGGCGACGCGGTCACCGGGCTCGACGGTGTAGACGCCGGGCCGCGCGACCGCCCCGGCGACCTCCACGCGGATCTCGTCGACGCCCGGGGGCGGGTCGAGCCGGAGCACCTCGATGCCGGGGGAGTCGTCGGCGCGGAGCACGAGGATGGCGAGGGCAAGCGCGGCCGCCGCTCCGACTGCGATTCGGAACGTGATGGCCCGGCTCGGGCGGAGCGCCCACAGCGGGATGCGTCGCATGTCGACCGTAGAGCTGTGCTAGTCGTCGTCCTCCTCTTCGACGAGCTTGCGCAGCAGCGCCTTCAGGCGGGGGGAGCGGTCGATTTCCTTCTTGAGCGGGCGCAGTTCGCGCTCGTTGATGATGAGGGGGCGGCGTTCGAGGTCGTTCTGCTGCCCGTAGGCGGCGAAGCGGATGGCCATCTGCCCGCGCTTCTCGCCCTTCTCGTACCGCATCAGCTGGATCGACGGGGCGTGCAGGCCGCCCTCGATCGCGGCCTCCTCGATGATCTTGCCGCTGCCCCAGATCAGGTTGAACGGGCGCGGGATGCGTCGGAGGGGCATGGGGAGCCTCCCTCTACCCGGCGCGTACCGGGCTCGCGCGAGCGTCAACGCCCGACCCTCGCGCGCCCCTAGCATAGCGCCCGCCGAAGCGGCTCGGCGGCTATCCTTCCCCCGACCTGTGCAAGTAGCGGACGGAGCCGCCGTGAGCAGCGAACCCAGCGCCCCCGATACACCCGCCGCACTCGGCGCCGCCGAGGCCGCGCGACGCATGGCCGCCGGCACGCTCACGTCCGAGGAGCTGGTCGCGGCCTGCCTCGACCGCATCGCCAAGCGCGACCCCGACGTGCGCGCGTGGGTGCACCTCGATGCCGACGCCGCGCTCGCCGAAGCGCGCGCCCGCGACGGCGAGCCGCCGCGGGGCCCGTTACACGGCGTCCCGGTGGGCATCAAGGACATCTACGACACCGCCGACATGCCGACCGCGTACGGCTCCGTGCTGTACGAGGGCCACCGCCCCGCGGTCGACTCGGCGCCCGTGGAGGCGCTGCGCGCGGCAGGCGCGATCGTGCCGGGCAAGACCGTGACGACCGAGTTCGCCTACCTCACGCCCGGCCCGACGAGGAACCCGTACGACCTCGCCCGCAGCCCCGGGGGCTCCTCGAGCGGCTCGGCCGCGGGCGTGGGCGACTACCACGTGCCGCTCGCGATGGGGTCGCAGACGGGCGGCTCGACGATCCGCCCCGCCGCCTACTGCGGCGTCTACGGCTTCAAGCCCACGTTCGGCTTCGTGAACATCGACGGCGTCCGCCCGCTCGCGATGGCGCTCGACACCGCCGGCTGGTTCGCGCGCAACGTCGAGGACCTCGCGCTCCTCGGCTCGGTGCTGCACCCGCTCATCGACGCCGGGCTGCGCCCGCTCGACGCGCCCCCACGCATCGGCATCGTCCGCACCGCCGACTGGGAGCGCGCGACGCCCGAGGTGCGGGGCGCCATCGACGGCCTCGCGGGCGCCCTCGCGGACGCGGGCTCGGCGGTCTCCGAGGTCGCGTGGCCGGAGGAGTGCAACGCCCTCGGCACTGCGTGGGAAGCGGTGATCGCCGCCGGTGCGGCGAGCGCCCTCGCGCCCGAGTACGAGCAGCACCGCGACCGCATGGGCGACCACATCCGCAACCTCATCGAGCAGGGCCACGCGCTCACCCCCTCGGAGCGCAGCGCCGCCGAGGCAACCGCGCTGCGGTGCCGCGCGCTCGTCTCCGAGCTGTTCGAGGACTACGACGCGTTCCTCACCCCCGCCACCGGCGACGTCGCCCCGGAACGTCTCGACTCCACCGGTGACCCGCTGTTCAACCGGAGCTGGACGCTGCTCCGCCTTCCCTGCCTCGCCGTCCCCGCCGGCCTCGACCCCTCGGGCCTGCCGCTGGCCGCGCAGCTCGTCGGCCGGCACGGCGGCGATCAGTCGCTGCTGGAGCTGGCGGCGTGGGTCGAGGGGGTGGGCTCGTAGCGGCCGAGAGCGCGAGCCTCGTCCTGGAAGTCGAGCCCGCAACCCTCCACAAACCGCTGGGTCAGGTCACGCGCGATGCCCCAAGGATCCTCTCGGAGTCGCTGACCACTCACTCGTTGCAGGCGCGTGTACGTGTCTGCTCGGAAGCGCACCCCAGGGATGAAGGGGTGCTCAGGGAACACAGGCAGTGCCTCGATATTCTTCGCCTCGGTGACTCCCACTCCGAGATCCCAGTTGCGCCGCCTCGTTGTCTTGGTTCCGACGAGAAGGATCGCTGCGACTGCGTCGAGGCACGCAGCGACCACTAGTCCGGGTTGAATGCACTGCATCCCCGGGAACTCGCAGTACGTAACGTAGTGAAGTGAGCCATCGTCGCTGAGAGTCAGGCGCGCGTAATCGCGTGCCCTCGGGGCGCGCCAACCCCCACGGTGCCCCGTGTTCTCCAATGCGCCCCAATTGCCCGTTGAGCTCTGAAGTAGCTGGACCCTTCGGAGGCCGCTCATGATGGTGTCGCTGTATTCTTGGGCTAGCCGGAGTTTCCCATGTTCGACGAAAGATCCGTACAGTGCCGTGTCTTGGTGAACCTGGGAGCGTGCTCGGGTCACCTCCGCAGCGAATTGCGGCCATCCTGCCTGTCCGCCAGTTGAGTCGTAGAGTTCCTGCCCTGCCGCCCCGACGGGTCTTGCCACTATGCAGGTGCGTCCAATCCACGGGAACCGAGGGTTCTCCCGGAGCGCCTCGGCTAGGTACTCCCCGATGTCATCAGGCGACGCCGATCTTTCCCGCATGAGCCGCTCGACCGCAGCGTCACTCATCGGACGAGTCTGCGAGTCGCCGCGCTCGTAGTAGGTGCCGCCGACCTGGTGGGGCGCCTCGAGGGACGGCGGAACGTCAATCCAGAGCGCGCCGTTCTCGCCGTCGTGGTCGGTCAGTGCTCGGGACTCAATCCACAAGGGCGGGTCGACTAGCGACTGAGCGACTTGCTCGACTCGCTCCCTGAGCCCGGCGAGTGGGATCGGCGTCACCGCGAACCGGTTGTCTTGCTCCTCGGCGACACCGACTACAAGCGCTCCACCTTCGATTGCGAACCCGGCCAGCTGTTTCGCCAGTGCTGGGTTCTCAGGGAATTGGCGCTTGAACTCGATCCAACGCGTCTCTCGAGCAAGCCCGTTATCGATGAACGATCGCAGGTCGTCGAGGGTCTCTGGTCGCCAGTAGTCGGTCACTCGGGTAGCCCGATAGGTGGGGAGACCGTCGGCAGGCTTCAACTTCGCCCACAGATCGTAGCGCAGATGGCACGAAGGCACCGCTCCATGCGAGACGGCTATACTGGGTAGGCTGTCCAACAGCACATCGAGTAATCCACAACGCAGCGGAGTCCCCAGCCGTGCCGCCTCGACACTTCCGATCCATTCGCGACCTCTCGGCCGAGGAACTCGACGGGCTCCTCGACTCGGCGCTCGCGATCAAGCGTGACGGGTGCGGGCCGGAGCTGGCCGGGCAGGTGCTCGCGCTCGTCTTCGAGAAGCCGTCGCTGCGCACGCGCCTGGCGTTCGAGGTGGCCATGTATCGCCTTGGCGGGCGCGCCGTCTACCTCGGACCGCATGAGGTCGGCGCAGGGTCGCGTGAGCCGGTGCGCGACATCGCGCGCGTGGCCTCGCGCATGGCGCACGGCATCGCCGTGCGTACCTTCGCGCACGAGACCGTCGAGGAGTTCGCCGAGTGGGCCTCGGTGCCCGTCATCAACGGGCTCAGCGAGGCGGAGCACCCCTGCCAGGCGCTCGCGGACCTGCTGACGTTGCGCGAGCGCTTCGGCTCGCTGCACGGCGTGCGGCTCGCCTACCTCGGCGAGGGCAACAACGTGGCGCGGGCGCTCGCGATGGCCTCGGTGCTCGCGGGCATCGACTTCCGCTGCGCCTCGCCCGAGGGCTACGGGCTGAGCGAGGGAGACCTCGACGTTGCACGGGCTTCGGGCGGGCCCGGCCGGGTGACCCAGACCGACGACCCGCGCGAGGCGCTGCGCGACGCGTCCGCCGTCTACACCGACGTGTGGGCCTCGATGGGCGAAGAGCACACGCTGGAGGGCCGGATCGAGTCCTTCGCACCGTTCCGCCTCGACGCCGACTTGCTGGCGGCTGCCCCGGCCGACGCGCTCGTGATGCACGACTTGCCGGCCCACCGCGGCGAGGAGATCACCGACGAGGTGATCGAGTCGTCTCGCTCGGTCGTCTTCGACCAGGCGGAGAACCGCGTACACACGCAGCAGGCGGTGCTGCTGAGCCTGCTCGGGTAGGCTCGGCGGGCCGGCGGCTCACGGTCGGCGGGAAGGCGGCTCCCGGTGCAGGTGCCGGACGTGGTGCGGGACGTCTTCGAACGCCTCAACGCCGTCGCGCTCCTCGACATTCTGCTGATCTCGCTCGCGATCTACTGGCTGCTCCTGCTGCTGCGCGGCACGAGCGCGTGGACGGTGCTGCGAGGCGTCTCGTTGCTCCTCGCCGGCGCGTTCCTGCTGGCGCGCTTCTTCGACCTCCAGGTCGTGAACTGGATGCTGGAGAACATGGTCACCGGTCTGGTGATCGGCGTGATCGTCGTCTTCCAGCCGGAGATCCGGCGCGTCCTCGACCGCCTGGGCCGGACGGGGTGGCAGCTCGCCCTCGTCCGCCAGGACACCGACCAGACCATCGACGTCGCCGTGCGGGCCGCGGCCCGGCTCGCACGCCAGCGATACGGCGCGCTCATCGTGTTCGAGCGTGAGACCGGCCTGCAGGAGGTCATCGACACCGGCGTCGAGCTGAACGCGGAGCTCTCCGCCGAGCTGCTCGGCAGCGTCTTCATGCCGAACACGCCGCTCCACGACGGCGCTGCGATCGTGCGCGGCGACCAGGTGGTCGCCGCTGGGTGCACGCTGCCGCTGACGGCGTCCGCGCAGAAGGCCCACCCAGGGATGCGCCACCGCGCCCGCGACAGAATTACCGAGGGCACCCCCGCGA
>VXMU01000036.1 GCA_009840945.1 Chloroflexota bacterium | reverse complement strand
TCTCCCAGCTCCGCGACCACATCCTCACCGAGTCGAACATCCGCGACCTCGTGCGCCTGCTCGACGAGGAGATGGACGGCGTGGCGCGCGAGCAGCGCGAGAAGCTGGAGACGATCGAGGCGGAGCTGGAGGAGGTGCGGCGCAGGCTGGGGCGCGTCTGGCAGGTGGTGGAGAACACCGACCTAGAGCTGGCCGACGCCTCGGAGCGCATTCGCGAGCACCGCGAGCGGCAGCGGCAGCTGGAGGTGGCGGCGGACGAGGCGCGCGCGATGCTGGCGGAGCGGCGCGTGCTGCTGGACTCGGCGGAGACGGTGGCGGCCTTCGCGGAGGAGATGAGCGAGTTCCTGAGGACCAGCGAGATCACGGAGACGCGGTCGTTCGTGCGCTCGTTCGTGCAGGCGGTCCTGGTGCGGCCCGGGCGGGCCACGATCCACTACACGATGCCGACCCCGCCCGACGGCCCCCTCGGGGGCGGAGACGAGGCCGAGGTCGCCCTCTCGGGTCGAGTTATGAGTTCGGTACGTGCTGGTGGGCCCGGTGGGACTCGAACCCACGCGCGACGGATTAAAAGTCCGCTGCTCTGCCACTGAGCTACGGGCCCGATCGCATTTGACGCCTCGCCCCGCACGCCTGTCCAGCCCGGCGCCCGTGCCACCTCGACGTCCGAGGTAGCGCGCCGGGCCGAGCACCCTGTGCGGGCTCGCCTCGCGCCCGCGGGGCGGCCTGCGACGTGAGGGGGAGCGATGGCCGCGGCCGATCCACCAACCACCCAGCCACTCGGCAAGCCCGCGGGGAGCGTGCGGGCGTACCTCGCGATCGGCATCCTCGCCGCGTTCCTGCTGACGCACGCGCTCGCCGCGGGCTGGCTGCTGCACGCGGGGAACGTCGAGGCGGCCATCGGGCTGCTGGGCGCGCTCGCGCTCGAGGCGGGGACGGTGACGGGGTTCTACTTTGGCAGCCGCTCCGCGCGCTCCGGCGCGACGGCCGAGACCACCGACGCCTGAGCCCTCCTCGGCCCGCTACGCGTCGGCGTCGCTCGCCGGTTCGCGGCGGCGCGAGGGGGCGACGCGCGGGGGCTCGTTCGGCTGCTTGCGGTAGTGCGGCGGCCACGGCAGGTCCGGCAGGCCGCGCTCATCGTCGGCGTCCGCGAGCGCGAGCAGGCCGTCGAGGCTGCCGGGGGCATCGTCCATGCCGGCGGTGAGGTCGCCGACCTCGTCCCAGCGCTCGGCGAAGCCGCGCAGGTCGAGCGCGAGCGGGTCGATCGTCGCGAGTTCGTCCCAGCGGAAGGGCGCGGAGACGCGGCCGGTCTCGCGCACGCTGTAGGCACTGGCAATGGTCTTATCGCGGGCGTTCTGGTTGTAGTCCAGGAAGACCCCGTGCCGTTCCTCCTTCCACCACGAGGTGGTCGCGAGGCCCGGCGCGCGGCGCTCGACCTCGCGTGCGAAGGCGACGGCAGCGCGGCGCACGTCGTCGAACTCCCAGCGCGGCTCGATGCGCGCGTAGATGTGGATGCCGCGCGAGCCCGAGGTCTTCGGCCAGCCGGTCAGGCCGTGCTCCTCCAGCAGCTCGCGGCACACCGCGGCGACCTCGCGCGCCTCGTCGAACGTCGAGCCATCGGAGGGGTCGAGGTCGATGCGCAGCTCGTTGGGGTGGTCGAGGTCGTCGGTGGTGACGGGCCAGGGGTGGATGTCGATGCAGTTGAGCTGCGCCATCCAGACCACGTCGCGCAGCTCGCGCGCGACGGCCATGCGGCCGGGGCGGGCGGCGGGGAAGCGGATGGGCGTGGTCTCGCGCGCATCCTTCGGGGCCCGCTTCTGGTAGAACGGCGGCTCGCCCACGCCCTTGGTCCAGCGCTTGAGCATGCACGGCCGCCCGCGCACGGCGTTGAGGATGCCCGGACCGCAGCGCAGGTAGTGCTCGACAACGTCGAGCTTGGTCCAGCCCTGCTCGGGGAACATGACCTTGCCCGGGCTGGAGACGCGGACCGGCTCACCGTCCGCGTCGACGTAGACCTCGTCCTTCGCCATGGCGCGCTCCGGCCCCGGCCGCCCCGTCAGCTTCGCAGCTGCGACCGCCAGGCGTCGATCGCGCCCCGCACGCCCATGTCGCGCACGCTCTCTCGCATCGCCTCGACGTCCGGGGAGAAGTGGGCGATGGCGTCGAGCTCGGCGCCGGTGCGGAGCGCGGTACGCATGCCCTGCAGCTCCTGGATGCGGTTTGCGGAGAGCTTGTGGATGGCGAGCACGTCCTTCGGCACCTTCGAGATGCGGCGCACATAGTCCTCGACGTGCTCGTCCAGAATCTCGGGGTGGATGGCCTCGTTGAAGAGGCCGTACTTGGCGGCCTGGGCGCCGGTGATGAACTCGCCCGAGGGGAACGCGAACTGCTTGGCACGCTTCGGGCCCATGTGCCACGCCCAGAATGCCGTGACATAACCCGCACCGAGGGGCAACTGCGGCCCGCTGCCGACCCGCGTGTCCTCGGCGACGAAGGTGACGTCGCAGATCGCGGCGAGCTGCGTGGCGCCGGCGATGCAGTAGCCGTGCACCTTCGCGATCACCGGCAGCCGCATCTCCGGGATGCGCAGCCACAGCCGCAGGCCGTCCTCGATGTTGTCGCGGTCCGAGGTGGGCGAGTAGGGGCGGCCGGTGTCCTCCTCGGCGGGAGCGCCGAGCTGGTAGCCGGTGGAGAAGGCACGGCCGGCGCCCTGGATCAGCGCGACGTGTATCCCATGGTCGCGCTCGGCCTCCTCGAGTGCGTCGACGACCTCCTGCTGCATGCGTCGGCTGATGGCGTTGAGGCGCTCCGGGGCGTTGAGCGTGATGGTCGCCACGCGGTCATCGACCTCGTAGAGGATCTCCTCGGGCATCGCTCACCTCCTCGCGGGGCGCGCCGCCCCTCGGCGGGCGGAGTATAGCGGGCCGCTCCGCATACACTCGCGACGGCGGAAGCGTCGCGTGCGTCGAAAGGCTGGGGCCATGCAGCTTGGCATCGTGGGGTTGGGTCGGATGGGCGCGGCGATGCGCGAGCGGCTGCGCCGCGGCGGCCACGAGGTCACGGGCTACGACCTCAACGCCGAGGTGAGCGACGTCGCCTCCGCGCAGGCGCTCGTCGAGGACCTCGACGCGCCACGCGTGGTGTGGCTCATGGCGCCCGCCGGCGATGCGACCGAGGCGCTCGTGGAGGAATTGGCGGGCCTGCTCGCGCCGGGCGACGTCCTGGTGGACGGGGGGAACAGCCTCTACAAGGACTCGATCCGGCGCGGCGCGATGCTGGCGGAGCGCGGCGTCCGGTTCCTGGACGCCGGCGTGTCCGGCGGCATCTGGGGGCTCGACAACGGCTTCTGCATCATGGTCGGCGGCGACCGCGACGCCTTCGAGGCCGTCGAGCCCGCGATCGCCACGCTCGCGCCCGAGGACGGCTACCTGCACGTCGGGCCCAGCGGCTCCGGGCACTACGTGAAGATGATCCACAACGGCATCGAGTACGGCCTCATGCAGGCCTACGCCGAGGGCTTCGAGCTGCTCCGCGCCTACGACGAGGACCTGGACCTGTCCGCGGTCGCGGAGCTGTGGCAGCACGGCTCCGTGGTGCGGTCGTGGCTGCTCGAGCTCGCCGGGCGCGCGCTCGCCGACGACCCGGGGCTCGACCGGCTCCAGCCGTACGTCGAGGACTCCGGCGAGGGGCGGTGGACGGCCATCGAGGCTGTCGAGCGCGGCGTGCCCGCGGGCGTGATCACGGGCTCGCTGTTCGCGCGCTTCGCCTCGCGCGACGAGCGCTCGTTCGCGCTGCGCATGCTCGCCGCGTTGCGGCAGCAGTTCGGCGGCCACGCGGTGCGCGAGGCCTGACGGTCGGAGGTCGTCCGGGCCTCAGCGCGCGATCGCGGCGCGGATGGCGTCGGGGGGTGCGTCGGCGCTGACGGCCCAGCCGTCCAGGTGCGAGCAGTGCAGCACCATGTGGTTGCGCACGGTCCGCAGCACCTCCACGCGGGCACTGCGCTTGTTCTCGCCCGAGATGAGGATCCACGGCGAGTTGGCCGTGTGCGTCCGCTCGAACATCTCGTCGGCTGCCGCGACGTACGCGTCCCAGTGGTCGCGGTTGCGCCAGTCCTCGCTGGTGAGCTTGTAGCGCTTGAACGGGTCCTCGGCGCGCTGCTTGAAGCGTGCGAGTTGCTCCTCCTGGCTGACGTGCAGCCAGATCTTGACGACGGCGATGTTGTCGTCCGTGTAGTGGCGCTCGAACTCGCGGATCTCCTGGTAGGCGCGCTCGTACGCCTCGGGGCTCGCGAAGCCCTCGACCCGCTCGACCAGGACGCGGCCGTACCAGGAGCGGTCGAAGATCACGATCTCGCCACGGGCCGGCATCTTCGCGTGGAAGCGCTGGAGGTAGTGCTGTCTCGACTCCAGCTCCGTGGGCGGGCCCGTGGAGTAGACGCGGTAGCCGCGCGCGTCGAGGTGGCTGGTGAGCCGCGCGATCGCGCCGCCCTTGCCGGAGGCGTCGAGCCCCTCGAAGACGACGGCGAGGCCGTACTCCGCCTCGTCGCGGAGGTGCGACTGGATGTGGACGAGGTCGAGTTGCAGGCGGGTGCGCTGCAGCTTGTAGTCTGAGCTGCGGAGCCGCAGCGACGGGTCGAAGTCGGCGATGCGCGGCGGGGACGAGTGCGTGTCCATGGGCTCGCTACTTTACGATCGTCATATATGCGCCGCACCGGCACGGATGTGCCAGAAGCGCCGGAGAGCCCGGCTGGGTGATTCGGACGCCTGTTCCGGGTAGCAGACCATAATGCTACGATCCCCGCGCGGTTGGACGGCTCCCCTCGCTCCGGCGCACTGCCGGGATTGCGCGGCCGCCGCCAGGCCTCAGCCATGGCCACACCACGCCATGCCGCACGTCGAGCGCTAACGGTGGTCGAACGCCGCCGCGGACCGCTGGAGTAGTGACATGGCCCAACAGATTGCCGACATCCACGTGCAGAGCACCGTACCGCTCCCCACGCCTCGTGAGCTGGAGGCCGAGTTGCCCCTGTCGGACGAGGTGCGCGCCTCGGTGGTGAGCGGGCGGCAGACCGTCCAGGACATCCTGGAGGGACGCGACTCGCGCCTGCTCGTCATCACCGGCCCGTGCTCCATCCACGACGAGCAGGCCGCGCTCGAGTACGCCGAGCGCCTGGTCCCGATCGCCGAGGAGCTCTCGGACCGCGTGGTGGTCGCGATGCGCGTCTACTTCGAGAAGCCGCGGACCACCGTCGGGTGGAAGGGGATGATCTACGACCCCGACCTCGACGGCTCCTTCGACATCGCCAGCGGGCTGCGCCGCGCGCGCCAGCTGCTCATCACCATCGCCGGTATGGGGCTGCCGACGGCGACCGAGTTCCTGGACCCGATCACCCCGCAGTACCTCGCCGACCTCATCTCGTGGACGGCCATCGGCGCCCGCACGACCGAGAGCCAGACGCACCGCCAGATGGCGAGCGGGCTCTCGATGCCCGTCGGCTTCAAGAACAGCACGGACGGCAACATCCAGATCGCCGTCGACGCGATGCTCTCCTCGCGCGAGCCGCACGCGTTTCTGGGCATCGACGGCGACGGCCGCACGTGCACGGTGCTGACGAACGGGAACCCGTACCCGCACATCGTGCTGCGCGGTGGGAACGCCGGGCCGAACTACCAGGCGAACTACGTCCGCGAGGTGTACGAGCGCCTCGAGGCGGGCGGGCTCGCACGGCAGGTGCTCGTCGACTGCAGCCACGCCAACTCGGGGAAGGACCACCGGCGGCAGTCGATCGCCTTCCGCGACGTGATCGCGCAGCGCGCAGCCGGGGACGCCGGGATCATCGGCCTGATGGTCGAGAGCCACCTCTTCGAGGGCAAGCAGTCGCTGGGCGACGACCCAAGCGAGCTGCGCTACGGGGTCTCCATCACCGACGCGTGCATCGGCTGGGACGAGACCGTCGAGCTCCTGCGTGAGGCCGCGGCGATCGCCCGCGAGCCGGCCACGGCCTCGGCGTAACGCCGCTCCCGATACCGGTCCGAGCTACCGCACGGTCCAGCGCGGCTCCTGCACGCCCGCGGGGGGGGGGGCCGCGCGGGGCCCCCCCCACAAGGAGTGCCGCACCCCGGTTTGGGAGAGCCTCACCACGCCAGAGACCGACGAGGGCGCCGCGAGGG
>VXMU01000095.1 GCA_009840945.1 Chloroflexota bacterium | reverse complement strand
GCCGCGCCCGGCCCCCCCCCCCCGCCGGGGTGCCCGCCCCCCCCCCCCCGGGGCCCCCCGCCCCCGGGGGGGGGCCGCCGCCGCCGCGCGCGGCCGGCGCCGTCGCCGTCGGCGGCCCCATCGCCCCCGCCGCCGCGGCGGCCGGGAGCGCCGGGCCCGGTGACCGAGTCGCCTCGCGTGGTGACGCGGACGATGGCGTCCTCGCCGCCGATGCCAAAGAAGCCGCGGCTACCCTCGCGAATTACCTCGACGTCGACGTGGTCGCGGCTGACCCCGAGTCTGGCGAGCGCCCGCTCGACGGCGTCGTCGACTGTTCGCCCGCTGACCTCTTCGACCGTCATCTGTCTCCCCTGTCTGTGCGGTGTCTCCGTCCGTCCCGGCGGTGGCCACCTGGGACGCATTGTCATCGTCGTTGTCGCGCTGCGCGGGGGCGCTGCCCCGGCCCGCGGCCGCGCCAGCCGGCGCCAGCGGCGGGAGGCCGACGCGCTCGCGCACCAGGTTCGGGATGAGCGAGCCCCACGTGAAGTCGCCGGGGCCCACGAACACCCACTGCAGCACCAGGCCGATGAGCGTGCTGGCCGCCCAGTAGAGCCCGAGGCCCGCCGGGACCACCAGCGCGAACCAGCCGAACATCGCGGGCAGCATCCACTGCATCATCTGGTTCATCTGCGCCTGCTGCGACCCCGGGCGCGAGAGTGACCGCGCCGACGAGATGCGCTGCGTGAGCCACATCGACGCGAAGATCACGACCACCAGGATGAGGTTCCCGTTCGCGGACAGGTCCATCCCGAGGAAGGACGTGTCGAACGGCAAGGCCGACTGCACGATCTGGACGTCGTAGAGCCGGTCGTTGAGCTTCAGGACGTCCTCGGGGTGCTGCGACAGCGTGGTGCGGATGACGATGTAGAGCCCGATGAAGATCGGGAACTGGATCAGCTGCGGCCCGAGGCAGCCGAGCGGGTTCACGCCGCCGCGGATCGACTTGCGGGCGCGGTTCGCGGCCCGGCGCGGCGCATCCTCGAGCCGCACCGAGTGGACGCGCTCCAGGTGGCGCTCGTAGTCCTTGATCAGCTCGTCCTTGCTGGTGTCCTGCGCCTTCCAGTCGCACTCGACGTCCCGCCCGAGCACGACCGAGGCGACGCCGGCGCCCTCACAGGTGAGGGTCTTGCGGCGGTAGAGCTTCATCTGCTCCTCGGAGCGCCGCTTGGGGTCCTTGTAGCGCTTCTGGATCGCCTCCATCTCGGGCTGCATCTCCTGCAGCCCGCGCGCGGCCCGCAGCGTGCGCAGCGTGAGCGGGAACGTGACCACGCGCGTGAGGATGGTGAACACGAGGATGGCGACGCCGTACGACCCGAACGAGAGGACGGTGAGGAGCACCATCAGGTTGATGAGCGGGTTCTCGAGCAGCGTCTGCCAGACGGCGCCGATAGGGAGCATGGCGGGGCTAGCTCCCCTCGAACACGGTCGTCGTCGCGCCGCTACGGGGATCGACGGAAATCAGGTCGCCGCCGTCGGTGACGTATAGGATGCTCGATTCTAGCACCAGCGGGTCGGCCAGCAGCTTGCTGCCCGAGAGCGTCTGCTGCCACTGGCGTACGCCGGTCGAGGGGTCGAGGCCGAACAGGACGCCCTCGCGCATCGCGACGACGAGGACGCCGCCCGCGAGCACGGGCTGGGCGCGGATCTCGTCGTCGACTTCGCGGAACTGCCACTGCTCGGTCCCGCTGCGGGCGTCCAGCGCGTAGACCGAGCCATTGGTCGTGGTCACGTAGAGCGTGTCGCCGTCGATGAGCGGGCGCGACCAGAACCAGCCGTCGCCCTGGAAGCGCCAGCGCTCGGCGCCGTCCGCGAGCACGTCGAGGGCGTACATGCGCCGGTCGAGCGCGCCGACGAAGAGCGTCTCGCCGTCGAGCAGCAGGTCCCCGGCGACGGCGCCCTCGAGCTCCAGCGCCCAGCGCTCGCCGGCCTGGGGCTCGGCGGCGCGCACGTGGCGGTCGAGGCCGGCGACGTAGATCGCCGAGCCGCCCACGGCGGGGCGCGACCAGTAGCGCTCGGTGGCGGTGGCAAGCGACGCGCCCATGGCGCCGGTGTCGGCGTCCAGCGGCAGCAGCTCGCCGCCCTCGGTCGGCACGTAGAGGACGCTGCCGCGCAGGACGGGCGAGGCGACCAGCTCGTGCGTGAGGCGGGTGATCCAGGCCAGGCGCGGCCCGTCGCCCGTGATGTCGACCGCCAGGACCTCACCCGAGAAGGAGGCGAGATAGACCGTGCCGTCGTCGACGACAGGCGTGGCGTAGAACGCCTCGATGTCGTCGAGGTCGTCGGGGTCGACGCCGGCCGGGAGGGCGGCGTCCTCGGGGAAGCGCCACGCGACGCGGGCCGGGCCGTCACCCAGCCGCACCGCGACGAGCTCGCCCTTGTTGGCCTGCACCAGCACGAGGCCGTCGGCCTCGACGGGCGCGGCCCAGCCGTCGGGGCTCCCGAGGTCCGTGGCGCACGCGGCAGCGAGGAGCGCGAGCAGGCCCAGCGCTGCGAGCAGGGGGCGGGGCAGCGCGCGGAGACGATGTTTCACGTGAAACATCGCGCGCGGGACGTCGGCGGGTCGCGTGTCGTTCAGTGCGCTTTCGACTCTTCAGGTTCGCGCGCGGGACCGCCCATGGCGGTGGATTCCGCTGCGATGTGCGCCTCGTGACCGCCTCGGCGCGGCGGGACGGGGTCGTAGCCGCCCGCGCGGCCGGGGTGACAGCGCCCCAGCCTGCGCGCGGCGAGCCAGACGCCCCGCCACGGCCCGTGGCGATCGATGGCTACGTATGCGTATTGCGAGCATGTGGGCTGATAGCGGCACGTCGGCCCCGTCTGCACGGAGATCGACCGCTGGTAGAAACGGATCGCGGCCAGCATCAGCCCGCTCATGGCCGCGCATCCGTCCGTTCAAGTGCATCGGCAACCATTGTGTGGAGCACTTGTCGTATATCCTCAAAGCTTGCCTCGGCTACCGGCGGCCGGGCCGACACGAGCACATCGTACCCGCCGCAGGACGGCAGCTCGCGCATCAGTGCGCGCAGCCGGCGGCGAATGCGGTTGCGGACCACGGCGCCGCCCACCCGGCGGCTGACGGCGAAGCCGTAGCGGACGCGCCCCAGCCCGTTACGCCGCACGCGCACGCTGAACAGCCGGTGACGCCGCGCGATCCCTTCGCGCGTGAGCGCGTCGAAGTCCGCGCTGCGGCGCAGCGGCTCGATCGATGTGTCGGGACGGGCAGTCGCGTGGGCGGCCGGGGGCATGGCACGGACCGCAGCCGTGGCTAGACCGCGAGACGCGTGCGCCCGCGTGCGCGACGGCGCCGGATGACGTCGCGGCCACCGCGCGTCGACATCCGCGCGCGGAAGCCGTGCTTGCGCTTGCGCGGGAGTCGCTTGGGCTGCCAGGTCCGCTTCGGCACGCGGCCGCTCCTTCGTGCACCTGCTCACGAGGTGGAATGCGAGTATAGGGTCGGCCCTCGCGCGCGAGCAATCGCGCGACCCACCCGGCGGGGGCGCGCGCAGCCGGGAGTGTTGGTAGACTCGCCCCACCGCGGCCGCCGCTGGCGGCCGGCGCGCAGTACGAGGAGTGGACGGATGCGGGTGGCGGCACACCTGGGAGCGATGCGCGGGCGGCTGCTCGCGGTAACGCTCGGCGCAGCGGCGGCGGCCACGCCGCACGTCGTCGCGGCGAGCAGCGACTCGTCGCGCGCCCTCGATGTTCCTGGCGACACCGCTGTCGCGGTCGCGCTGACGGCGCTCGGCATCGTCGCGCTGTTCGGCGTGACGTCGGTGGCGTTCCTGTACCGCAAGCAGCGCGGACTGCGCTGGGACTACCAGCTCGCGGACGGCACGCTGTCCGAGGGCGAGGGCGAGTCCGCCGACCACGACAGCCACTAGCCGCCGCCGCGCGGCGAGACGCGCGCGGGCCCCTCGGGGCCGGCGAGCGAGGGGGACAAGATGCTGGAACCAGGCGCACAGATGCCGGAGTTCTCACTCCGCGATCCCGATCGGGAACGAGTCACGAACGAGAGCTTCCACGGGGATATCACGGTCATTGCCTTCTACCCCATGTCGTTCACCGGCGGGTGAACGATGGAGATGGAGGGCTTTCAGTCGCGTCTCGCTGACCTGACAGCCCTCGGAGCCCGCGTGGTGGGCGTGAGTTCAGACACCTGGGCGACGCAAGGAGCGTTCGCCGAAGCGATCGGGGCCGAGTTCCCGATCCTGTCCGACTGGCCGAACTACCGGACCATCGAGGCGTTCGGTGTCGGCATGGAGCGCGGCCCGACGGCGATGCGTGTGACCTTCGTCTTCGGCGCTGACGGCGTGCTGGCCGAGCGTTTCGACGAGCAGGGCGACATGGACGCGCACTCGGCGTTCGCACTGGAGGCGGTGCAGCGGCTGAACAACTAGCCGTCCGTTTCGACGACACCAGACCCGCGCGGGGGTGCGCGCGACGCGCGGCCCCGGGCAAGCCGGAGGGCCGCTCGCGCGGCCCTCTCTGGTGTGTTGTGTCGCCGGGCCCGCGAGGGCGCTTCGGGGCTAGCCCTCGAGCGGCTGCCCGCCGGCCAGGGCATCGTCGATCTCGCCGAGGCGCTGCTCGAGCATCTCGAGGCGTTCGCTGAGCTCGCCGCGCATCTCGACGAGTTGCTCGATCTTGGGTTCGACAACCTCGAGTTGGCGGCGGACCGCCGCGATCACCTGCACGACGCGCTCGCGGCGCTCCGGCAGGTCGCGGTCGGGGCGGAACGTGGCGCGGATCTGCGCGCGCAGCTCCTCGGCCTCCACCATCTCCTTGATCTCGGCGAGCGTGAAGCCGAGCAGGTCCTGGAGTTGCTTGATGAGCTGGACGCGGCCGATGTCGGCCTCGGAGTAGAGGCGGAAGCCGCCCTCCATGCGGTCGGCGGGGGTGACGAGTCCGCGCTCCTCGTAGAAGCGCAGCGTGCGCTGAGTCAGCCCGGTGCGCTGCGCCACCTCCCCGATCTGGAATTCAGGTTCGGTCGACGGCGCGGCGTCGGTTACTTCACTCGTCATGGACGGCATCCTAGGTAGCGGTCGCGTGACGGGTCAACCGACCAACGCGAACCATCCCCGACGGCTACAGCGGCTCCTCGCCGTCCTCGTCCATCATGCCCGACGCCGGAGACGGCACCAGGGCGTTCGGCCGGTCCTCGCGGCGCTCGCGTGGCGCGGGCACCGCAGCGGCGGCCGCCACCACGGCCTCGACCGCCGCGGCGTCCCCCGCGACGAGCGCGACGAACGCCCCGGCGTCGCGCCAGACCTCGAGCTGCGTCGCGTCCACCGAGCCGTCGACGGGGACGACCAGGGGCTTGCGCGTGAGCTCGGCGATGCGGCGGGTGAGGAGCTGGTCGCGGACGGTCGCGGCCGCGCGCGCCGAGGGCAGCAGGATCGCGTCGAGGTCCAGCGGCTGCAGCAGCCGCAGGTCCTCCTCGGCCGCCGCGGCGTCGGTGAGCAGCGCGACGTGGCCGAGCTCGGGCCGCAGCAGCGCCGCAGCCTCGGTCTGCGCGTCGTCGAAGACCAGGAAGTCGGCGCCCGCCTCGATGAGCGCGTCGGCGCCGGCGCTGGTGGCGGCCTCGACGCGCGCGCCGACGGGCGTCCCGTCGGCCGCCTCGACGACGGCCTCGATGCCGTCGCCGCCGGCAAGCAGCGCGTCGGCGCCGGCGGAGGTCGCGGCGGCCGCGGAGTCGGCGTCTGCGACCTCGGCGAGGACGAGCATGTGGCGCTGCGACTCGGCCTCGCGGCCGCGGGGGCCGAAGCCGAACGGGACGGATCGGCGCTCACGCGTGGAGCGGATGCGCTCGCGGAGTTTGCTCATGCGGACGTACTCACGTTCAGGTGGGCGCGGTGCGCGCGGGCGGTTGGGGTGTGGAGCCGGCGGGGGGATTCGAACCCTCGACCTGCTGTTTACGAAACAGCTGCTCTACCTCTGAGCTACACCGGCCCGCGTCCGGCACATAGCGTACCGCCGAGGCGCGGGATGGGGTAGGAACCCACTCACCTCGCGGGTATCCGGCCCCCTCTCCCTGGGAGAGGGTTGGGGGTGAGGGTCCGGTGTCCTGGCATGAAGGTTCGGTGCCTTCCTCGACTGCCTGCTGGCACCCGGCAGACCCCCCTCACCCTCACCCTCTCCCCCCGCCGGGGGGAGAGGGGATC
>VXMU01000060.1 GCA_009840945.1 Chloroflexota bacterium | reverse complement strand
CGCGTGTGGCCCTCCGCGGCGGCTTCACATCCCTATCGGGGGGGGGGGGGGGTTTTTCCGGGCGGCCCCCCCCGCCGCAACGAGGTTGGAGACACACCGGGGCCGCCCACACGGGCGGCCTCGATCCATGTGCGGCAGCGGCCACCGCCGCCCGCCACGAGGAGTGAGCCGATGACCACCGACACCGCCGAGATCGCGATCCACCGCGGGCTCAAGGAGGTCTACTTCGACCGCAGCGAGACCTGCTTCATCGACGGCCGCGCCGGCAAGCTCCAGTACCGCGGCTACACCATCGACGACCTCGCGACGCGCTCGACCTTCGAGGAGACGGCGTACCTGCTGCTCCACGGCGAGCTGCCTTCGCCGGCGCAGCTCGACGCCTTCGACGCCGAGCTCAAGTCGGCGCGCGCGCTCCCGGGCGAGATCATCGACGTGATCCGGCTGGTCCAGGACGCCCACCCGATGGACGTGCTGCGCACCGCCGTCTCGGCGCTGGCCGCGACCGACCCGGAGACGGGCGACAAGTCACACGACGCGACGCTGCGCAAGGGCGTGCGGCTCACCTCGCAGGTGCCGACGATCGTGATGGCGCACCACGCCATCCGCGAGGGCCGCGACCCCGTCGAGCCGAGCCCGACGCTCTCCCACGCCGCGAACTTCCTCTACATGCTCGACGGGAACGAGCCCAGCGACGACGCGTCGGCGCTGATGGACAAGGACTTCATCCTCCACGCCGAGCACGGATCGAACGCATCCTCGTTCACGGCGAGGGTCGTGGCCGGCACGCAGGCGGACCTGCACAGCTCGATCACCGCGGCCATCGCGGCCCTCTCCGGCCCCTCGCACGGCGGGGCGGCCGAGAACGTGATGCAGATGGCGCGCGAGATCGAGGAGCCCGAGCGCGCCGCGGACTACGTCAAGGAGCTGCGCTCACAGGGGCGGCCGATCATGGGCTTCGGCCACCGTGTCTACCGCGCGGAGGACCCGCGCGCCCGCCACCTGCGCGAGGGCGTGCAGCGGCTCAGCGCCGAGAAGGGCGAGCCGAAGTGGTACGCCATCCTCGAGGCGGTGCAGGAGGCAATGCGGCCCTATGGCCGGCTGGGCGTGAACGTGAACGTCGACTTCTTCGCGGGGGTGATCTACTACCTGCACGGCATCCCGCAGGACCTCTTCGTCCCGATCTTCGCGGTGGGGCGTGTGCCGGGGTGGACGGTGCAGGTGCTGGAGCAGATGGAGAACAACATCCTGCTCCGCCCACTGCTCCACTACGTCGGCCCCCTCGACCGCGAGTACGTGCCGATCGAGGCGCGGTAGCGAAGTCGGGCAGGGCTGCCGGGCAGGTCGAGGCAGCCGTAGGCACTCCGGGCAAAGCGAAACCGCGCACTCTCGGTTGCCCGAAACTGCGCGGTCTCTCGCCTCGCTCAGGTTTCCGCTCACCCCGGGAAGCCGTCCAGCGGACCGGAACTTGGCTTCTGGGGCACCCCCGCTCGGCTGGTGTGCACTCTAGGGACTCCCGACCCGCCTGGGCCGGAGTTGCGCACATCGTTTTCCCCAATACGTGCACGCCATCCACGATGTTCGCTCGTGGCTGACATATCCACCTCGCGCCCACCTCACACGCCCGCGTGCGGGCGCGTACAGCAGATTGCGGTAGGCTTCGCCACGATCCGAACCCGACGGGAGGCGGTGCCCGATGCGTCAGAACGTCCGCGAGGTGATCGAGGGCTACGAGCCCCAGCGCATGGAGGGCGACTCGCTGGTCCCCGCCGCCGTCATGGTCCTGCTCTACGAGCGCGACGGCGAGGAGCACCTGCTCTTCCAGGTCCGCACCCACCACGTCGAGCACCACAAGGGCGAGATCAGCCTCCCCGGCGGCGCGCAGGACCCCGAGGACGCCACGCTCCTCATGACCGCGCTCCGCGAGACCGAGGAGGAGATCGGTGTCGCGCAGAGCGACATCGAGATCTACGGACAGCTCGACGACACACCAACGCGCTCGAACTTCGTCATGAGCCCGTTCGTGGGCGCCATCACCGCCCCCGGCCCATACCCGTTCTCGTTCGCAGAAATCGAGGTCGCCGAGCTCCTCGAGGTGCCGCTCGGCCGCCTCCTCTCCGGCGAGGCGCTCGAATGGACGGAGCCGCGGCCGGGGACGCGGATGCCCGCGTTCCGACACGGCGAGCACCTCATCTTCGGTGCGACCGCGCGGGTCATCGACCGCTTCGTGCGGCTGATCGGACCCTCGCTGGGCGCCGAGCCGCTCCCGACCGGGGACGCCTGGCCCACGCAGTGACGCTGCTGCTGCTCCGCCACGCCGAGTCCGAGGGCAATGCGACCGGCCGCATCCAGGGCTGGTCCGACCACGGACTGACCGACCTCGGGCGCCAGCAGGCCGAAGCCGCCGGTCGCCACCTCGCCGGCTCGGAGGCCGTCGCGCTCTACAGCAGCACGCTGCGCCGCGCCCGCGACACGGCCGAGGCCGTCGCGGGGCACACCGGCCTCGAGGTCGTCGACGTGCCGGACCTGCGCGAGTACCGCTTCGGGGAGGCGCAGGGGCTGTTGTGGTCGGAGGCCGCGGAGCGCTTCGGCCTCGTTGGCCGCGACTGGGGCGCCGGAGGCATTCCGGGCGAGGAGGGGACCACCGCCTTCCGCGACCGCGTGCAGCGACAGATCGGGGAGCTGGCACAGCGCCACGCCTCGGACGTCGCGATCGCCGTCATCCACGGGGGTGTGCTCGGCGCGTTCGTCTCGCGGCTGATGGGCCTCGACGATAGCGAGTACGCGCAGATCTACGGGGCGAACTGCGGGATCACGACGCTCACCCGGGGCATGGACGGCAACACGGCCGTGGCCGGGCTCAACGATGTCTGCCACCTGCGCGCGCTGGGCGAGATCGCGAAGGAGCCCTGGCTCGCCCGCGAGTAGTGCGCGGGGCCCGCATATGGAGCCCCGTCTGTTTGATTCGGTCGCCGGGCCTCGTTAGTGTGGTCAGACCTTCAGGCGACCCGGTATCAGTGGGGTCGCGACGGACCGACTCAGAACGCATGGTAGCGACGCAGACCAACGAGCACGTCCGCTTCGAGCCAGACGAGCGGCCGCCCTGGCCCGTAGCTGCGGGCGTCGGCGCGCAGGCGGCCCTCGTCACCGTGCCGGGCGTGGTGATCACGGTTGTGATCGTGGCCCGGATCGCCGAGCAGCCGGCGACCTACATCGCGTGGGCGGTGTTCGCGGCGATGCTCGTCAGCGGCGCTACCACCATCCTCCAGGCGGCCCGCTTCGGCCGCGTCGGCGCCGGGCACGTCCTGATCATGGGTACGTCGGGCGCGTTCATCGCGGTGTGCGTCGCCGCGCTGGTCGAGGGCGGGCCATCGACCATGGCGAGCCTCGTCGTTATCTCCTCGCTCTTCCAGTTCGCGATGGCGGCGCGGCTCTCGCTGCTGCGTCGCGTGTTCACCCCGGTCATGGCCGGGACCGTGATCATGCTGATCGCGGCCACGGTGATGCCCATCATCTTCGACACGCTCGTCGACGTGCCCGAGGACGCCTCGGACGTGGCGGCGCCCGTGACCGCTGCGGTCACGCTGGGCGTCGTGCTCGGGCTCGTCCTACGCGGCCCGGCGGCGTGGCGGCTGTGGTCGCCGCTGATCGGCGTCGTGGTCGGGTGCGTGGTGGCCGGGCTGTTCGGGATCTACGACCTGCAGCCCGTGCTCGACGCCGCCTGGCTCGGCGTGCCGCGCGGGGGCTGGCCGGGCTTCGACGTGACGCCGGGCCAGGAGTTCTGGGCGCTGCTCCCGGCGTTCATCGTCGTGACGCTGGTCGGCGCCGTCGAGACCGTCGGCGACGGCATCGCCATCCAGCAGGTCTCGCGGCGGTCGCCGCGCGCGACCGACTTCCGCGTCGTGCAGGGGGCGCTGAATGCCGACGGAACAGGCAACCTGCTCTCGGGTCTCACCGGCACGCTGCCGAACACGACCTACTCGTCGAGTATCTCGCTCGCCGAGGTCACGGGGGTGGCCGCGCGGAGGGTCGGCATTGCCATCGGGGCGATCACCGTGCTCCTCGCGTTTCTCCCGAAGTTCGCCGCGCTGCTGGTCGCCATCCCCGGGCCGGTGGTCGCCGCGTACGTGACGGTGCTGCTCGCGCTGCTGTTCGTGCAGGGGATGCGGATGGTGGTGCAGGACGGGCTGGACCACCGCAAGGCCGCGATCGCCGGTATCGCGTTCTGGGTCGGGGTCGGCTTCCAGAACGAGTCGATCTTCGCGGATCTGCTCGGGCCATTCGCGGGTGTGCTGCTCGGCAACGGCATGACGTCGGGCGCGCTCGCGGCGGTGATCATGATCGGCTTCATGGAGCTCACCGGCCCTCGCCGCCGGCGCCTCCAGGTCCCGCTGGAGATGGACGCGCTCCCGGCTATCGACACCTTCCTGCGCGGGTTCGCCTCGCGCAGCAGCTGGAACGAGGGCTCCACGGAGCGCCTCGTCTCGGCCGGGGAGGAGACGCTGGCCGTGCTCCTGCAGGCCGACGGCGCGGGCGGTGATGGTGAGGCGAGGCGTCTCTCCGTGGTCGCGCGCATGGAAGGCCCGCTGGCGCAGCTCGAGTTCGTGACGCTCACCGAGGGCGTCAACATCGAGGACCAGCTCGCGTACCTCTCGGACCTGCCGCCCATCCCCGACGAGGACGAGGTCTCGCTCCGGCTGCTGAGGCACCACGCCGCGTCGGTGCAGCATCAGAAGTACCACGGGATCGACATCGTGACCGTCGAGGTCGAGGGGGGCCGCTAGGGCCGACGTGGGCGACCCCGTACGGGCTCATGCGAGTTCGTGATCACATGTGAGTTAATGTCCGGTCCGCATGTGAGCTAATATCACGTTCATATGAGACTCGGTACGCGATCGGCCCGGCTTGCAGAGGGCAGACAGGGGGGCGTCATGCGAGTGTCCTGGTGGAAGCGAGCGGTGTTCTTCGGATTGGCGGCGCTTCTCGTGCCCCTGGCGGTCGCCTGTCCCAGCGACGAGGAGGCAACGGACGACGGGGCCGAGCCGCCGCTGCGCATCGGCGTGATGGAGTCCGCGACCGGGCCGGGTGAGACCTACGGCCGAGTCGCGATCCAGGCCAAGCAGATGGCCGTCAACGAGATCAACGCCGCGGGCGGCGTCAACGGGCGCATGATCGAGCTCATCGTCGAGGACTCGAAGTGCAGCGCGCAGGATGCGATCACCGCGTACAACAAGCTCACCGACGTCGACGGCGTGAAGATCATCCTCGGCACGTCGTGCAGCGGCGCCATGCTCGGCGCGGCTCCGCTCGCCGAGGCCGACGGGGTGATCCTGTTCTCCGGGCTCGCCACGAACCCGGACATCGCCGACGCGGGCGACTACATCTTCCGCACCTCGCTCAGCGACGCGCAGCTCGGCGTCGACACCGGGAACGTGCTGTGGGCGGACGGCATCCGCACGCTGGCCACGATGACCGAGGCGACCGACTACGCCGAGGGCGTGCGCCGCACCTCGGTTGCGCAGTTCGAGCAGCGCGGCGGCGAGGTCGTCGGCGAGGAGCGCTACCCGTCCGACACGACCGACTTCCGCACGCAGCTCACGAAGCTGTTCGAGGCGGAACCCGACGCACTGCACGTCGCGGCGCAGTCCGAGTTCGCTGGCGGCACGATCGTGAAGCAGGCCCGCGAGCTCGGCTACGAGGGCCCGATCTACGGCGAGATCGTCGTGGTCGGCACCACGGCGCTCGAGATCGCCGGCGACGCGGCAACGGGCGTGAAGGCGATCATCACCGACCTCGACCCGGCCAACGAGCTCGGGCAGAACGTGCTGCAGCGGTTCCGCGAGAACTACGGGTACGTCACGCTGCCGTGGTACCTCGGCTCGGCGTACGACGATGTCTACATCACCGCCGAGTGCCTGAGGCAGACGAACGACGACCAGGATGCCGACGGCTTCCGCGACTGCCTCTACGGCATCACGTGGAGCGGCGCCATCGGCGACAACTACACCTTCGACGAGAACGGCGAGGTCGTCGGGCTCGCGAACGTCGTGATTAAGGTCCTGCCCGCCGGCGAGCGGACCGAGGCGAACAACGGCTACCGCGTCCTGGGCGCGGCGCCGACCGAGTAGCGCTCACAGACGGCGGCCCGGCCAGACCCTCGGCCGGGCCGGCCGCCGCTCACGGGAGGACGCGCGACCGG
>VXMU01000051.1 GCA_009840945.1 Chloroflexota bacterium | reverse complement strand
CGGTAGTCGAGCAGGCTCGAGTTCCGCATCACGCCGTCGTCGTCGTAGAAGTACTCCTCCGTCAGCGCCATGCCCACGCCCTGCAGCGCGCCGCCCTGGATCTGCCCCTCGACGTACGAGGGGTGGATGGCGGTGCCCACGTCCTGCACGGCCGTGTAGCGGAGCACGTCGACCTTGCCGGTCTCCGGGTCCACCTCGACGTCCACGATGTGGCCGGCGAACGTCACGCCGACGGTCTCCGGCCGCACCGAGGCGCTGCCCTGGATCATGCCGCCGGTCAGCGCGAGCTGCCCGGCGAGCTCGCCGAACGTCATGCTGCGCGCCTCGTCGCCGTCGGCGGGGCCGCGGATGACGGCGTCGTCGTCGTAGGTCACCTCGGACGGGTCGACCTCCCAGATCTGCGCCGCGCGCGCCTCGAGCCGGCGGCGCAGGTCCATGCCGACCTCGTGCATCGCCCACCCGCCGGCGAAGGTGCTCCGGCTCCCGCCGGTGACCGAGGTCATCCCGACGCTGTCGGTGTCCACGACCTTGGGGTGCACGTCCTCGTACGGCAGGCCGAGTGTCTCGGCGAGCTGCATCGCGTGCGTCGCACGGAGGCCGCCGATGTCGACCGTGCCCACAACGAGGCTCACGGTGCCGTCGGCGTTGACGTTCGCGAGCGCGCTCGTCTCCATGCCGCCGTTGCCCCAGTAGCCCATGGCGACGCCGCGTCCGCGGTTCTCGCCCTGCAGCTCGGAGCGGTAGTGGTCGCTCTGGGCGATCGCGTCCATGACCTCGGTGTTGCCGATCACGCCGAGCGCGGTGCCGTCCGCGAGACGGGTCCCCTGGACGGCCGCGTTCTGGCGGCGCAGGTCCATCGGGTCGCGCTCGAGCATCTCGGCGAGCTCGTCGATGACGGACTCGACGCCGAACTCGGTCTGCGGCGCGCCGGGCGCGCGGTAGGCGGCGACCTTGGGCTTGTTGACGACGACGTCCCAGCCCTCGACGTGCATGTTCGGGATGTCGTACGGCCCGAGGGCGCAGCGCGCCCCGGCGACGAACGCCGAGCCGGGGAAGCCCCCCGACTCGAACGCGAGGGCCACGTCGGCCGCGACGATCGTGCCGTCACGCTTCGCGCCCAGCTTCACGCGCACCCATGAGCCGGGCGTCGGGCCGGTCGCTTCAAGGACCTCCTGGCGCGTCATGATCATCTTGACGGGGCGCCCGGTCTTCTTCGACATGATGGCCGCCATCGGCTCCATGTAGACCGGGATCTTCCCGCCGAAGCCGCCGCCGATCTCCATCGGCACGACCTTCACCTTGCTGAGCGGCATGTCCAGGAGCTGCGCGAGCTGCGCGCGCACGACGAACGGGCCCTGGCTGCTGACCCACACGGTCAGCTCGCCGTCCGGGTTCCACATCGCCGCGCCGTTCTGCGGCTCCAGGTAGCCCTGGTGGTACGCCGAGGTCTCGAACTCGCGCTCGAGGATGATCTCGGCGCCCTCGAAGCCGGCGTCGGTGTCGCCGAAGGCGAACTCGCAGTGCTTGCCGATGTTCGACGGCCGGGCCGTCGAGACGTCGCCGACGCCGAAGCCGGCCACCTCTTCGGTGAGCAGGTCCGGGTGCAGCAGCGGCGCGTTCGCGTCCATCGCCTCACGCGCGTCGAGGAGCACAGGCAGCGGCTCGTACTCGACCTCGATGAGCTCGAGGGCGTCCTCGGCGATGTGCGGGTCGGTGGCGCAGACGGCGGCGACGGCGTGGCCCTTGAAGAGCGCCTTGTCGTCGGCGAAGACGAGCCGCGCCATCCAGCGCCCCTCGGCCGCACCCTCGCCGATGTCGACGACGGTCTCCTCGTCGCGGATCGGCAAGTCGTCGAAGGTGCAGACGGCGCGCACGCCGTCCAGTGCCTCGGCCTTCGAGGTGTCGATGCTGAGGATGCGCGCGTGGGCGTGCGGACTGCGCAGCACGCGGCCGTAGAGCATGCCGGGCAGCGCGACATCGACGCCATACTGCGCGCGCCCCGTCACCTTGTCGGCGCCGTCCGGGCGGAGCGGCCTGGTCCCAACGACGCGGTACTGGGGCTTCTCGGTGGCGACCACGGCGGACCTCCTCGGGCGCGGCGGAGCGGGCTCGCCGGGATTGTATACCGGCATGGTGGGCGTTCGACGCAGTTGCGGAGAGTCCGGCACCCTCTTCCGCCCACGCGGCCTGGCCTCGGCTCTCCTCGAACGCCGGGATGCCCCGCGGGTGGGGAGAGGGATCCGATCTGGCTCCCTCTCCCGCACTGCGGGAGAGGGTTGGGGTGAGGGTCTGAAGGCTCCTCGGCAGGTCCCGTAAAACGGCACCGGCGGCGCCGAGTGGCGCCGCCGGTGTGCGTTCGAGCATGGTCCGCGCTCACGCGCGGAGTGCTACTCCTCCAGGACCGTCTCCTCGAGGATCTGCCGCGGCGTGAGCGGCAGCGTGGTCATGCGCTGACCGAGCGCCGCCGACACCGCATTCGCGACCGCCGCGAGCGGCGGCACGATCGGCACCTCGCCGACGCCGCGGACACCGTACGGGGAGCCGGGGTTCGGCACCTCGACGATGATCGCGTCGATCATCGGCAGGTCGAGCGCGGTCGGCATGCGGTAGTCGAGCAGACTCGAGTTCAGCATCGTGCCGTCGTCGGAGTAGAAGTACTCCTCCGTCAGCGCCATGCCGACGCCCTGCGCCACGCCGCCCTGCATCTGACCCTCGACGTACGAGGGGTGCACGGCCGTGCCGACGTCCTGGACCGCCGTGTAGCGGAGCACGTCGACCTTGCCGGTCTCCGGGTCCACCTCGACGTCCACGATGTGGCCGGCGAAGGCGGGGCCGGACTCCATCGGCGAGACGTCCGCCTGGCCCTGGATCAGGCCGCCGGTCAGCGGAAGCTGCGCTGCCAGCTCGGCGAACGTGAAGCTCTGGTCATCCCCGGAGCCCCGGATCACGCCGTCGTCACCGTAGGCGACGGAGTCGCGGTCGACCTCCCAGATCTGGGCGGCCCGCTCCTCCATCTGGGTGCGGATGTCCATTGCGGCCTCGTGGCAGGCCCAGCCGCCGGCGAACGTCGTGCGGCTGCCGCCGGTGACGCCGGTGAAGCCGATCGAGTCGGTGTCGACCACGTGCGGCTTCACGTCGTCGCCGGGGATGCCCAGCGTCTCCGCCATCTGCATCGACAGCGACGCGCGCGTGCCGCCGATGTCGACCGAGCCGAGCACGAGGCTGACCGTGCCGTCCGGGTTCACGTTGGCGTAGGCGCTCGACTCGAACCCGACGTTGAACCAGAAGCCGATGGCGACGCCACGGCCGCGGTTCTCGCCCTGCAGCTCGGAGCGGTAGTGGTCGCTGTTCTTCACAACGTCCATCACCTCTTCGTTGCCGATGACGCCGAAGACGGCGCCGTCGACGCGGCGCGAACCCTCCGTGGACGCGTTCATGCTGCGCAGGTCCATCGGGTCCATCTCGAGCCGCTCAGCGAGCTCGTCGATGACGGACTCGACCGCGAACTCGGCCTGCGGCGCGCCCGGCGCGCGGTAGGCCGAGACCTTGGGCTTGTTGACCACCACGTCGTAGCCCTCGACCACGGCGTTCGGGATCTCGTACGGCGCCAGCGCGCACATCATGCCGGCCGTGAACGGCGAGCCCGGGTAGCCCCCGGCCTCGAAGGCCATCCACACGTCGGCCGCGACAAGCGTGCCGTCGTTCTTCGCGCCGATCTTGGCGCGGAGCGCGGTGCCGGACGTCGGGCCGGTGGCCTCGAGGACGGCCTGGCGGGTCATGATGAGCTTGACCGGGCGGCCGGTCTGCTTCGACATCAGCGCCGCCAGCGGCTCCAGGTAGACGGGGATCTTCCCGCCGAAGCCGCCGCCGATCTCCATCGGGACGCAGGTCACGCTGGAGATGGGCATGTCCATGAGCGTCGCGCACATCTCGCGGATGCCGAACGAGCCCTGTGTGCTCGTCCACACCGTGAGGTGGCCGTCGCGGTTGTAGAACGCGCTGCCGTTGTGCGGCTCGATGTAGCCCTGGTGGGCCATCGAGGTGCGGAACTCGCGCTCGATGATGATGTCGGCCTCGGCGAACCCGGCGTCCAGGTCGCCCGCCTCGAAGCGCGCGTGCTTCGCGACGTTTGTGGCCGTGTCGCCCAGCTCGCCCGGCGGGTCGAACATGCCGCCGACCTCCTGCGTGCGCAGGAAGTCGTGCAGGAGCGGTGCGTTCTCGTCCATCGCCTCGATCACGTCGAGCACCGGCTCGAGGACCTCGTACTCCACCTCGATGAGGTCGATCGCGTCCTCGGCGATGTGCGCGTCGGTGGCGGCGACGGCCGCGACCGCGTGGCCCTGGTAGAGCGCCTTGTCGCTGGCGAGGACGTTGTCCAGCAGCCAGCGGGCGCTCGTCGCCGCGCCCTCACCCATGTCGACGACCTCGTCGCTGGGCTGCGGGAAGTCGGCGTTGGTGATCACGGACTTGACGCCGTCGAGGGCCGCGGCCTTCGAGGTGTCGATGCTCACGATGCGGGCGTGGGCGTGCGGGCTGCGCAGCACGGCGCCGTGCAGCAGGTTGGCGGCGTGGTAGTCGCCCCCGTACTCGGCGCGGCCGGTGACCTTGTCGGCCCCGTCCGGCCGGATCGGGCGCGTGCCGACGACCTTGTACTCAGGCTTGTCAGTGGTAACCACTCAGAACTCCTTCGTCCGGGGAGTGCTCCTGCTTCGAGGAGCGATGCCGGACGGCCGCCCATGGGCGGCCGTCCGATGCTCGGCCTAGGCCTCGGCGGCCTTCAGGACCGCGCGGATGATCTTGTCGTACCCGGTGCAGCGGCAGAGGTTGCCTGCCAGCCAGTACCGCGCCTCGAACTCGGTCGGGTTCGGGTTGGCGTCCAGCAGCGCCTTGGAGGCGACGAGGAAGCCCGGCGTGCAGATGCCGCACTGCAGGGCCGCCTCCTCCAGGAAGGTCTGCTGCAGCGGGATCAGCCCGTCTTCCGTGGCAAGGCCCTCGACGGTGGTGACGTCGGCGCCGTCTGCCTCGGCGGCCATGACGAGGCAGGAGTTCACGAGCCGGCCATCCATGATGACCGAGCACGCGCCACAGTTGCCGTCGTTACAGCCTTCCTTGGTCCCCGTCAGTCCGATGCGCTCGCGCAGCGCCTCGAGGAGGCTGTCGCGAGTGTCGGCGAGGAACTCCATGGGCTCACCGTTGATGGTGGCGGAGATGATCTGGTTGGCCAACTTAGTGCCCTCCAACCGAGGGGATGTCCTCCCCGCGTGCCCGCGCTCCGGCCTGCTCCAGCGTGCGCGTGGTCAGCACCGCGGCGAGGTGCTTGCGCTGCCGGACCGAACCGCGCATGTCGTCGATGGGGCTGGCAGCGTCGCGCGCAGCCGCGGCCGCAGCCGCGATCGTGTCGTCGTTGAGCGGGTTGCCCACCAGCGCGTCGGCCGCCCCCTGCACCAGCAGCGGGGTGGGCGCGACGGCGCCGAGGGAGACGCGCGCCCAGCGCACGGTGTCGCCGTCCATCTTCACGGCCGAGGCCGCGTTGCAGACCGCGATGTCCATCTCGTTGCGCGGGATGAAGCGCAGGAAGCGGGCGCCGCTGCCGGCCTCGGGGGCCGGGAAGTGCAGCGAGACCAGGAACTCGCCCTGCTCCAGTACGTTGTTGCCGGGCCCCGTGCAGAAGTCCTCCACGGGCACCGACCGCTCGCCGCCGGGACCGACGATGTTCGCGGTCCCCTCGAGCACGATCTGTGTCGGGATCGTGTCGCCCGAGGGCGAGGAGTTGCACAGGTTGCCGCCGAAGCTCGCGCGGCCCTGGATGCCCGTCCCGCCGATCAGCGACGCGGAGTCGATGATGGCCGGGTAGTTCGCGTTGATGTCCGCGTTACCGTAGAGCTCGTAACACGGCGTAGCCGCGCCGATCGTGAGGCCCGAACCCGAGTCCCACTGGATCGCCGTCAGCTCCGGAATCTGCTTCACGTCGACCAGCAGGTCGATGGTGCGGCGACGTGAACGCGCGATCACGATCACGTCCGTTCCACCGGCCAGCACCTTTGCGGTGTCGCCGCCGTCGTTGAGCAGCTGCACCGCCTCCTGGATGGTCGCGGGGCGTTCCACTGTGAGTGCCTGCAAACGCTTCCCCTTCCCGACTGCGACGCGCGTCGTTGGGCACGCGCCATCGCGCAGGATACGCCACCCCGCGCGTTCTGGGCTCCTGATTCCGGGGCAGTTTGTCAGAACTATGCAGGAGACGCCACCGCCCCCGCCC
>VXMU01000122.1:9329-56346 GCA_009840945.1 Chloroflexota bacterium | reverse complement strand
TTTTCAACCTCCCGGGGGGGCCCCGCGAACCTGCCCCCCCCCCCGCGGCCTACTACCGCTCCCCACCGGGCTCCGTGGGCCGCCGCGGCGATCCGGGGGGCGCCGTCGGCGCGCTGGTGCTGAAGCCGATGCGGCTCGGCGGCCTGCGACCGGCGCTCGGCCTCGCGCGCGCGGCGGCGGCGCGGGGGGTGCCGTGCATCGTGACCACGACGTTCGACGCCGGCGTCGGCGTCGCCGCCGCGCTCCACCTGGCCGCCGCCGTGCCGTCCGTCGAAGCGCTTCCCGACCCCGCACATGGCCTCGCGACGGCCGACCACCTCGAAGCCGACATCGTGATCGACCCTCCGCGTCCGCGCGGCGGGGCGCTGGCCCTGCCGCCACAACCCGGCCTCGGAGTCGACCTCGACATCGTGAAGCTCGGCCGGGCCGCCACCGCGCCCTGGGTCGAGCTCGGCGGGTGACCGGTACCCGGTCGCATTGACGCCCGCGCCGGGTGCTGCGGAGAATGGCGAGCCCGCCCACACCCGCGGAAGGAACGTGTCATCGCCGGACGCCGCTTCTACCTCGACCTGCACTCCCACTCCACCGACGCATCCGACGATGCCGGCGGGACAGTCGAGGGCTACCTCAAGTGGATCGCCTCGCGGCGCCGGCGCGGCTTCCACGTCGACGGCTTCGTGCTGACCGAGCACCGCCAGTTCGACCCCAGCGTGAGCTACGACGCGCTCGCTGAGCAGTACGAGACGGCCGTGCTGCGGGGCGCGGAGCTGGAGACCACCGTCGGCCACGTGCTCGTCTTCGGCATCACCCCCGAGTTCGCGCGCCACTTCGACTTCTCCTCGACGCGGCTTCCGCCGGCCGACGTCTTCCGCATCGCGCGCGAGACCGGCGGCTTCGCCGTCGCGGCGCACGCGGGACGGCCGAGCATCGGCATGGCCGAGCACGTTGCGAACGGGTACGACCCCGAGTACGTGGAGGCGGTCGAGTCGCTCAACGGCGGCAGCTCGGACCAGGAGAACGAGATCGGGACCGAGTTCGCGAAGGCCCACGGTCTCCACCTGGTCGGCGGCAGCGACGCCCACTACGTCAGCGCCATCGGCCGCTGTCTGACCGCATTCGCCCGGCCGATCGCCACCATCGAGGACCTGGTGGAGCAACTGGCGTCGGGAGACTACTATCCGGTGACTATCGAGCAGACGCTCGAGGAAGAGGCGGTATGAGCGAAGAAGCGGTATTCGAGTACGACGAGAGCGTGATCGGGGTCGAGGAAGAGGTCGGCACCATCACGGTCGAGGCCGAGACGGTGGCGCGCTACTGTGAGCTGATGGGCGAGACCAACCCGCTCTACACGGAGCAGGGCTTCGTGCCGCCCAGCTACCTGCAGCGCATGCGCTTCCGCGGCGGCCCGGACCCGAAGGTGAAGTTCGGCAACACCGGGTTCCACGCGGGCTCGCGGATGGAGCTCCTCAAGCCCGTGAAGGTCGGCCAGACCCTCACCGGCTGGGCGCAGGCCAAGGAGGTCTACGCCAAGACCGGCCGCAGCGGCACCATGGTCTTCCAGGTCAGCCGCCTCACCTACCGGGACGAGAACGGCGACGAGGTTGCCCACTCCGACCAGCTCATGGTGCGCAGGCAGGTGGGCGAATGAAGACCGTCGACCCCACCACGCAGACCTACTTCGACGACATCGACCTCGGCGACGAGTTCGAGGACGAGTGGACCCCGGACATGGAGCAGGTCCTCGGATACCTCGGCCTCGAGGGCGACGCGCTCGGTGAGGGCGGCGGTCCCACCGGCGACGGTCGTTTCACGGACCCTGAGGGCGCCAGGAAGCTCGGCTTCCCGAAGCCCATCGTGCCCGGCGCGTTCAGCCTCTCGAAGCTGACGAAGCTCGTCACCGACTGGGTCGGGACCGGCGGCTCGGTCGACTTCGTCGACGTGAACTTCCGCCGCCCGGTGCTCCACGACGACGCCCTCAAGGTGCAGGGACTGGTGACCGACACCGAGGAAGGCGACGGCGCGGGCACCGTCAAGCTCGACATCTACCTCGAAAATGAGCGAGGCGAGCGGCCGCTGCAGGGCACCGCGGTGGTGCAGCTGCCGAGGCGCTAGCGACGGACCTCCAACACGCGCCGGTGCGGGGTATGCCCTGCACCGGCGTCGTGCTTCCCGAGCAGGCGCCCGGCCGCGCGAGGCGAGGCGATCCGTGGAAACGCTGACCGAACCCCTCTGCGACTGGTGCTCCGCCGGGTGGGCGATGGTGCCCCTGCGCATCGTCCTCGGCGTCATCTTCGTGCACGCCGGCTACGGCAAGCTCCGGCGCGGCATCGGCGGTTTCAGCCTGTGGCTCGGGGAGGTCGGCATTCCGCTGCCCCGCGTCGCCGCGCCCGTCGTCGCGGCGCTCGAGGTCGTCGGGGGCCTCGCACTGGTCGTCGGCCTGTTCACGTCGTGGGTCGCGATCCCGCTGGCGGTGAGCATGTTGGTGGCGACGTGGGTGAACGCGGTGAAGCTGCGCCTGCCGTTCGCGGGCAACGAGAACGCGCAGGGCTACGAGCTCGACATCCTCATCCTCGCCGCCCTCCTCGCCCTCATGATCGGCGGCGCCGGTCCCATCTCGGCGGACGCGATACTTGGCGGGTAGGCACCTGACGCTCAGCGCAGGCCGCTCGCCAGCGCCATAAGGACCCCAATCAGGGCTGCGACTCCATACAGCGCCATGAGCGCTACCGGGATCCGTGTCTCGAGGCGAGTGAAGGGGCGATAGAGCGACGGATCGTGCCCTTCGCCGAGCGCGCTCCACTCTGCCTCAAAGACCGCTGCCGGGAGGTACCTCTCCAGCAGGTGGATGATCTGGAACTTCGCCGTGTTCAACTGGCGGAACGACGTCACCATGCGCCACCAGACGAAGCAAATGAAGAATCCCATCAGGCCCAAGCCCGCAGTTGCGGCGCCACCCACGAGGGCGAACGCGTCACCCTCGCGAAGGAGTACACCCGCGAAGATCAGCAGCGCGGAGTTGATCGACAGGAAGAACGTATTGGCCGTCTGACGACGTGCGACCACGCGCTCCGACGACTCGACGAGCAGCCGGTACTGGTCGAGGAGGGACTGAGTCGTGCGTTCGTCCGAGGCTGGCGAGCCTCCCGGGAAGAGTCGACGCTCCAGGGCCGCGTCACCGGTCGTCACGCCGCAACACCGCCGAGTTCCCGCATGATCGCCTCGATGTCCCAGGGCACGACGGGCACCCGCAACTCACGCAAGGCGCCCGGAACCTCACGCACATCGGGCCCCAACCGGACGGCGACGACCTTCTTGCCCAGTTGAATGCTCTTGCGAATCTCCCAGTCGACCGCGTCGCTCGACCATGTCGATTCACCCACCAGGCAGATGGTGGCGGAGCACATGCGGATCAGCCGCTCGACGTTCGTCTTCCAGGCGCGCTCGAACGGCTCCTTGACGGAGTAGTCACGGAACTCAAGGTCGGACCGGCCGTTCCTGGCCTGCGCACGAAACGCATTGGCCAGCCGCTGATCCTCCATCGCGAAACTGAGGAACACGTTCCTCGGCATCCCGGCCACCTTCCCGCCCGAGGTTGGACTATACCTCACCGCGAACGCTCGTTCTAGAGTACGGCCGACCGCACCGTCTCTCGACCGCCACCCCTACGCCGCCGCCCCCAGCGCTCGGGCGACCTGCTCGATGTCCCGAGGGAGCACCGTCACGCCCGGCTTGATCAGCGCCTCCGGGAACCGCGAGACATCGGGCGAGAGCCGCACCGCGACGACCCGCTTGCCGAGCTGGCGGCTCTTGCGGATCTCCCAGTTCACCGCGTCGCTGCGCCACGTCGTCTGGCCGACCAGGCAGATCGTCGCCGAGCACGCCCGCAGCAGGCGTTCGACGTGGGCTCGCCGCGCGCGTCCGAACGGCTCCCAGACCGCCGAGTCGCGGAACTCGAGGCCTCCACCCCGGTGCTCGGCCTCGGCACGCAACGCGTTCGCCAGCCACTGGTCCTCGGCCGCAAAGCTGAGAAAGACGGTTCGAGCCATCGGTGATCCCCCCCGACCAACCCCGCCGAGCGGGAGTATAGCGCTTCTGCGAACGCGCGTTCTACCCCGCACGAGGCCCCGGCGCACCGCCCCTCGACGTACCATCGTGCCATGCGCCGCCTCGACCCCCGCAGACTCGCGCCCCGACGCATGGACGGGTGGACCATCCCTCACCGGCTGCGGTTCCTTGCGCGCGTCGTGGCGGTGCTGATGGTCTTCGCCGCGCTGCCCACCGCCCACGACTGGTGGCGCGCGACTACGTTCACCGCCGACGTGGTCTTCGGCCTCCCCGGCCGCCCCATCACGTGGTTCAGCGGCGACCCCTCGACCGGTACGCTCGAGTACGCCGAGGGCGGACGCGGCGTGCTCACACTCCCCGCCGGCGACGGCGAGGTCCCCGGGCTGATCCTCGCGCTCGGCGCCGACCCCGCCGCGGCCGATGACGAGCGCGTCGTGCGCTTCACCGAGGGCCTCGCGCGCATCGGCTTCGCCGTGCTGCTCACGCAGTCCGAGGAGCTCGACGCCGCCGTCGTGCTCCCCGTGGAGATCGGGCGCCTCACCGCGGCGTTCGAGGCGCTCGCCGCGCACCCGCGCGTGCGCGACGACCGCGTCGGCTACGTCGGGCTCTCCGCGGGCGGCTCGCTCACCATCGTCGCGGCCGCGCAGCCGGAGGTCGCGCGCGACGTCGGGTTCGTCGTCGCCATCGGGCCGTACTACGACGCCGCGAGCCTCGCCGCCGCGGTGCTCTCGGAGCGTTTCCGCGGCCCCGAGGCCGTCGAGGAGTGGGACCCCGCACGCATCTCCGAGCGCGCCGTCCGCAACACGCTCCTCGCCTCGCTCGACGACGCTGGCGCCGCGGCCTTCGAGGCCCTCGGCGATGGGGCGACGATCGAGGAGGCCGAGGCGTTCCTCGCGAGCCTCGGTCCGGCTGCGCGCGCGAACCTCGAAGGCGTGAGCCCGAGCGGGCACATCGACGGGTTACGCGCGCCGCTCTACCTGCTGCACGACCGCGCCGACCGGTTCGTCCCGTGGGTGGAGTCCGAGGCGCTCGTGGCAGACCACGAGCCGGCGCTGTATCACCGCCTCGACCTCTTCGACCACGTGGAGCCGGACCCGGGCAACCTTGGCTACGCGCTGCGGGACGGGTGGCGGCTGCTGCGGCTGCTCGCGCACATCCTCGGCGAGTTCGGATGAGTGCTACCTTCGGCGCATGACCCAGCCGACGGCGCCCGTGCTGCTGCTGACCGCATGGCACCTCCCGCGCGTGCGCTCGATGCCCCGCGCCTTCTGGCTCGCACGCCGCCTCGACCGCGACGGCCGCGCGGCCCCGGGCTGCGTGCGGATGCACCGATGGATCTCACGCCGCTCGGTCCTGCTCACGAGCTGGTGGGAGTCCCGCGACGCCGCGCTCGCATGGCGCGCCTCCTCGACATTCCGCGAGCTCGACGAGCGGCTGCGGGCCATCGACGGCGTCGAGGCGCGCGTGGAGCTACGTGGCGGCGAGGACGCCGAGAGCTAGTCGTCTCACGCCCGCCCGAGGCGCGCCGCGTCCTCCTGCAGCGCGTCGCTGACCACCACCTCGTACGGCGGCGAGGCGTCCTGGAGCGCTCGTAGGCGCTCCGGCAGCCGCTCGACCCCCGAGGCGGCCCGCTCGCGGGCGTGCTCCAGCGACTCCTCGCCCGCCGGGAGGCGCTCCCCGCCGCGCATGACCTGGACGAGCAGCGGCTCGCCGTCGTGGCGCTCGTCGGCGCGGGCGAGGACGTCGCGGAGCGCGAGGCCCGAGGCGTCGCGCTGGCGGAAGACCTGCTTGCGGCCCGGCAGCGTCGCCTTGCCCGTCGAGTGCTTGATCCGGCCCTCGCCGTCGTACGCGACGAGCTTGTAGACCGCGTCGAACGTCGGCGCGTCCGAGGAGGTCACCGCCCGCGTGCCGACGCCGAAGGCGTCGATCGGCGCGCCGGAGGCGACGAGGTCGGCGACGCTGTGCTCGTCGAGGCCGCCGCTCGCGATGATGCGCACCAAGGCGAGCCCCGCGGCGTCGAGGATGCGCCGCGCCTCGACCGCGAGCTCGCCGAGCGGCTCCGAGTCGAGGCGGATGTTGCGCACCCGGAAGGCGTCGCCGAGCTCCCTGGCGAGCGCGACGACCGTGCGCACGCCCTCGAGGGTGTCGAAGGTGTCGACGAGCAGCGTGGTCTCGGGGTGCGTGGCGACGAAGTCGCGGAACGCGGCATGGTCGTCGCCGTGAGCCTGCACGTAGCTGTGCGCCATGGTGCCGGTCACCGGGATGCCGTAGCGCGCCCCCGCCGCCACGTTCGACGTCGACGCCATGCCCGCGAGGTACAGCGCGCGGGCCGCCGTCAGCCCGGCGTCCGTGCCGTGCGCGCGCCGCCCGCCGAAGTCGGCGACGGGCCGCCCGGCCGCGGCGGTCACGACGCGCGCACCCTTCGAGGCGACGAGCGTCTGGAAGTGCACCTGGTTGATGAGGTAGGTCTCCACGACCTGCGCCTCGGGCAGCGGCGCCTCCACGGTGAGCAGCGGCTCGTCCCCGAACGCCGGGGTCCCCTCGGGCATGGCCCACACGTCGCCGGTGAACCGCAGCTCCCCGAGCCAGTCGAGGAAGCTCGCCGGGAAGCCCACGCGCTCCAGCGCCGCCAGCGACTCGGCCCCGAACTCGAGGGTTTCGAGGTACGCGAGGGCAGAGTCGAGGCCGCACGCCAGCAGGTAGTTGCGCCCCTCGGGCAGCGTGCGCGCGAAGAGCTCGAACGTCGCGGGCGCGCGGAGGCCGTGCTCCTGGTAGGACTGGAGCATCGTCAGCTCGTAGAGGTCGGTGAACAGCGCGAGGTCGACGCCCGCGGCCGCCTCGCGGTCGTGGGCGGGGCTCACTCGATGCTCGCGCCTGCCAGGCGCATCGCCTCGATGGCCCGCTCGCCGTCGCCGGGTTCGAGGTTCACCGCGCGGATCGCGCGCGTCAGCACGGTGGTCCCGAAGCCGAGCCGCGCCGCGTCGAGCGCCGTGTCTCGCACGCAGTAGTCGGTCGCCAGCCCCACCACGACGACGCGCTCGACGCCGCGATCGCGCAGCAGACCCTCCAGCTCGGTCGGCGCGTCCTCGTCGCGCTCGACGTCGTGGACGGTGAAGCCGGAGTAGCCGTCCTCGCCGCCCACGCCCTTGCGGACGCGTGGCGCGCCTTCGAGCGCGGCGAGGTCGTCGTGGAGCTGCGCGCCCCACGAGTCGCCGACGCAGTGGACGGGCCAGATACCGCCGTCCTGCGCGAAGTGCGGCGTGTGCTCGGGGTGCCAGTCCTGTGTGTAGGCGACGACAGCGCCCGCCGCCGAGGCGCGCTCTATCTCCTCGTTGACGGCGACGATGGCGTCGGCCGCCTCGTTCACGTACAGCGACCCGTCCGGGTGCGCGAAGTCGTTCTGCACGTCGACGACGACGAGCGCCGTGCGTGCGTCGTAGTCCACCATCGTGCGCCTCCCCGCTCGCCCCGGCGTGCAGGGTATACCGCGTGCGCGGGCGGCGGGGCGACGGCCCGAGGAGCCTGGGTCAGGTGATGCGCTTCCAGTTCGACCAGTCGTACGGCGCGTGGCCGTCCTCGGTGAGCTGTCGCATATCCACGGTCGCCTTGCCGTCGGCGATGTCGAGGAAGGCGATGGTGCCGAGCCGGCGCTCGTAGTTGCGGGGCAGCGTCGGCGAGCCGGGGTTCACGCAGAGCACGCCGCGCACCTCCTCGACCTGCTCGGTGTGGGTGTCGCCGAACACCATCACGTCGAGGTCGGTGCGGCCGCAGTAACGCTCCATCGCGGCCTCCAGCGTCCAGCGGCCGATGTCCGGCACCGGCACGGTGTGGGCGATGCCGACGCGCAGCCCGGCCAGCTCGAGGAACCACCCCTCGCGCAGCCTCGGGTCCTCGGGCTGCACGGGCCGCCCGCCCGAACCGTCGTCGCCGTTGCCGCGCGCGACAAACGTGGGGGCGACCTCGGAGAGCAGATCGATGAGCGAGATGTCGTGGATGTCCCCGGCGTGGAGGATGCAGTCGACGTCCGCGAACGCCTCGAAGACCTGCGGGTATAACGTCTCCCCGGCCTCGGGGATGTGCGTGTCTGACACCAGCCCGATGTGCAGCGAGTCGGCATTCGCGAGGCGTGCGAGGAGTTCCGGGTCGACCATGGCCGCCAGCCTACCGCGCGCGACGGCCGGATGCGCGTGACAGCATCGTGATAGCCTCCAAGGATCAAACTGACGGTCGTACTGAGCGGGACTATTGCTTCCAGCGCGCGAGTGTAATCACGCGTTCTACCAGCCGCCCGCCACTTCCCCGGTAGCCGACGGCTTGCGACTCGCAGTCTGCGCGCAGCACGTTGGTCCCGATCTCGAATTCCTCGACCGCCCGCGTTCGATTCTGGCTGCGCAGCGCCTCCGCGATGGACGTGTCATCTCCCACCGACTTGTTGGGCGGGAAGAACGGTGAACCGGGAGAGGCATAGACACGGGAGGCACGCAGCTTCGGTGTGGGTCGGGCTGCGAGTTCCTCGAGCCCAGGCAGCGCCACATGCTCCACCCGTGCCTGTTCTTCCTTCCTATAGCCGAGCTCCCAGAAGAGAAACGAGCACTGCGGCATGCCAAGCTGGGCGAGTTGCCGAGCGGAGGCCTCGACTGATGCTCCGCAGGACGAAGCAACCGCGAATAGCTGATCAAGCGACTGCTCGCGACTGAGGGTCAGCTCATGGAGCCAGCTAGGGTGAAGGAGCATGTGCGCGGCACCAACATCGCAGAGGTACTCCTCGCGAACCGTCCCAAAGGCCCCTGTGACCTGATCCTCGCGCAGGCGTCGGGTGCCGCTAGTGCCATCGAAGAAGGTGTGCATTATCTCGTGGGCAATACTGAATCGTTGTCGACCCGCTGAGTCAGCATCCCTGACCTGTACGATGTAGCCGTTAGTGCCTGTCGGCACAAGGCGCCCGGCCGCAGTCATCTCGACGGTCTCGATTCGGACAATCCGACGGATGGAACCAAGGAGGTCGAGGGGGGCAGGCGGTTCACGAACCTGGGCCTCTTGGAGGAGCTGATCAACTGCTGCGCGGACGGCGGCTTCAGCCGTGACCGTTGCGCCAGTCATGAGAGCGGCCGAGTCAGGGTGGGGCGGCGGCACGGCGAGGTCCCTAGCGATTCACGCTGCGGCGTATGGACTCGTACAGGAAACGCCAGTCTTCCTTCGTCTGGGGCGCCTCTCCACGATAGTGGATGCTCGCGAGCATCTGAACATCCGCTGGGGGCAGCGCGGCGTCCTCTGCGAACTCGCGGAGCGAAGCAGGCACTCTCTGGACATCTTCTTGCTCGGCGTCGACTTCGCCATCCTCCAGTAGGGCGCCAATGGACGTTCCTAGGGCTCGTGCGAGCGCGAAGAGGGTAGTTGCCGATGGTCGCGTGTCGGGTAAGCGTTCGATCTGCGACAGGTAGCCTTTGGACACGCCGGACAGCCGGGAAAGCTCACTAAGCGAGAGCCCCTGTTCCCCGCGTATCTGCCTGATCCGTTCGCCCGGTGATTCCACGGTTCGTGCTCTCTCTCCCGCTGAGCTCGTCCCGCCGCACGCACTGTACCCCATCGTGCCGGAAACGGAACGACCGTCGTATTGACACCGAACAGTGGACACCGTATCGTTCTCTATCGGGAACGTCTATCGTTTGGCGTCCCAGCACGACGGGAGGCCACTATGGCTGAGCGAGCGGTGACGAGAACTCGCAAGGATAGCGACGGAGACATCCTTGCCCTGTGCAATGGGTCTGCGGTGTGGTCCCCACGGCCGAAGCACCTCGTCATCACCGATATCGAGACGGGCCTGCACTCCTACCACGTACCGTGGACGGACGGCTCGCGGACGCGGATTTACGTTGTGAACGGTGTACGAGACAAGTACCTGCGCACGGACCACGACTCGACAACGCGGAACAACCTCGACGACTTGCCGGACTGCTAGTACCCCCGCGCCGGGTCGTAGACGTTGTGGAGGGGTTCGCCGGCGAGGTAGCGGGCGAGGTTGTCGCAGAACATGGCCGTGGCGCGGGCGGCGTAGTCGCCGGGGCCGCCGGTGAGGTGGGGCGTCAGTATCACGTTGTCGAGCCCCCACAGCGGGCTCTCGGGCGGCAGCGGCTCGCGGTGGAACACGTCGAGGGCTGCGCCGCCGATGACGCCGTCGCGCAGGGCGTCGATGAGCGCCTGCTCCTCGACCAGCTCGCCGCGCGCGATGTTGAGCAGGTACGACCGTGGGCCCATCTGCCGTAGCTGCTCCGCGCCGATCATGTCGCGCGTCTCCTCGGTCAGCGGCGCGGCCAGCACGACGAAGTCGCTCTCCTCGAGCAGGTAGTCGAGGTCCGACGGCGGGACCGCCTCGTCGGCGACGGCGTCGGGGCCGCGCGTCGTGAACGAGCGGCGCATCCCCAGCACGCGGCAGCCGAGGGCGCGCGCACGCGTCGCGACGGCCGCGCCGATGGCGCCCATGCCGATGATCCCGACCGTCTTGCCCTCGATGTCCTCCGGGACGACGGAGCGGTCGTACGAGACGGCCAGCTGGTTGCGCAGCAGCGCGGGCCAGCCCTTGGCGAACATCAGCATGTAGGTCAGCACGAACTCGGAGATCGGGACGGCGTGCATCCCCCTCACCGTCGTGACCGTCAGCCCGCAGTCGTCGACCAGCGCCGGGTCGACGCGCTCCGCGCCCGCGGTGAAGAGCTGCACCCAGCGCAGCGAGGGCGGGAACGCGTCGGGCCGCACGAGCCGCTCCAGCGCGTCGCCCCAGTACGCGAAGAGCACCTCGGTGTCCGGGAGGGCGGCCTCGATCTCCTCGAACGGCGTCGCCGCCTGGCGCTGGCTCGGGAAGCGGCCGGCGCCGTGCAGGTCGCCGATCCCGGCCTCGTTGAGCACGCGCACGCGCACCGAGGGGTCGACGGCGCGGATGCGGTCGGCGACCTCGGGTTCGAGGGCGAACGTGACCGTGACCTGCACCATCGCGCCTCGACGCCGTCCGTAGCGTGCGAGTGCGGCTAGCGGGCGCGCGCGGTGAGCAGCGCGATGCTCGCCGTGAAGCCGTGCAGGAACGTCGTGCCGGCCACGGGGCCGATCTCGCCGCTGGCGAAGATCCCGGCCGTCGGCACCGGCCCGAGGGCGTCGGCGAGCGCCTGCGCGTCGTGGTGCGGCGTGCCGAACAGGCCCTGGCCGCGGCCGTTGCAGGCGCAGAGCACCGCGCCCACCACCGTCTCGCCGGGCAGCAGCCGCTGCTTGAGGATCGCGAGGTGCGCCCGCAGGTCCTCGTCGGCGGCGGCCGCGTCGCGGAACTGGAACTGGAACGTCTGGCCGACGCGCGGGATGGCGTTGACGGAGATCGCGCCGCTCTCGCGGTCGCCGCCCATCACGTTGCGCACCAGGTAGTCGCCTCGCCCGTGCTGGTAGCGGTACTCGTCCATCGCGAGGCCGACGAGGAGGTTGCGCTGCGCCCGCGCGCGCGTCTCCGGGTCGAGCGAGGCTAGGGTGTCCTGCAGCACCTCGAGCGCCGGCCGCGAGCCGAGCTCGCGCACGATGTTTCCCTCGCACGCGGTGACGGTCCACGGCTGGCCGATCGGCTCGGCGCCCTGCGCGACGATCGAGTGGAGGTTGAACTCGCCCTTCAGCCCGACGAGCACCGCGCCTCCGGCCTGCACCTCGCCGCCCGCGAACACGGCGGCCCCGCCCCGCATGTCGTGCGAGGAGGCCAGCCCGCCGAGCAGCGGCACGTCGCGCGCGCGGGCCTCCATGGCCCGCACCAGCGGCTCGGCGTCGATGCTGAACGGGTCGGCGAAGATCAGCCACGCGCGCGCGCCGGCAGCGGCGACGCGCTCCATCGCGGGCTCGAGCGGCGCGCCGGTGGGCAGCGAGATCGTGGTCGCCTCGAGGCCTGGGAGCGAGACGCCAAGGAACGAGACGGCGGGCTCGATCTGCGCCTCGACACCGGGGCCGATCACGGCCTCGCCGCTCGCGCCGACGAGGTTGGAGACCCCGGTGCCCTTGCGGAGTCGCGCGAGCACGTCGCCGTAGTGGTCGGCGAAGCGCGAGTCGATGAAGACGAGGCCGAGGTCGGGCGTGGCGGCGTCGGCGAGCGAGGCGAGTACGGCGTCGGTGGCGCTCTTCCAGTCCGGCCCGGAGTGCACGGCGGCCACCGTGACCGCGCCGCCGGTGTCCGCGGACGCCTCGCCCGCGTGCGCCGCCGTCGTCTCGCGTGTCACGTCGCCAGTGGTCATGGTCCGCCTCCGCCCGTGGGAGTGTACGCGACCGCGCAACGCCGGGCGCGCCTGAGCGCAGCCTCGGTGAGCGCCGACGGCAGACGGATGGCGTATCCTTGCGCCAACCGCTCCCACACGCGGTGAAATGGGACGAACTGCATGACCACCCAGGCCGACCAGCTCAGTGATCGTGTCACACGGATCGAGTCGATCCTCGAACACATGGCGACGAAGGCGGACCTCGCTCAGATGGAAGCCCGCATGACTCGCTGGACCGTCGCGGCGATGCTCGCCGGTATGGCAGCGGCTGCTGCCATTGCAGCAGCCGTGGCGGCTATCGCGGCTTGACCTGCTTGTGAAGCCATGACGACGGCGACCACGCACGAGGAGCGCACCGTGACCGTCGCCGGCGGCGACGTGCTGGTCCGCAGCGCCGGCTCGGGCGACCCCCTCGTCGTCCTGCACCACGACATCGGCGTACACGCGTGGACTCCGTGCTTCGACCGCCTCGCCGAGCGCTTCACCGTATACGTCCCGGACCTGCCCGGCTGGGGCGCGTCCGACAGGCCCGAGTGGGCCCGCAGCGTCCGCGACATCGCCGTGCTCGCCGGTGCGCTCCTCGATGCGCTCGGCCTCGACCGGACGAGCGTCCTCGGGTTCGGATTCGGCGGTTATGTCGCGGCTGAGTTCGCCACCGTCGCGCAGGCGCGGATCCGCCGCCTCACCCTCGTCGGCGCGATGGGCGTGAAGCCCGATGAGGGCGAGATCTTCGACCAGTTCCTCGTGAACCACCAGGACTACGTGCGACAGGGCTTCGCGAGCGATGAGGCGTTCGAGGAGCACTTCGGCGTGGAGGTCGAGCTGGAGCAGCTGCTGGCCTGGGACCTCTGCCGCGAGATGACGACCCGCGTGACGTGGAAGCCCTACATGCACAACGCGGCGCTGCCGCACCTGCTCCCCACCGTCGAGACGCCGACGCTGCTCGTCTGGGGCTCTCAGGACCGCATCGTGCCGCTGGAGGCGGGCCGGATGTACGCGGACTGCCTGCCGAACGCGCGCCTTGAGGTCATCGAGGGCGCGGGCCACCTCGTCGAGCTGGAGCGCCCCGGCGAGCTCGCCGGGCTCGTCGTCGCGCACGAGGGGTAGCGGGCGCGCCCCTACTCGCTGCGGATCTTGCTCAGCAGGCGCGCGAAGCTCAGCTCGTGGCCGTCCGGGTCGCGGAGGTGGAAGAAGCGCTCGCCGAAGCTCGCGTCCCTCGGTTCCATCTCAGGCTCGTACCCCAGCTCGAGCGCGCGGGCGTGGATGGCGTCGACGTCCTCGACGTGGAGGATGACACGGCCCCACCCGGGTGTGGGCGGGGCCTGCGTGGGCTGCAGGTTCACGTAGCTGTCGTGCAGCTCGAAGCTCGTGAACGCGGCGTCCGGCCCGCCGTACCGCAGCCGGAACCCCAGTGACTCGTAGAACGCGAACGATCGGGCCATGTCCGTCACGGCCAGCGTGACGGCACTGATGGTCTCGATCGGCCCGCGCTCGTCGCTCACGAGGACGTCGCCAGGCGGTCCGGGGCTACGAGGGGCGCGGGGCGCTCTCGAAGCCGACCTGGCTGTGCGTACCGTCGCAGAACGGCTTCATGTCGGACTGGCCGCAGCGGCACAGGGCGACGCCCCGGCCCTCCCACGGCAACTCGTTGCCCTCGGCGTCGAGGATCTTCACGTCCTCGCCTCGGATCACGTACGGCCCGTTGTCGCGCACGCTGACGTCCATCGTCGGTCCCTCCCGGAGCGGATTCGGTTCGCGTCGCCCGCACTGTAGCACCCGCGGCGCGCACGCTCGCCCCGTCGCCCGGGTGCTTGCCCGCAGCGTCCGAGGCGTTGACGCTCGGCCCGATGGTCGAAGTCTTCCTCAACGTGATCCTGCCGGTCGTGCTCGTGGCGGCCCTCGCCGCCGCGCTGGACCGCTACCGGCCCGTCCCGGTCGAGCCGATCGCGTCGATCGTCTTCTTCCTGTTCACGCCCTCGCTCGTCTTCCACTCCCTCTCGAACACGGAGCTGCCGGCGGCGCTCTCGATCCGCATCGTCGGCGTCGCCGTGATCGCCTTCGTCGCCGGCTACGCGCTCTCCGTCGCGTGGTCGGCGGCGCGGCGGCACGACCCCTCGCTGCGCGCGGGCCTCGCGCTGTCCGTCACCTCGATCAACGCCGGGAACATGGGCTTGCCCGTGACGCTGCTCGCCTTCGGCGACGCCGGGCTCGAGGTGGCCGTGGTGCACTTCATCACCGTCGCCACGCTCGCCGCCTCGGCCAGCGTCGCGGTCGCCTCGATGGCCGGCGGGTCGGCGCGCGACGCGCTGATCGCCCCGTTCCGCTTCCCCGTGCTCTACGCGGCCGCGGCGGGCCTCGCGGTGAGCGGCTTCCGCGTCGAGCTGCCCGTCACGATCGCCGCGCCGGCCGAGTCGCTGGCCGGCGCGGCGGTGCCCGTGATGCTCGTCGTGCTCGGGCTGCAGCTGGGGCGAGGGCTGGGCGGGCGCGGTGACCTCGTCGACACCGGAGCGGCGACGGTGCTGCGCCTCGCCCTGGGTCCCGCAGTCGCCCTCGGCGCGACGTACCTGCTCGGCATCGACGGGATGACGCAGCGCGTGTTGATCGTGCTTGGCGGCATGCCAACGGCCGTGTTCGCCACGATCCTCGCGACCGAGTTCTCGGCGCGCCCGCAGTTCGTCACGCGCTCCGTCGTCACCTCGACGCTGCTGAGCGTGCTGACGCTGACGGTGCTCATCACGCTGGTGCGCTGAGAGACGACGGGATCAAGGCCCGGCACCCTCTCCCTTCTGGCCCCCTCTCCCGCACTGCGGGAGAGGGTTGGGGTGAGGGTCTGGGGGCTACTCGATGCCTCCACGCCATGTGTGCTCGGGCGGAGCCTGACTCCTCACCTTAACCCTCTCCCCCACTCTATGGCTGGGTCGGCAAGCCGAGGGCAGGCCCTCGACTCGCCTCGACGCGGGGATGCCCCGCGGGCGGGGGCGAGGGGACGGGACAGCAGGGGCGAGGATCCGGGCCGTGAGGGAGCGAGAGGCCCTACGCCATGCCCGGCGGGCGCTGCATGAGTTGCAGGGTGTTGCCGTCGGGGTCCTCGAACGTGGCGATGCTGCCGCCCCACGGCTCGGCGCTCGGCTCGCGGATGAACGTCACACCCGCAGCGCGCAGCCGCGCGGCGACGGCATCGATGTCCTCGACGGCGAGGTTGAGCATCGTGCGGCGCGGCTCGTCGCTGGCGCCGTGGACCTCGCTGTGGGCGCTGATGGTGAGGCGGGTGTCGCCCCACTGGAAGTTGATGTGCCCGGGCCGGTCGACGCGCGGCGGCAGCCCGAGTGTCTCGACGTAGAAGTCACGGATCGTCTCGAAGCGGTCCGGGTCGACGCCGAGGATGACGCCAATGATGGCGCCGATGTCGCGTGGCGCGTCCTCGCTCACAGGGGTGCCCCGGCCGCCCCGACGGCTAGACGGGGAGTTCCTCGGCCGGCTCGCCGCGAGCGACGTAGACCGAGCGCACGGCCTCCTCGAGCTCTTCCATGCGGCGGTACGAGCGGTTCGGGATCGAGTCGAGCACGGCGAAGACCTCGCGGTCGATGCCGCCCTGCATCCGGGAGCGGCGCACGACCTCGATCTTTGACGCGGGGAACTCCAGACCGGCGAATGCGGAGCGGTAGTCGGCCTTGCCTGCGTGAATGACCATCGAGGCGCCTCCTTCTCGCTGCCCATCTTATCCGCGCTTCCGCGCTGTATCGAGGGGGCACCGGCGGCTATCGCCGAATCGCTCGGGCGGCTCCGGGCCGCTCTGCTATCGTGGCCCTCGTGCCGTACCGGGACACGCCGCGCGAGGGCCGCTGCCACCACTGCCGGGCGATGACGACCGGCGCGTGCATGCGCTGCGCCCACAATGTCTGCCAGGACTGCCAGGAACGGCACGACGCCGAGTTCCCGCACAAGGACTACACCGGATGACCGACGCCACGACCACCTCGATCGACCCCGGCGCCCGCGCCCGCGCAGCCCTCGATGCCGCCGGCGAGCCGTACGAGGTGATCGAGGTCGACCCCAAACTCGCCGACACCGCCGCGTTCTCCGAACACTACGGCTACCCGCTCGAGGTGTCGGGCAACACCATCGTCGTCGTGACGAAGCGCGGCGAGCGGCGGTACTGCGCGTGCGTGGTGCTCGCCAACACCCGGCTCGACGTGAACCACGCGGTGCGGCCGCTGCTGGAGACCCGCAAGGCCTCGTTCGCATCGGCCGAGGAGACGGCCGAGCTGACCGGCATGCTCATCGGCGGGGTCACGCCGTTCGGCCTGCCCGACGGCCTGCCGATCTACATCGACGCGCGCGTGATGGAGGTCGAGTCGGTCATCGTCGGCGGCGGCGACCGCTCGACCAAGCTCCAGGTCTCGCCGCAAGCGCTGGCGCGCCTCCCGAACGCCGAGGTGGTCACGGACCTCGCCCAGCCAGTCGGATAGCGGCGATCGAGTAGCGGGGCGCCCTCGCTAGTTCCGGCGGTCGGGAGCCGGCGCGACCGGGCCCGCGAAGCGGGTGCGCATCACCGTCGTCACCGGGCCGGCGTGGTGGTGGACCATGCGCCACGCCCCGTCCTCGATGACGAAGACGTTGGTCGCCGCCACGGGGGCGCTGTCGACCACCTCCAGGCAGAAGACGAGCGCCGCGTCGCCGACGCGGTGCACGACGGTCTCGGTCACCTGGATGTTCGGCGCGGCCGGGTTCTCGAGGATGCCGCGCCAGCTCGCCAGCACGTCGTCACGGCCGAGCAGCACCGGCCAGCCCGGGTGCGTGCAGGCGACGGGGGCCTCGGCGGCCCACAGCTCGGACATCGCCGTCATGTCGCGCGTGGCGAAGGCGCTGTAGAAGGCCGCGTTCGCGGCGAGGACCGCCGCGTCGGTGTCTGCCGTCACCGGCCCGCGCCCGCCTCGACCGGGGCCGAGGGCGCCTCGAACGCGACGCCCGGGAGCGCGGCATGCAGCTCCTCGACGCGCCGCGCGAACGCCACGTCGTCGAGCACCGGCGTCGAGGCGAGCGCGCCGGGGTCGGGCGGCACGTCGAGCATCGGCACCCACGAGGTGCAGCTCGCGTACTCGCTGCGCAGGGGCGCCTCGATCGGCTCGTCCAGGCGGTGGACGCGCAGCACGAGGACGAGCAGCGGGGCCTTGGGCCGCCAGCGGAAGCGCTGCACCGCATAGTCGGGCGTCCAGATGTGCAGCCCGTGGAGCGCCTCGACCTGACCGGGCTCGGTCAGCGCGGCGCTCTCGACGATCTCGGCCCAGCCGTCGAAGCGGAGCCTGCCCGCGGGCGGCGAGGCGACGACGGCCGCGTCGAGGAGGTCCGAGGCGGCGGGGAGGAGCAGCTCGGCGCGCTGGTGCTCGAAGCTGTCGTAGAGCCAGAAGCGCAGCGCGCGGATGCGGAAGCGGTGGCCCTCCTCGCGGATGCCGCCCTTGCGCAGGTCGATGATCTGCCGGCCTTCGAGCAGCGCGCGGTTGACCGCCGCCCACTCCTTGAGCGCAGGGTTCTCGATGTCCGCCGTCAGCTCCAGCGCCGGGTTCGCCATCACGAGCAGCATACCAGCGGCCACCACGGCGGACCGTTGCGCGTCGACGCCCACGCGCGGGCGGTGCGATGCTGTCAAGGCGCACGAGGAGTCCTCGATGGAGCCGCTCGGGGTGGTGCTCACGGCCGGGCTCGGCACGCGCCTGCGGCCGCTCACGCCCGGCACCCCGAAGCCGCTCGTCCCGCTGCTCAACCGCCCGCTGATCGCCTACGCGCTCGACCTCATGCGCGACCTCGGTATGCGCGAGGTCGCCGTCGTCACCGGCCCGGACGACGGCCGCACGCGCGAGTACGTCGAGGCGGGCGCGCCGCGCGGCCTGCGCGTCTCGGTCGCCGTGCAGCACGAGCCGCGCGGCCCCGGCGACGCCGTCGCCTCCGTGGGCGATGCGCTCGACGGCCGCACCGTCGTGGTGCTGGCGGTGGACACGGTGCTGACCGGCGTCGACCGCACCCTCCTCGACGGCCTCGAGGCGAGCGGCGCGGCGGCCGGGCTGCTGCTCCAGTCGGTCGAGGATCCGCGCGCGTTCGGCGTGGCCGTGCTCGACGGCGACCGCGTCGTGGACCTCGAGGAGAAGCCCGAGCGGCCACGCTCGGACCTCGCGCTGGTCGGCCTGTGGATGCTCGCGCCCGCCGCCGTCGAGCGAGTGCGCACGGACCCGTACATCAACGCGAAGGGCGAGTCCGACCTCACCGCCACGGTCGCCGCGATGCTCGCCGAGGGCCACGAGGTGCGCGGCTGGCTCCTCGACGGCGAGTGGCTCGACGGGGGGACGCTGGAGGGCCTGCTGCACGCGCAGTCGCGGCTCCTCGCGGGCACCGGTGAGGAGGTCGAAGTTGCGGCCGACGCCGTCGTGACCGCCTCGACGCTGCTCGGCCCGGCGATCGTCGGAGCGGGCGCGCGCGTCGAGGCCTCCGACCTCGCGGGGGTGGTAGTCGGCGACGGTGCGACGCTGGAGGGCGTGACGCTGCGCCGCGCACTCGTCGCGCCGGGCGCGACACTGCGCGGCGGCGAGTACGCGGACGTGGTCGTGACCCCCGCGGGCGAGGTCTGCGGGCCGGGCGTCGAGGGGTAGCGCACGCCGCAACCGGCGCGTGCTCCCGCTGCTACACTCGACGCCATGACGAACGAAGTGCTGATCCGCGAGCTCCGCGACGCCCTCGGCGATGCGCACGTGCTGCACCTCCCCGAGGACCTGATCGCGTACGAGTACGACGCGACGATCGAGCGCGCCCGGCCCGATGCGGTCGTCTTCCCCGGTTCCACCGCCGACGTCGCCGCCGCCGTCCGCATCGCGAACACGCACGACGTGCCCGTGGTGCCTCGAGGGTCCGGCACGGGGCTGGCCGGGGGCGCGGTGCCCGTGCAGGGTGGCGTCGTGGTCGCGATGACGCGGATGCGGCGCATCGTCGAGCTGAACGCCGCGAACCGCATCGCCGTCGTCGAGCCCGGCGTCATCAACCTCGACTTGCAGGCCGCGTGCGAGCCCCACGGGCTGCGCTACGCGCCCGACCCCTCCTCGCAGCGCATCTGCACCATCGGCGGCAACGTCGGCACGAACGCCGGCGGGCCGCACACGCTCGCGCACGGCAGCACGGTCAACCACGTGCTCGGCGTCGAGGTAGTCCTCGCCGACGGCACCGCGACGTGGCTCGGCGGGCGTCAGCCCGACGTGCCCGGCCCCGACCTGCGCGGCGTCTTCTGCGGCTCCGAGGGGACGCTCGGGATCGTCACGCAGATCTGCGTCGCCCTCACCCCGCTCCCACACGAAGTGCGCACGATGCTCGCCATCTTCGACAGCGTCGAGGCGGCGTCGGAGGCGGTCTCGGCGATCATCAGCGGGGGCGTCGTGCCCGTCGCGGTCGAGATGCTGGACCAGGAGATCATCCGCATCGTCGAGCCGCAGATGCACGTCGGCTACCCGCTCGACGCGGGCGCCGTGCTGCTGCTGGAGGTCGAGGGGCTGCCGGAGGCCGTCGCCGCGGACGCCGAGCGCGTCGTCGCGGCCTGCGACGCGGCGGGCGCGCGCGAGCTGCGCGTGGCCGAGTCGGCCGAGGAGCGCGAGGGGCTCTGGGAGGGCCGCAAGGGCGGCATCGGCGCGATCGGCGCCAGCTCGCCGAACTTCTACATCCTCGACGGCGTGGTGCCGCGCACGCGTCTGCCCGAGGTGATGTCGCAGGTCAATGCGCTGGCCGACGAGTACGGCTTCCGCTGCGCGAACATCTTCCACGCCGGCGACGGCAACCTGCACCCGAACATCATGTTCAACGAACTCGACGAGGGCGCCACCGAGCGCGTGCTCGAGCTCGGCGGCGAGATCATGCGCGTCTGCGTCGAGGCAGGCGGCTCGATCACCGGCGAGCACGGCATCGGCCTGGAGAAGCGCTCGTACATGGAGTGGGTCTTCGGCGAGGCCGACCTCGACTCCATGGAGCGGCTCCGGCTCGCCTTCGGGGCGGGCGAGCGCTTCAACCCCTGCAAGGTGCTCCCCACCGGCCACGGCTGCGCCTCCGGCCACGCGGCCGAGCTGCGCGGGCACCTCGCCGCCCCCGGCGTCTACATCTAGCCACGATGACCTCGGGAACCGCCGACCTGCGCGAGGCGCTGCCCGCCGACGGCCGGCGCGAGGCTCCCGACTACCCGATCGACGGCGCCGCACCGCAGATCGCGCAGCAGCCCCGCACGCGCGAGGAGCTCGCGGGCCTCCTCGCCTCGGCGACCGAGGCCGGGCTCGCCGTCGTGCCGCAGGGGAGCCGCAGCGCGCTCGACCTCGGCCGACCTATCGACCGCTACGACGTCGCGCTCGACATGCGCGGACTCGACGGCATCGTGGACTACGAGCCGGCCGACATGACCGTGCAGGTCGGCGCCGGGATGACGCTCCGCGCGCTGCGCGCGCACCTCGCCGAGCACGGCCAGTACCTCCCGGCGGACCCCCCACCCGGCGACGACGTGACCATCGGCGGGCTGCTCGCGACGGCGCGCCCCGGCGCGTGGCGAGGCCACATGCCGGCCGCGCGCGACCTCGTGATCGGGATGGAGGTCGCGCTGCCCGACGGCAGCCTCGTGCGCTCCGGCGGGCGGGTGGTGAAGAACGTCAGCGGCTACGACCTGCACCGCCTCCACACGGGTGCGCTCGGTACGCTCGGCGTGATCGTCGAGGCCTCGTTCAAGCTCGTGCCGCTGCCACCGGCGACGCGCTCGTTCGCCGTGCGCCGCCCGAGCGTGCGCGACGCCGCCCGCCTCGCCATCGAGCTGCGCGACGCCGCGCTTCCGGGGCGCGCGCTCTCCGTCCTCGCCCCCGAGGCCGCCGTGCGGCTCGGACTGCCCGACGACGCGCACGTGCTGCTCGAGCTCGCCGGCTACGAGTCCGCGCTCGACGCCGCGACCACGCGCATCCGCGACGTGACGGAGCGATCGGGCGGCGGCCTCGGTGACGCCCCGTCGGGCGCGTGGGACGCGCTGCGCGCCCTCACGGGCGCCACGGACGGCGTCGTACTGCGGCTCGGCGTCCCGGCGACGCGCATCGCCGCAACCATCGAGGCGGCCCGCGGGCTCCGCGGGACGGCGTGGGGGCACGTCGCGGCGGGGAGCGTGGTGATCCACGCCCCGGCGATCGATGTGACCTCGGTGCGCGTGCTGCGCCGCAACGTCGAGGCCGAGGGCGGCTTCCTCGTCGTCGAGTCCGGCCCGCCCGCGCTGCGCGCGGTGGTCGACCCGCTCGGCGCCTCGACGCGCGACCTCGTGGGCGCGTTGAAGCGGCAGTTCGACCCCACCGGCACGCTGAGCCCGGGCCGCTGGGAGGTGGGGCTGTGAGCGCCGCCACACCGCCCGACGTGCCCGAGGTGCCGCGCGCGAGCGGCTTCACAGGCCCCGACGCGCCCGCGCTGAGCGACCTCCAGAACTGCATCCACTGCGGCTTCTGCCTGCCCGCCTGCCCCACCTACATCGCCACCGGCCAGGAGCTCGAGTCGCCCCGCGGGCGGTTGCACCTGATCCGAGGGGTGGTCGAGGGCAAGGTCGAGCCGACGCCGCGGCTGCTCTCCCACCTCGACCTGTGCCTGCAGTGCCGGGCGTGCGAGACAGCGTGCCCGTCGTCGGTGCCGTACGGGCGCATCATGGAGGACGCGCGCGCCTCCGTGATGGCCGACCGCTCAACGCGCCCGCGCGAGTGGGCGATGCGCGCGCGCCTGCTGCGCAACGTCGTGGCGCGGCCGCGGGTGCTGCGCGCCGCGCTCTGGTTCGGCCGCGTCTACACGCGCTCCGGCCTGCAGCGCCTGCTGCGAGGACCACTCGGGCGGCTCCTGCCGGAGCCCCTCGCCAACCTCGAAGCACAGGCGCCCACGCTCGACCGCGCGCCGTTCCGGCGCTCCGGGGAGCTGGTCGAGCGGCGCGGCGACGGCCCGCGCGTGGCGCTCCTCACCGGCTGCGTGCACGGCGAGCTGTACCCGCAGACGCACGAGGCGACCGTGCGCGTGCTCGGCCATCTCGGCTGCGAGGTCATCGCACCGCCGGAGCAGGCGTGTTGCGGCGCGCTCCACGCGCACGCGGGCGACGCCGAGGCTGCCCGCAGGCTCGCGCGCCGCAACATCGAGGCGTTCGAGGAGGCCGGCGTCGACGCCGTGATCGTGAACGCCGCCGGCTGCGGCGCGGCGATGAAGGAGTACGGCCGCCTGCTGCGCAACGACGAGGAGTGGGCCGAGCGCGCCGAACGCTTCGCGTCGACGGTCCGGGACGTGCTGGAGTTCGTCGCCACGCTGGACTTCGAGCGCGGCCTCGGGCGCGTCGAGGCGGACGTGACGCTGCAGGACGCCTGCCACCTCGCGCACGGGCAGGGCATCCTCGCCGCGCCGCGCGCGATCCTCGACGCCATTCCCGGCGTCGACCTCCACGAGCAGGCGACGCCCGACCGCTGCTGCGGCGCGGCCGGCCTCTACTCGACGGTGCAGGCGGCGATGTCGCGCGAAGTGCTGGACGCGAAGGTCGCCGACATCTCCGGCACCGGCGCGTCGACGGTCGTGACCTCGAACCCCGGCTGCACGATGCAGATCCAGGCGGGGCTGCGACGCGCGCGCCGCCCCGGCGAGGTGCTGCACCTCATCGAGCTGCTCGACCGCTCGTACGCTGCGGGCTTCGAGGAGGCGCGCGCGTGACCACGATCGCGCGCGCGGTGGTCACGGGCTCCTCGGGCTTCGTGGGGAGCCACCTCGCCGCCCGGCTCGCGGCCGGCGGGTGCGCTGTCACCGGCATCTCGAACACGCCGCCCCGCCGGGAGCCGCCCGAGGGCGTCACGGAGCACCTCGCCGACATCCGCGACGCCGACGCGGTCCGGCAGCTGATCGCGGACGCCCGGCCGGACGTCGTCTTCCACCTCGCGGCGCAGGCCTCCGTGCCCGTCTCGATGCGCAACCCGGTCGCCGACATCCTCGTGAACGTGATCGGCAGCGTGAACGTCGCGCAGGCCGCCCACGCGGCCGGCGCGAGTCGGCTCGTCTTCTTCTCGACGGGCGGCGCGCTCTTCGGCCAGCCCGAGGTGCTCCCGGCGGGCGAGCACACGCCCGTCGAGCCGCAGTCCGTCTACGGCGCCTCGAAGATCGCAGCCGAGCACGAGCTGGGCGCGCTCTGCCGCCACCTCGGCCTCGAGCTCTCGGTGTTGCGTCCCGGCAACATCTACGGGCCCGGCCAGGACGCGGCGGGGGAGTCCGGCGTCGTCGCCATCTTCGCCACGCGCATGCTGCTCGGCGTCGCGCCGCGGGTCTTCGGCGACGGGAGCCAGCAGCGCGACTACGTTTATGTCGACGACGTCGTGGAGGCGGCGCTCCTCGCGGCGAGCGGCGAGCCCGCCACGTGCGAGGTCGGCTCGGGCGTTGGTACATCCACCCTCGAGATCTTCCGCCACATCGCAGCGCTTACGGGCTACGCCCGCGACCCGGTCTTCGCACCCGAGCGCCCCGGCGACCCGCAGGCCGTCTACCTGGACCCCTCGCGCGCCCGCGAGCGGTGGGGGTGGGAGGCGAGCACGCGCCTCGAGGACGGCCTCGCGGCCACGGTGGAGTCGTTCCGCGCGGGCGGGTAGCACGCCACGCCCAGCGGCTCCTCGATGGGTGTTCGCACCCCGCAGACCCCCCTCACCCTGGCCCTCTCCCCCCGCGGGCGGAGAGGGAACCAGACTCCCCTGACAGCATCGACGCGGTCCGTCGCGGGCGGTTCGTAGAATGCGCTGCGCTGCGCCGCATCGGCGACGCGGGCATCGTGATGACCAGGGCAGCGGCCCGGCAGCGGGGGATGGACCATGCGGGAGCTTGCGGGACGGATCAGCGGATCGAGGCCGTTCGAGTACTTCATCATCGCGCTGATCGTCGCCAACGCGGTGGTGCTGGGACTGGAGACCGTCGAGGGGATCGGGGAGCGGTTCCTCCACTGGTTCGAGCTGGCGCATAACGTGACGCTGGCGGTCTTCATCGTGGAAGCGGCGATGAAGATGCTGGCGCTGGCGCCACGCTCGGACCGCTACTTCAAGGACGGCTGGAACGTCTTCGACTTCTCGATCATCGTGCTCTCGTTGGTCCCGGCGGTGGGGCCGTTCGCGGTGGTCGCGCGCATGGCGCGCCTCTTGCGAGTGCTGCGACTGATCTCCGCGCTGCCGGAGCTGCGCCTGATCGTGAGCACGCTGGTGCGGTCGATCCCGGGGATGCTGCACATCGTGGCCGTCATGAGCCTGCTGACGTACATCTACGCGATCCTCGGCTTCCACCTCTTCCACGAGCACGACCCGGAGCACTGGAACAACCTCGGCATCTCGCTGCTCTCGCTGTTCCGCGTCGTCACGCTCGAGGACTGGACGGACATCATGTACGTGGCGATGGACCTGCACCCGTTCGCCTGGGTGTACTTCCTCAGCTTCGTCGTGCTCGGCTCGTTCGTGACCATCAACCTCTTCATCGCCGTCGTCATCAACAACCTCGACGAGGCGAAGCAGGAGCGCCTGCGCCAGCTCGAGACCGCGACCACGGCCGACGAGGTGATCGCGGAGCTCAGGGCCGCGCGCGAGTCACTCACCCGCCTCGAACGGCGGCTCGTGGAGGTGCAGAACGAGGGTGGCCGCTCGCCCGCCGGGGGCGAAGTCTCGGGCGGCTAGAGCAGCCGCGCCATCGCCGCGTGGTCGACCACGGAGCCGTCCTTGAGCAGGTGCCGCACGGTCACGCCACGCTCGACGAGCAGCGGCACGATGAGCACGGTGCGGTGGCATCCCGCCGGGTCACCCTCGGCGCACATGATCGCCGTGCTGGCCTCAGCCGAGGTGGCGACGAGGCGGTCGAGGGCGTCGAGGAACGGCGGGTGTTGGGCGATCAGCGCGTAGTCCGGCTCGCCGCCGGCCATGTGGAGCGCGGGGCCCTCGGGCTTGCCGCCGAGGGCGGGCTCCCACTCGTACGCGATGCCCGCCTCGGTCAGCGCCTCGGCGATGCGGCGACGGTTGAAGTGCGGGTGCCAGCGGCTATACGGCCTCGACCGCACGTCGACGACGCGCTCGACGCCCGCGTCGAGCAGGTTGCGGAGAAGCGCGTCCTGCGACAGGTTGCCGTGACCCACGGTCAGGATCGTCGTCACCGTGGTGCCGTGTCCCCTCGGAGGCCCGGGCTCGCGTGCCCTACTCGAGCTCCCGCCCTTGCAGGAAGCCGACGCCGAGGGCGGCGGTCCACGCCACCCACGGGAAGTAGCAGAGCCGCGACACCGTGATCATCGCGGGCTCGGTCTGGCTATGGCCGATGATGAGCGCCACGAGGGAGACGACGGATACGGCCGCCACAGCGAGCGCCACCTGCCTCCGAATCCCCCGGCGGAACAGCGCCCACAGCCCCAGGTTGAAGGCGAGGAACCCGGACGCGACCGCCATGGTCGACAGGATCGCGATGCCCGAGTCCACCCGGTAGACGGCGAGCGCCTGGTCCACCTCGCGGGCCGAGTCAAGGTCCGTGCCCGCCATCACGAGCGCGAGTCCCTGCGAGACGATCCAGCCGAACACCCCGACGGTCATGAACAGGATGCCCAGTCGCGACAGCGCAGGCGCCATCGTGTCGCCCATGATCGAGCGGTTGATGCCCGACAGCCCGTAGAGCATCAGGATCAGGCCGAGCGACACCATCAGCGCCACGAGCAGCGCGACAGCCCCGTTCGACGCCATCGCATCCACGGTACCCTCGGCGTCTCCGAAGTCGACCGGGTCGAAGATCAGCGCGCCGGGTTCGAGGAGGAAGAACGCCAGCGCCAGCGTGGGCCCGACGATGAGCCCCCACGCCTCCAGCCTGTGTACGCGGAGTCCCACGATCGCCTCCCCTCGGCCCCGGAGCGCCGCGCTACCGCGTCGTCACCGGCGCGGTAGCGCGTACGCGCTCAATCAGCTCCGCCGCCACCTCGTAGCGGCCGAACGACGGCATGATATAGATGCCCGACACCCATTCGAAGTCGCGCGTCTCCTCGATCTGCTCGTACGCGATCTCCAGGCCGGCCGCCGCTCCGGCGTCGCCCGCCTCGCGCATGCGCGCGCGCACGGCGTCGGGGACCACCACGCCGGCGAGCTCGTTGTGGATGAACTCCGTGTGCCGCGACGACATCAGCGGCAGGATGCCGAGCAGCACCGGCACGTCCACCGGTCCCAGGCGCTCGAAGAACTCGGAGAGCGTGGCGAGGTCGTAGACGGGCTGCGTCATCAGCATGTCGCCGCCCTCGTCGAGCTTCGCGCGCACGCGCCGCAGCTCGATGTCGATGTCGTCGGCGGTGGGGTTGGCCGCGCAGGCGACAAAGAAGTCCGTGGGACGGCCCAGCGAGTTACCGGCGAAGTCGACGCCCTCGTTGAGCCGCTTGAGGATGCGCACGAAGCCGATGGAGTCGACGTCCCACACGGCCGAGGACTCCGACGCCTCGGGCAGCGGGTCGCCGGTCAGCGCGATCACGTTGCGGATGCCGAGCGAGTGCGCGCCCAGCAGGTCGGACTGCAGCGCCATCAGGTTCCGGTCGCGCGTGGTCTGGTGAATGATCGTCTCGATCCCCACCTCGCGCTCGATGCGGAGCGCGAGCGCGAGCGCGCTCATGCGCACGCGCGCCATCGGCGAGTCGCCGATGTTGATCGCGTCCGCGCCCGCGTCGCGGAGCAACCGGGCGCCCTCGACGGCCTTGCGCGGGTTGTGCCCGCGCGGGGGGTCGATCTCCACCGAGACCGCGTACTGCCCGGCGGCGAGCTTGTCGCGCAGGCGCGAGGGCTCATCGGGCTCCGGCGGCTCCTCGGCGAGCGGCGCGGCGGTGACATCGAAGCCACCCCGCGTGTCGCTGACGGCGAGCGCGGGCCCGCGCGAGAGCACCTCGACGGTCGCGGGCATGCGCTCGGCGGAGTCGAGTGCGGCGCGCATCGCGCGCGTGTGCGCGGGCGTGGTGCCGCAGCACCCGCCGACGATCGCCGCGCCGAGGTCCTTCGCACGCAGCGCGAAGTCGACGAAGTACTCGGGCGACGAGGGATAGAACGGCCGCCCGCCGGTGATGCGCGGCAGCCCCGCGTTCGGCGCGACAAACAGCCGCGCCGAGGGGTCGGCGGCCGCGACCTGCTCGAGCACGTCGAGGGCGGCGCGCGGGCCGACGCCACAGTTGACGCCGACCACGTCGGCGCCTCCGGCGGTGAGTTCCGCGAGCACCTCGGGGAATGCCTCGCCGGCCGAGGTCGTGAGCGCAGAGACGAAGTTGAGCCCGACGACCACCGGCATGTCGGTGATTGCCCGCGCTGCCGAAAGCGCGATGCGCGCCTCGGCCAGCGAGAGGAAGGTCTCGAACACGAGCAGGTCGACGCCGCCTTCGACCAGTGCGCCGATCTGCTCGGCGAACGCGTCGTACGCCTGCTCAGGCGCGACCGTGCCGACCGCGAACCTGCGGCCGATGGCGCCGACCGAACCGCCGACCAGCACGTCGACCCCGCGGATCTCGCGCGCGTCGCGCGCCACGCGGGCGGCGTTGAAGTTGACGTCGCGCGTGCGGTCTGCGAGGCCTGCGTTCTCGAGGTGGATGGGGTTGGCGGCGAAGCTGTCGGTGAGGATGAGGTCCGCACCGGCCTCGATGTAGTCCTCGTGCAGCTCGCGCACGAGGTCCCGCGCATCGAGCACTGCGGCAGCGGGCAGGCCCGTCCAGCCGCGCGAGAGCAGCTCGGTGCCGGTCGCGCCGTCGGCCAGCACAACGCCGCGGTCGAGCGCGTCGAGGAAGGGGTGGCGCGGCCGCGTCATGGCTGCTCCGATGGACCGCGTGACGGGCTGCGCCGGCGCGGACCCGTCACGCTCAGGCGACGGGCGCGCGCTCCCGCAAGAGCCCCTCGATGGTGTCGTAGTCGCCCTGCGAGATCTTGTGGAGGTTGCCGCGGAACGCCATGCCGAGCTTCTTCGGCCCGAACTTCCGGGTCTTGTCCAGCAGGTCCGTGATCTCGCGCACGTCGACGTAGTCGCCCTGTTCGGGGATGAGGTGCGGCTTCGTGTGGATGCGGTTCGGGAACGCCTCGTCCTCCTTCGAGTCGGACCGCAGCCCGATGTCCGAGTCGTCCTCGAACGCCTCGCCGGTCACCTCGACGACCCCTCCGAACTCCACCACCTTCGTCAGGTAGAAGACGATGCGGTCACCGGGCTCCATCTCCGACGCCTGCTTCGTGCGCGACGCCTTGAAGGCGGCGACGTCGAAGCCCCGCTCACGCAGCAACTCGAAATTGTCGGCCGAGCCGACGACGATCCATGCCTGCATCGCGTGCTCCTTCCGCAGCGTCGGGACTGCAGTCGATCGTGCGGGAAACCAAGAGGCCCCGCAAGCGGGGCCCCGGTCATCAGTAGCCGGCTCGTCCGCCTAGGTGCAGGCCCTCGGCGTCCCCTGCGGCTGGCCCTGCGGCGCCTGGAACGAGGAGCCGCACGCGCACGAGGCGGCGGCGTTCGGGTTGTAGATGGTGAACCCGGACTTCATCAGCTCGTCCACGTAGTCCACCTCGGCGCCGCGGATCAGCGGCACCGATTCCGGGTCGACGAGGATGCGGACCCCGGCGGCGGCCTCGATCTCGGTGTCGTCGGCCTCGGCCTTGCGCGCGAGCGCCATGCCGTACTGGTAGCCCGAGCAGCCACCGCCGACGACGAAGACGCGCAGCGCGCCCTCCGGCAGCTCCTTCTCGACAAGCAGTTCGCGCGCCTTCTCGGCGGCGCGGTCGGTGATGGTGACGAGGCCGGTCAGCGGCTCGAACAGGGTGGTCATGGCTATCCCCTCAGGGCAGCGCGCGGCAACGCCGCACGGCTCTGCCCACATGATAGTGGGTCGCGGCGGGCGCGTCTAACGGCTCACGCCCCCCGGCACCACGTACGCGCACGAGAACTCCGCGGGCAGCTCGCCGCCCTCGTACGGCTCCAGGCTGGCGCCGATCAGCGCCTCGAGGAGCCGTCGATCGTGGTCGCAGCCACCGGCGTGCGCCCGCTCGAACAGCGCGCTGTCCGCGGTCTGCCGCAGGCGCTTGCAGGGGCAGTCGCGACACATCACATGCACGTCGCCGTTGTCCTCGACCACCTCGAGGTCGAACCCTTCCTCCTCGAGCAGCCGGGCGGTGTCGTGCGCCCGCTCCGCCGCCGTCGCCCCGTCGACCAGCGGCGCGTACTCGCCGGCGAGGCGGTCGCTGATGCGGTCGAAGACGAGTTCGGCGAGCCCGGGGCCGTCGAGGCCGGACGTGTCGTCGGCGCTCATCGAGGCGATCTCGTGGAGCAGGCGGCGGGTGATGCGGACGTAGTGGTGGCCGAAGAAGTCCGCGCCCGCCTCGGTCAGCGAGAATGCGTAGCGCGGCCGCCCGGTGCGGCCTCGCACCTGCGAGACGGAGACGTAACCGTCGCGGATGAGGACGTCGAGGTGGCGGCGGACGGTCGCGGGGGGGGGGGCGGCGCGACGGCCCCCCCCCCCCCCCACACCCCCCCCCACCCCCCGCGCCGCCCCAAAGAACGAGCCACACCCGCGGGGGCGACCCCCCCCGTGCCCCCCGCCCCCCCCCGCGGCGCGCGGGCGCCGGGCGCGGGGGGGGCGGGGGGGCGCGCGGGCGGCCGCCGCGCCGCCGCCCAGCTCCTCGACGGAGCGCGCGTCGAAGCGCCGCAGGATCTCGAGGATCGCCTCGCGCGTGTTCCCGGCCCGGCGCTGCAGCGTCATCCCCACCACGTTAACGCACACGGCAACGTCTCGGCCACGCGTCCGGCACGTGCGGGTACGAGGAGTCCTCGATGGGTGGCTGCACCCCGCAGAGCCCCTAACCCAGACTCTGACCCCCTCTCCCTGGGGAGAGGGTTGGGGTGAGGGGTCCGGCGCGCACCGGCCCCATCGCCCGCGCGGTATGCTGGGATGCGATGACAGAAGACCGACGCGTCTACCTGGACCACGCCGCCACCACGCCCCCCGCCCCGGAGGTCGTCGAGGCGATGCTGCCGTACCTCGGCGAGGTGTGGCACAACCCCTCGTCGATCTACGTCGAGGCGCAGGGCGCCGCCGGGGCCATCGACGAGGCGCGCGCGACCGTCGCGTCGTGGATAGGCGCGCAACCCGAGGAGATCATCTTCACGTCGGGCGGCTCGGAGTCCGACAACCTCGCGCTGCGCGGCGTGCTCGCCGCCAGCAAGGCGCGCGGCCGGCACCTGATCACGAACGCCGCCGAGCACCACGCCGTCCTCGACACCGCCGAGCAGCTCGAACGCGAGGGCGCCGAGGTCACGCTCGTCGACGTCGGCCCGGACGGGCGCATCGACCCGGCCGCCGTCGCCGACGCCGTGCGCGAGGACACCGTCCTCGTCTCGATCATGCACGCCAACAACGAGGTCGGCGCGATGAACGACATCGCGGCGATCAGCCGCGCCGTCCACGAGCGCAACCCGCGCACCGTCGTCCACAGCGACGCCGTGCAGTCGGCGGCGCACATGGGCGTGAACGTCGACCGCCTCGGCGTGGACCTGCTGACGCTGACGGCCCACAAGTTCTACGGCCCGAGGGGCGCCGGGGTGCTCTACGCGCGCACCGGCACGCCGCTCGCGCCGCAGATCCTCGGCGGCGGGCAGGAGTCCAACCGCCGCGCCGGCACGGAGAACACGCCCGCCATCGTCGGGCTGGCTCGCGCCGTGCAGCTTGCCGCGGAGCGCCGCGAGGCCGACCTCTCGCACGAGCGCGCGCTCCAGCAGCGCCTCATCGAGGAGCTGCCGAAGCGCGTGCCGATGCTCGGCATCACCGGCCCCACGGACCTCGAACACCGCCTGCCGGGCAACGTCTCGGCCGTCGTCGGGTACGTCGAGGGCGAGTCGATCCTCCTCGCGCTCGACCTCGCGGGCGTCGCGGCGTCGTCGGGGTCCGCGTGCACGACCGGGGCCGTCGAGCCGAGCCACGTACTGGTGGCGATGGGCGTGCCGGACGAGCTGGCGCGCGGCTCGCTGCGCTTCACCCTCGGCCGCGACAACACCGACGCCGACGTCGACCGCCTGCTGGAGGTGCTGCCCGGCATCATCGAGCGCATGCGCGCGCTCTCGCCCGTGCCGGTGACGGAGGCGCCCGCCGAGTGGGGGCCGTGGCTCGCGAACGGGGCGTCGTCCTCGTCGTGAAGGGTGTTGAATGACTAAGTCCGAGATGGTGGCGAAGATCGGTGCGGGAGTCCGACTCCAGACGTTGAGTCAAGGGATCGGCTTCGATCTGCAGGTCGAAGAATTCGGACTGGTGTTCATGCCGGCGACCGGCAAGATGCGACGCACGCCTTGGGACGGCAAACAGTGGAACTGGCGCACATCCGTCCCCGAACTGTTCGACGAGTGGGTCGCGGCAGGGATGCCAACAAAAGCTAGGTGGCTTAGGGACCTAGCGGTGAAGCGAGGTGCTCTCTCGAGCTACTGGAACGCGAGCTACTTGCTCGCAACGTTCGACTTCTTGGCGGACTGAAACACGCCTGTTCGCTAAGCAATAATGTCCCGCAGGATTGCCGCCTCGACGCCCTCGGCGCGTTCCGCTACGATCGCCGCGACCGAGCGCCCCCGGGCGGATAGCCCGATCGAAGGTGCGGAGCGAGGAGTGACGCCGTGGTGAGCAATGGGGACCTCAGCCCCGAGACCCGGCAGCGACTTCAGCTCTTCGACACGTCGAGGGACGTGGCCCCGGCCGACCTCGAGGAGGAGTTGCGCAAGAACGTCCTCCTCACCTCCGTCGACCAGGTCATGAACTGGGCGCGCTCCTCCTCGCTGTGGCCCGCGATGTTCGGCCTCGCCTGCTGCGCCATCGAGATGATCGCCAGCGCGACCTCGCGCTACGACATCGCGCGCTTCGGCTCCGAGGTGTTCCGCGCGTCGCCGCGGCAGGCGGACCTGATGATCGTCGCCGGCACGGTGACCTGGAAGATGGCCCCGGCCGTGCGGCGCGTGTACGTGCAGATGGCCGAGCCGAAGTGGGTCATCTCGATGGGCGGCTGCGCCATCATGGGCGGCCCGTTCGCCTACGGGTACTCGGTGCTCCCCGGCGTCAACCTCGTCTCGCCGGTCGACGTGTACGTGCCCGGCTGCCCGCCGCGGCCGGAGTCGCTGCTGCAGGGCCTGATGATGCTCCAGGACAAGATCCGCGAGTTCGGCACGCACGGCGTGCGTGAGCGTCTCGAGCCCGACGGGGACTTCTCGCCTTACCTGCCCGAGGGCGACCCGATCCGCACCGAGCTCGAGTCCCTGTTCCCGCCGTACGAGGGCCTCGACGACCCGATGCGGCGCAGCGGCGGCGTCCCGCTGCTCCAGCGCTAGCAAGCACCCGGCAGACCCCCGGCACTCTCATCCTCGCCCCGCAGATGGAGCGAGGGGATCAGACGGGATCAGCGGCGCGGGCACTTGCGCTGTGGGGCGCGATTGGGTACAAACGTTTAGCACTCGGCAGGTGAGAGTGCTAACGAAGGCAGCAAGTCGGCGTCGCGGGACTCGGAGGGCAGTCCGCGGCGCTCCTGTACGGCCCTCGGTGTATCCAGCGAGAGGGAGCTGAAGCGCATGGCCAAGCATCTACTGTTCGACGAGCAGGCTCGTCACGCACTCCGGACCGGGATCGACCAGCTCGCCGACGCGGTCCGCATCACGCTCGGACCCCGCGGCCGCAACGTCGTGCTCGACAAGAAGTTCGGCGCACCCACCATCACCAACGACGGTGTGACCATCGCCAAGGAGATCGACCTCGGCGACGAGTTCCAGAACATCGGCGCGCAGCTGGCCAAGGAGATCGCCTCCAAGACCAACGACATCGCCGGTGACGGCACCACGACCGCCACGGTCCTGGGCCAGGCGATCGTCCACGAGGGCCTCAAGAACGTCGCCGCCGGCGCCGACCCCATGGCGCTCAAGCGCGGCATCGAGGCCGGCGCCCGCGCCATCGTCGACCAGCTCGGCAAGGACTCGACCACCATCACGACGCGTGAGCAGATGGCGCAGGTCGCCTCCATCTCCGCCGCCTCCGGCGAGATCGGCAACCTCATCGGCGACGTCATGGAGGCCGCCGGCAAGGACGGCGTCATCACGGTCGAGGAGTCCAAGGGCATCCAGACCGAGATCGAGTACGTCGAGGGCATGGCCTTCGACCGCGGCTACATCTCGCCGTACTTCGTCACCAACCCGGAGCGCATGGAGGCCGTCATCGACGAGCCGTACATCCTGGTCACCGACCAGAAGATCTCGGCCGTCAACGACATCCTCCCGCTGCTTGAGCGGCAGCTCCAGCGCTCCAAGGAGATCGTGGTCATCGGCGAGGACGTAGACGGCGAGGCGCTCGCCACGCTCGCGCTGAACCGCCTGCGCGGCACGATGAACGCCCTGGCCGTGAAGGCGCCGGGCTTCGGCGACCGCCGCAAGGACAACCTGGGCGACATCGCGGCCATCACTGGCGCGCAGCTGATCAGCCCCGAGCTCGGCCGCAGCCTCGAGTCCACGCAGCCCGAGGACCTCGGCCGCGCCCGCCGCATCGTCTCCACCAAGGACGAGACGACGATCATCGAGGGCTACGGCACCTCGGACCAGATCGAAGAGCGGATCACCATGGTCAAGGCGGCGCTCGACAACGCCACCTCCGACTGGGACCGCGAGAAGCTGCAGGAGCGGATGGGCAAGCTCGCCGGCTCCGTCGCTGTCATCAAGGTCGGCGCGGCCACCGAGGTGGAGCTGACCGAGAAGAAGCACCGTGTCGAGGACGCGCTCTCGGCGACCCGCGCGGCCGTCCAGGAGGGCATCGTCCCCGGCGGCGGCGTCGCGTTCCTCAACACCCTGCACGTGCTCGACGAGGTCGAGCTCGAGGGTGACGAGGCCACGGGCGTGCGCATCCTGCGCCGCGCGCTGGAGGAGCCGCTGCGCCGCATCGCCGCCAACGCCGGCGAGGACGGCTCGGTGATCGTCCGCGAGATCGGCCGGCTCGAGAAGGGCCAGGGCTACGACGCGGCGAGCCAGCGCTACGGCGACATGGTGGAGTTCGGCATCATCGACCCGGCCCTCGTCACGAAGGCCGCGCTCGAGAACGCCGTCTCCATCGCCGGCATGGTGCTGACCACCAACTGCCTCGTGACTGACAAGCCCGACGCCAACGACGCGGCGGCGCTGGCGGCCGCGCAGGCTGCTGCGCAGGGCATGTACTAGGCCCGGACGCAGTCCGCGACCACACCGAGGGGCCGGCTCCGCCGGCCCCTCGTCACGTCTGGCGCCCGTCGCGTCTCGCGACCGCCTGCCACGCGGCGGTGCTACGCTCGATACGTGGAGCCGAAGACCGACCGGCAAGCCGACCTCGTGGCGCAGGCGCGGCAGCTTGCCGCGCTCTTCGCGGTCCGCGCGGCCGAGCATGACCGCGCAGGCTCCTTCCCGCACGACCACTTCGAGGCGGCCCGCCGCGCAGGCTACACCGCCGCCGCGGTCCCCGAGGCATACGGCGGCGGCGGGTACGGCCTCGACGACGTCGCGCTCGCGCAGATCGAGCTCGCGAAGGGCGACGGCTCAACGGCGCTCGGCCTCGCGATGCACCTCATGATGTGCGGTACGGAGGGCCAGGCTCGCCAGTGGCCCGAGGCCGCCCGCCAGCGCATCTTCCGCGCGGCGGTGCAGGACGGCGCGCTGCTCAACAACGCCGCCGCCGAGGCGAACCTCGGCTCACCGCAGGGCGGCGGGCGCCCCGAGACCACCGCCACGCCGAACGGCCCCGGCCGCTGGCGCGTGAGCGGCCGCAAGACGTACACCACCGCCGCGCCGGTCCTCACCCACTTCATCACCTACGTCGCCGTCGAGGACGGCAGCGGCCAGGTCGGCCGCATCGCCATCCACCGCGACCTCCCCGGCGTGCGCGTCGAGGAGACGTGGGACGCGCTCGGCATGCGCGCCAGCGGCTCCCACGACGTCTGCTTCGAGGACGTGCTCGTGACCGACGAGGACTTCCTGACGCGCTCCGACCCCGAGCGCCAGCGCGAGCGTCCGGCCGCGTGGTTCGCGATCCTCGTCGGCGCGACGAGTCTCGGCGTGGCGTCGGCCGCGCGCGACTACGCCGTGCGCTTCGCGCGCGAGCGCCGGCCGATCGGCGCGCCGGGACCGGTCGCGACCGTGCCGCACGTGCGCGAGCAGGTCGGCCGCATGGACGCCGCGCTGATGGCCGCGACCGCGCTGCTCATGCAGACCTCGGAGGCGTGGGAGCGCGACCCGGACGCCCGTCCGCGGCTCGGGCCGCAGGTCGCCGCCTCGAAGCGCCTCGCCACGAACACCGCCGTCGAGGTGGTCGAGGTCGCGATGCGCATCGTCGGCGGCGTCGCCATGCACCGCTCGGAGCCCCTCGAACGCTACTTCCGCGACGTGCGCAGCGGGCTGATCAACCCCCCGATCGAGGCGCGCGCGCTGGAGACGATCGCGAGCGCCGCCCTCGACGACCCCGAATAGCCAGCACGCTCCCACCGCGTGAAGGGAGTCCCCGATGAGCCTCCACCGACTGGAAGCGGTGCAGGTGCTACCGGTGAGCCGCGCCGAGGCGTGGGAGTTCTTCTCCAACCCTCGCAACCTGTCGGTGATCACGCCGCCCGACATGGGCTTCGAGATCACCGAGGAGATCCCGGAGCGCGTCCATCCGGGCCTCATCGTCGTCTACCGTGTGCGGCCGCTGCTCGGCATCCCGGTGACGTGGGTGACGGAGATCACGGCGGTCGTCGAGGGCGAGCTGTTCGTCGACGACCAGCGGATCGGACCGTACCGCTTCTGGCACCACCAGCACCACTTCCGCGACGCGCCGGGCGGCACCGAGGTGCGGGACATCGTCCACTACGCGCTGCCGTTCGGCCCCCTCGGCGGCGTGGTCAACGAGCGCGTCATCGCCCCGCGCCTGCAGGGCATCTTCGACTTCCGCCGAGGGGTTATCGAGCAGCGCTTCGGGTTGGCGCCGCAGCCCCGTTGACGGGCGGCGTCACGCCGTCGCGGTTGCCGTCCCACAGGCTCAGCCCACCGTGCGTGAGAGCCGCGCCGGGCGTCGCGAGCGCGGGGGCGGCTGCCGCCGGGGGCGTAGCCACGGGTGACGCCGGGACGGCCGCGGCGGTGGGCGCCGGGACGACCGCGGCGACGGGCGCCGGCGCAGGGGGAGCCATCGCGGCGAGCTGGGCGGCGGTGACCTTCTGCGGCGGCTCGCGCGAGGTCAGGACGGCGGCTGCGCCGAGGCAGTAGAGCGCGATCATCAGGACCCACGCGGCGAGGTAGCTGCCGCTCGCGTCGAACAGCAGCGAGGCGACTAGCGGCCCGGCTGCGCCGAAGAGGATCCCGGCCGGCATCCCGACGCTGCGGACGGCGCCGATGTGGACGCGGCCGAAGTACTTCGCCCAGATGAACTCGCCCAGCGGCACCCCGCCGCCGAAGCCCAGGCCCCACAGGAAGAACGCGACGTGCATCAGCATCAGCAGGCCGAGCCCGCCCGCCACGAGCTGTAGCACCGAGCCGATGCACAACAGCGCGTAGCACATCGCCCACAGGATGCGCGGGTGCCACCGCCCCAGCGCCCAGCCCCACAGGATCTTCGCGGCGAAGTTGCCGACGCCGGCAACGCCGACCGCGAGGGCCGCCTCGGTGCGCGTGAAGCCGGCCTCGGTCACGAACGGGATGCCGTGGATGAGCAGCGTGAAGGCCGCCGCCCCGAAGAACGCGAACGAGAGCGTGAGCAGGTAGAAGGCGCGGGTGCGCAGCGCCTCGCTGCGCGTGTATGAGTTGAGGCGGTCGAGGTTCAGCGCCTCGGTGTCCGCGGCCGAGACGCCCGCGCCGCCCTCTGTCCGCCCGTCGGGGAGCTGGCCATAGTCCTCCGGCTGGCGGCGCATGATCAGCGCTGTCGGCAACGCGAGCAGGAGCACGGCGACGCCGAGGATCTGGTAGCCCTCGCGCCACCCGAGGCCGTCGACCACGCGGGTCATCGCGAACGGGACGAACACCCCGGCGAACGAGATGCCTGTCGAACCCAGCGCGATCGCCCAGCCGCGGCCGAGCACGAACCACTTCGACAGCGCGATATTCACGACCAGCGGCCCGACGAGCGCCATGCCGAGCCCGACACCGAACGCCTGCAGCACGATGAACTGCCACAGCGCCGTCACCTGCGAGGTGAGGAACATCGCCGCCGCGAGCGCGACCGCGCCGACGAGCATGAGCGGCCTCGGCCCGTGGCGGTCGACGAGCGGGCCGACGATGACGCCGGACATGCCGTTGACGGCGTTCGCCCCGGCGGTCGCGATGGTGAAGGCCGCGACGGTCCAGCCCATGTCCTGCGTGACGGGGCTGAGGAAGACGCTCATCGACGCGAAGCCGGCGCCGACGGCCACGAAGGAGCCGACGACTCCGCCGCCGACCATGTACCAGCCGTAGAAGATGCGTGGCCGCGCCGCGGGCGCGCTGGTGGTCATTTACCGATTCTACTCGCCGCGCCCGTCCCGTTCGCCTGTATCATCGCGCCGCGTCGTGTTGCACGGGGCAGTACCGCGGCGCCGGGAGCGAGGTGCGGCGATGACGATGCCACTCGACGGCCTGCGGGTGATCGACCTGACGCGGGGGACGGTCGGACCGTTCTGCACGCGCCTGCTCGGCGACTACGGCGCCGACGTCATCAAGATCGAGCCCCTCGAGGGCGACCCCTCGCGCCACACGCCGCCGTTCCACCAGGACGAGCCCGGTCCCGAGCGCTCCGGCCTCTTCATGTTCCTCAACACCAACAAGCGCAGCGTCGTGCTCGACCTCAAGACCGACGAGGGCCGCGACGACCTGCTGCGGCTCGTGCAGGACGCCGACGCGGTGATCGAGAACTTCCGGCCCGGCACCCTCGAACGCCTCGGGATCGGCTACGACGTGCTGCACGAGGTGAACCCGATGGTCGTGCTGACCTCGCTCACGAACTTCGGGCAGGACGGGCCGTACCGCGACTACGAGGCGACCGACCTCACGATCTTCGGGATGGGTGGCAACCTCCAGTCCGCCGGCGACTACGACCTGGGACCCGCGAAGACGGCGGGACGCATGACCGGCTACCACGGCGGGTTCGTCGGCGCGCTGGCCACGATGGTCGCGCTGCACGGCTCGAAGGAGCGCGGCGAGGGCGAGCACGTCGACCTCTCGCTCTTCGAGACGGCGACGCACTCGATCGACGCGCGGCTCGCGCAGCTCATGGGCCACCAGTACACCGGCCACATCGCGCAGCGCGCGGGCGTGGTCTCGCAGGTCGGGTCGGGCGTGTTCCCGTGCATCGACGGCTTCTTCATCATCAGCTCGGGGCCCTCACGGCTGCCCGGCGTGATCCGCATGATCGGTCGCGAGGACCTGCTTGAGCACCCCGACTACGCCACCGTCGAGGCGCGCTCCGCGCCCGAGCGCATCGAGGAGTTCACGGCCGAGCTCCTGCCGTTCACGCTCCAGCACACCAAGGCGGAGCTGCGCCAGGCGTGCGAGGACTTCGGAGTCCTCGCCGGGCCGATCAACACGATCGAGGACCTCTTCCGGGATCCGAGCTTCGTCGAGCGCGAGTTCTTCCAGACCATCGACCACCCCGAGACGGGACCGCTGACCTACCCCGGCTACCACTTCAAGCTCCACCGCGAGGAGGGCCCGATGCCCCCGCGCCGGCACGCGCCGGCGCTCGGCGAGCACACCCGGGACGTCCTCGACGCCGCCCCGCCCGCGCGCGCCCCCGTGGTGCGGTCGAACCCGGAGCCGACGCCCGTGCTGACGCCCACCGCGGGGCGCCTGCCCCTCGAAGGCCTGCGCGTCATCGACTTCACGGTGGTGTGGGCCGGCCCGTACTCGACGATGCACCTCGCCGAGTGGGGGGCCGAGGTGATCCGCGTGGAGTCGGTCCACTTCGCGCCCTCGACGTCCCGCGGGTTCATGGTGCGGCCGCCGCTGGAGATGGTGCAGAGCACCGCCTCCACCAACATCACCTACCCCAACAACGAGCCGGGCGAGCGCCCGTGGAACCGCTGGGCCGGCTTCACCCATCACGCCCGCAACAAGAAGTCCGTCACCATCGACTACGCCTCGCCCGAGGGCCAGGAGGTCCTCGACCGGCTGCTCGAGGTCTCCGACGGGCTGATCGAGAACAACCTGCCGCCCAACGTCGAGCGCAACGACATCACGTGGGAGCGCCTCTCGCGCGTGAACCCGCGCATCATCATGGTGCGCGCGCCCGGCTTCGGCATCACGGGGCCGTACCGCCGGTACCGCACCTTCGGGAACCACATGGAGGCGCTCTGCGGGCACCCCGTGATCCGCGCCTACCCCGGCTACAGCCTCGAGTACGCGCCGAGCGGCGTGCCGTCCGACGCCGCGTCGGGCGTCGGCTCCGCGTTCGCCTTCATGAACGGGCTGCGCTACCGCGAGCAGACCGGCAAGGGGTTGATGATCGAGCTCGCGACCGCCGAGAACTTCGTCGGGTACATCGGCGAGTTCATCATGGACTACTCGATGAACGGCCGGCAGTGGGAGTACATGGCGAACGACCATTTCTTCCTCGCGCCGCACAACGTCTACCCGGTCCACGGCGTCGACCGCTGGGTCACGATCGCCGTCCGCAACGAGCGCGAGTGGCGCGCCCTGTGCGATTCGATGCGCATGCCCGAGCTGGCAGAGGACCCGCGCTTCGCGACGATGGCGGACCGCTACACGAACCGCCGGGAGCTCGACGAGGTCATCGCGGAGTGGACGCGCCCCCTCGACCCATACTGGATCATGCACCGCCTGCAGGCGCTCGGGATCCCCGCGGGCGTGGTGATGAGCGAGGCCGACGTCTACGCGGACCGCCAGCACGCGGCGCGCGACTTCTTCCAGACCATCGAGAACCCCGACACGGGCATCCAGCGCCAGGTCGGCCGCGCGTGGAAGGCGAGCCGCTCGCCGCAGGCCGTCTCGCGCCACGCGCCACACCTCGGGCAGGACAACGAGTACGTCTACAAGGAGGTCATGGGCTACTCGGACGCCGAGTACCAGGGCTTCGTCGACCGCGGCCACGTCGGCACGGAGTACGACGCCGACATCCCGTAGCCGCGACGCCCGTCAGCGCCGGACGAGCGCGTTCACGCGCGCCATGTCGAGGTGCTCCCGCACGACCGACGCCAGCCGGTCGAACGCCGCCTCGCGCCGCTCGTCGAAGGCCACGGCCGCCTCGCCCGCCTCGTGGCGCCCGAGGGCGCGCAGCAGCGCGGCGCGCACGCCATCGTTGTGCAGCAGGCCGTGGAGGTACGTCCCGGCGATCCGCCCGTCGGGCGAGACGGCGCCGTCGGGCCGGCCGTCGAGGTCGAGCAGCGGCCGCGCGCCAGCCTCGCCGGTGTGCTGCCCCATGTGGATCTCGTAGCCGCTCACCGGCAGGCCCGTCGCGCCGGCCCACGGCCCGGCCGCCGCACGCACCTCGCCCGAGGCCTGCCGCGTCGTCTTCTCCGCCACGAAGCGCGTCTCGACCGGCAGCAGCCCGAGGCCCGGAACCTCGGTGCCGGGCGCGGCCTCGACGCCCTCTTCGTCGACGAGCCGCTCGCCGAGCATCTGGAAGCCGCCGCAGATCCCGAGCACCGCGCCGCTGCGCGCGGCGTGCTCCTCGACCGCCCGGTCGAGGCCCTGCCCGCGCAACCACGCGAGGTCGGCGACCGTCGCCTTCGTGCCGGGCAGCACCGCGAGGTCGGGCGCGCCGAGCTCGTCGGCGTGCCGCACCCAGCGCACGCGCACGCGCGGCTCGCGCATGAGCGGGTCGAAGTCGTCGAAGTTCGCGATGCGCGGCAGGCGCAAGACCGCCACGTCGACCTCGGCCGCCTCGCCGGCGGCGCCCCCTTCGGGGCGTTCGAGGGCGACCGCGTCCTCCTCGGCGACACCGATGTCATCGATCCACGGGATCACGCCGAGCACCGGCACCCCCGTGCGTTGCTCGATCTCCTCGATCGCCGGGCCGAGCAGCGAGGGGTCGCCGCGGAAGCGGTTGATGACGAAGCCGCGCACCAGCGCCCGGTCCTCGGGCGGCAGCAGCTCGAGCGTACCGAGCAGGTGCGCGAAGACGCCGCCGCGGTCGATGTCGCCGACGAGCAGCGTCGGCGCATCCGCGTGGCGCGCCACGCGCATGTTCGTGATGTCGCCCGCGCGCAGGTTCGGCTCGGCGGGGCTGCCCGCCCCCTCGGCCACGACGAGGTCGTGGCGGGCGCGCAGCGCGTCGAGGGCCTCGGCGGCGTCGGGCCAGAGGTCGCGCTTGCGGCCCGTGAAGTCGCGGCTGTGCAGCAGCCCGGCGGGGCGGCCGCGCAGCACAAGCTGCGAGGTGCGGTCGCCTTGCGGCTTCAGCAGCACGGGGTTCATGTCGACGTGCGGTTCGAGGCCGGCCGCCGCCGCCTGCTCGGCCTGGGCGCGGCCGATCTCGAGGCCGTCGGCGGTGACGGCGGCGTTGTTGGACATGTTCTGCGCCTTGAACGGCGCCACCTGCACGCCGTCCTGGCGGAAGATGCGGCAGAGCGCCGTCACTACCACCGACTTCCCGACCGACGACGCGGTCCCGACCACCATCAGCACCGGCGCGAGCCCGCCCTCGCCCGTCACGCGAGCTCCTCCAGCACCCCGCCGAGCGCATCGAGGACTCTCCGCAGCTCGGCCGCGGGCGGCGTCGCGATGCGCACCCAATCGGGCAGGCCGAACGAGGTGCAGTCGCGCACCTCGATGCCCCGGCGCAGCAGCGCCGCGCGCATCGCGGGCGCGTCGCCGGTCTGAGCGAGCACGAAGTTCGCCCGCGACGGGCTGACCGCGATACCGCGCGACGCGAAGAAGTCGTGCATCGCCTCGCGCGTCTCGGCGACCTCGCCCACCACCTCGCGGCGCTCGGCGTCGAGGGGGAGTGCGGCGTGGGCGGCCTCGATGGCCGGCGAGCTCACCGACCACTTCGGTTGCAGCGCCGCCAGCCCGCCGATGAGCGGCGCGGGTCCGGTGACGTAGCCGACGCGCAGCCCCGGTATGGCGTGGAGCTTGGTGAAGGAGTGGATCACGAGCACCGGCAGGCCGTCGCGCACGAGCTTGTTCGCGTCCCACGCGTCCTCCACGAACGGCTCGTACACCGCGTCCACCAGCACCACGCCCCGCGCCACGCGCAGCACGCGGCGGATCACCGACTCGTCGACGTAGACGCCGGCCGGGCTGCTCGGGTTCGCGACGACCGTGAGCAACGCTCGAGGGGGGTCATCGGGGGGCGGCGCGAAGCCGGGCGGGAGCGCCTCGTGGCGCTCGACCGTGAAGCCCGCGCCCTGCGCGACGCGCTCGTACTCGCCGAACGCGGGCGTGAAGACGGTGCAGGCATCGCCGGGTCCGAGGAGGGCGCGCAGCGCGAGGTGGACAGCCTCGGTCGCCCCGGCCGTGATGAGCACCTGCTCCCGCGAGACGCCGACCGACAGCGCCACCTCGGCGGCGAGCGTCGAGGTGTCGGCCGGGTACCGGCCAAGCTCGGCCCGGCGCGCCGCCTCGACGACCGCCGGGTGCGGCCCGTGCGGGTGCAGGTTCGAGGCGAGGTCGAGCGTGTCGTCGGCGCTGGTCACGAGCGGCTCCCCACGCCCGCGAGCACGACCCCCAGCGCTCCGCCGGCGATCAGCGCCGCCTCGGTCGCGAGGGTGCACGCCCGCCCAATGTCCTCGTGCGCCGGGGCGCGCAGGCCCGCGCCGAGGACGTACTCGCCGTGCTTGCCGAGCTGCACGCCCAGCGCGCCCGCCATCGCGGCCATCGGGTGCCCGGCGTTCGGGCTCGCCGTCCGTCCGGCGTCGAGCCGCCACTGTCGCAGCGCGCGTGCGCCGTCGCCGTGCCGATACGCGGCGGCGCACAGCGAGAGCGCGGTCAGCCGCGCAGGCGCGAGATTGAGCACGTCGTCCGTTCGTGCGGCGGCCTCGCCGAGGTCGCGCCACCGCTCGTCGCGGTACCCCCACATCGCGTCGAGGGTGTTGACGGCGCGGTACGCCCACGCGGCGGGCAGGCCGCCGGCGCCGTACCAGAGCCACGGCGCGATCACCCCGTCGCTGAGGTTCTCCGCCACCGACTCAATCGTCGCCGCGGCCAGCTCGGACGCGTCGAGGTCGCCCACGTCGCGGCTCACGAGGTGGGTGCCGAGGAGCGACCGCGCGGCGGCGAGGTCGTGCTCGCGGAGCGCGGCCTCCACCTCGCCTGCGCGGCCGAGGAGCGTGCGCAGCGCGAAGCTGAGCGAGAGCGCCCCGGCGTCGACGGCCACACGGCGCGGGCCGGAGCCGCCGAGCCGCGCGGAGAGCTGCCACGCCGCCAGCGCCGCGACGAGCGGGAGCGCGGCGGCGACCCCTCGGCCGTACGTGCGCCGCTCGGTCGCGCCGTCGGGCGCCCGCGTCTCGAGCAGGCGGGCGAGCGAGCCGATCGCGCCGACGGGGTGGAGCCGCGTCGGCGGATCCCCGGCGACACCGTCGATGGCCACGGCGAGGGCGAGAGTCAGCGCGCGCCGCATCTCAGAAGTCGATGCCGCGCTGCGCCTTGATGCCCTGCTGGTACGGGTGCTTCACCTCGGTCATCTCCGATACCAGGTCGGCGAACTCGACCAGCCCGGGGACGGCGTTGCGCCCGGTCATGATGACGTGCACGTCTGCGGGGCGGTCGCGCAGCGCGCCGATCACCTCGTCCGCCTGCAGCCAGCCGTACGTGATGGGGTACGTGATCTCGTCGAGCACGACGAGGTCGTACGCGGCCGACTCGATCTTCTCGCGGGCCAGCGCCCAGCACTCGCGGGCGAGGGCGATGTCCTTGTTGATGTCCTTCGAGAGCCACGTGAAGCCGTCGCCCAGCGGGATCATCTCGATGCCCATGCGCTTCGCGGCACGCGTCTCGCCGTAGTTGGCGGTCTTCGACTTGATGAACTGCAGCCAGCAGATCTTCCAGCCGCGCCCCCACGCGCGCATCGTCACCCCAAGCGCCGAGGAGGTCTTGCCCTTGCCGTCGCCCGTATAGAGCAGCACCAGCGGGTTCCGCTTCGGGAACAGGCCGCCCTCGCCGGGCTGCGCGCCGGGCTCGACGTCCTCCGTCGGCTCGCTCCACTTCTCGGTCGTCATCTCACGACTCCAGGCGCGAGGGGATCACCACCGGCGCGCCCGACGCGGGGTGCGGCAGCACCGTGACCCCGCCGCCGTAGACCCGCTGCACATGCTCCGACGTGACCACCTCCGACGGCGCGCCCTCGGCGACCACCTCGCCGCGGTCGAGCAGCACGACGCGGTCGCAGTACGCGGCGGCGAGCGTGAGGTCGTGGACGATGAGCAGCACGCCCGCCCCGCCCGCGGCCAGCTCCGCGACCAGCTCGAGGATCTCGACCTGCGCGTGCGCGTCGAGGTTCGAGGTCGGCTCGTCGAGGAGCAGCAATGGCGCCTCCTGCGCGAGCGCACGCGCGATGAAGGCGCGACGCCGCTCGCCGCCGGAGAGGGAGCCCAGCTCGCGGTCCGCGAACTGGTCGCAGCCCGCACGCCGCATCGCGGCGTCCGCCACGTCGAAGTCGTGCCGGGACTCGCGCGCGAGGAGGCCGAGGTGCGGGTGGCGTCCCAGCACCACGAGGTCGCGCACGCGCATCGTCGCGGGCGCCTCGGGGAGCTGCTGCACGACGGCGACGCGGCGCGCCAGCTCGCGGCGCGGGAGCGCCTCGAGCGCATCGCCCGCGACCGCCACGTCGCCCGCGGCGGGCCGCAGCATGCCGGTCACGACGCGCAGCAGCGTGCTCTTGCCGGCCCCGTTCGGGCCGACGAGCCCTACGACCTCGCCGCGCCCAACGGCGACCTCGACGTCGCGCAGGATCGTCGCCCCGCCGAGCTCGACGTGGATGCCCGACGCCGCCAGCAGCGGGGGCGTCGAGGCGGCCTCGGCGGTTGCGGCGGCGGGGGCAGCCCGGGGGGTGAAGGTGGTCATAGCGCCGCCGCCCGTCGCGTGCGGAGCAGCCAGAGGAAGAACGGGCCGCCGAGGAGCGCCGTGAGCACCCCGACCGGGACCTCTTGCGGCGACAGCATGGTCCTCGCCAGCAGGTCGACGAGGATGAGGAACGAGGCCCCGAACAGCGCCGCGAGCGGGAGCAGCCGCCGGTGATCGCCGCCGAAGGCGAGCCGCACCGCGTGCGGCACGATCAGCCCCACGAACCCGATGACCCCGGCCATCGCCACCGCCGTCGCGGCGGTCAGAGAGGCCGCGGCGAGCACGATCAGCTTGGTGCGCGTCACGGACACGCCGAGCTGCGCGGCCTGCTCCTCGTCGAGCTGGAGCACGTTCAGCACCCGTGCATGCATCGCGACGAGGACCGTGCCGACGAGCATGTATGGCGCGGCCCAGGCGATGCGCTCCCAGTTCGAGGTATTGAAGCCGCCGAAGAGGAACGAAAAGATCGGCCGCGCCTGCTCGCCGCCGGTGAGCAGGATGAACGCCGTCGCCGCCCCGAAGACGGCCGAGAGCGCCACGCCGGCGAGGATCAGCGTCGTGCTGTCCACGCCGCCTCCGCCCGTCGCGAGCAGGTAGACGAGGACCACCGTCCCGAGCGCACCGGCGAAGGCGAAGACGGGCACCCAGCCGAAGCCGTAGGCGTCGGCCGAGAGTGGCGAGATGATCGCGATCGCCGCACCCAGCGCGGCGCCCGAGGCGACGCCGAGCAGGAACGGCCCGGCGAGCGGGTTGCGGAACACCCCCTGGTACGAGGCCCCGGACAGCGCGAGCGCCGCGCCCACCGCCCCCGCCGCGATCACCCTCGGCAGCCGTATGTCGAGCACGATCGTCTCCTGCGTGACCGGCACGGTGACGTCGACGCTCACCAGCGGCAGGCTGTCGAGGAGGATGCGCACCACGGTCGCCGGCGGGATGTCGGCCGCGCCCTGCGTCAGCGCGACGAGCGCGACGACGACGAGGAGCGTGACGCCCGCGAGAGCGGGCCCGGGCGTGGGCAGGCGCAGGAACGTCGTCGTGCCCGACGGCAGGATGGCCGCCGCCTCGCGGACGGATGCGCCGAAGGACTCGCGGGTCACGAAGACGCCCCTCCGGGTGCGAGGGGCGGTGGAAGCGATGCCGGCCGGCCGAGGCCGCGCGGCATGCCGTCGCCTGTCCTCGCAGGTTCGCGACATCGCGCAGGCCGGTGTTCTGGCTTGCCTCGCGGCCGGCTCGGCGGCGAGGCTCACAGTTGCGGGACAGCGCCGGACTTGCACCGGCTTCCCCAGCTGCTGCGCGGAGATCACGGTAGCACGGCGTCGAGTGCCCGGCCACGCGTTCGGGCGCTCTCGGCGGCGAGCGGGGTATCCCCGCAGGTACCAGATCCTCTCGCCCGCGCCTCTGATCCCCTCGCCCCCGCCCTGCGGGGTATCCCCGCGTCGAGGAGAGTCGAGGCCGGTGTCCTCGGCTCTCCGGCCCAGCCATGCTGCGGGGGAGAGGGCCAGGGTGAGGGGGTCTGCGCACACCCAACCTCGCATATGGCACGGAGCCATCGCGGAGCCCCGCCGGATCGTCACCCCAACCCTCTCCCGCAAGCGGGAGAGGGAGCCGGATTCTGATCCCCTCGCCCCCGTCCGCGGGGGAGAGGGCCAGGGTGAGGGGGTCTGCGCACGCCCCACCCCGCACACGGC